>JANOVS010000219.1:0-20675 GCA_031417515.1 Hyphomicrobiales bacterium
AGCGTGCCCGAGTCAACTTCGTTCGACGCAACAAACGCACCCTTTGGACCCAAGGCATCAACGTCAGCTGGTTGACGATTTACATAAACGATAGGAATGCCTGCATCGTTGGCAAGCTTGGTCATGGGCGAGGTTGCCGAGGTATCAACTGCGTTGACGATGATGGCATCAACCTTTGAGGCGATGAAGTTTTGGATTTGCGACAATTGCTTGGCAACGTCGTCATCAGCGATTTCGATCTGAATTGGCTGATTGGCAGCTGCTGCCGAGGCTTCAATGCCCTTGCGCAGAACCGTCAAGAATGTGTCCGAGTTGGCCATCGAAACACCGATGTTGCCAGCAAAGGCCGAGGTGGACATCAAGGCTGCCATTGAGGCGGCGAGAAGAAACTTTTTCATTGATTGGCTCCTGGTATGGGCGTCCGGCAGCGCCCGTTCAAATGCCGGAATCCCGCAAAAACGGGTGTAAGCAGGTTCAGACCGCAAACGTCTTTTATCGTGCTAGGTCAAAGGTTTGGCGCGTTTGACGGCACCATGTTCTCCCCTGTCCCGCTCGTGCTTCTTTTGGCGCGTCGCGGCTTGCAAGGGAATGGAATTTTTATTTCATTCCCAAGCAGATAAGGCAAGTTTATTCCAATGGCTTTGAGAGTCAATGTCATCTGAGAGGCCTTGATAAAACCAATCATTTTCTTGCATTTGATTTGACTGGCGAGCACTCCACCCGAACAATCACCGGCCAGAATTGGTTTCCGCCGCCGCAATGGCCGTCATATTGACCACACCTCTGGCAGTTACGGAACTTGCCAGAATATGGGCAGGTTTGGCGGTTCCCAGTAGAATGGGACCAATGGGCAAGGCATCACCAAAGACCTTGACCATTTGCAAGGCGGCATTGGCCGACGACAAATCCGGAAAGACAAGAAGATTGGCCTCGCCCCGCAAGCTTGATCCTGGCATTTTGCGGTCACGCAGGGGTTCAAGCAATGCGGTATCGACCTGCATTTCACCATCGATTTCGAGATTAGGCAGATGTTGCCGAATGATTGGAACAGCGTTTCGCATTTTCACTGATGACGGCGTGTCATAATCGCCAAAATCTGAATGGCAGACCAGCGCCACTTTCGGCACAATGCCAAAGCGCTGGATATGATGCACACATTGGATGATGGTACGCGCCAATTCCTGCGGTGTCGGATCGGCTTGCACATGGCTGTCGGTGAGAAACAGAACGCCGCGCTCAGTTATGAGAAGCGCCATTGATGCCAGTTCATGGGAATTCGGTGCCAGTCCAATGATATCGCTGATGTAGCGGAGCTTGGAACGGAAACGGCCTTCAAGTCCGCAAATCATGGCATCGGCTTCACCGCGCCGCACCGCCAATGCTGCGATGGCAGTTGTTGAAGTGCGAACGGTGGTGCGGGCGGCATCAGGCGTGACACCTTTGCGACCGGCAACTTCGGCGTAAGTGGCAACATAATCGCGGTAGCGTGGATCGTCGTCCGGGTTAATGATTTCGAAGCTTTCACCCATGCGGATGGAAAGGCCATAGCGTTTTAGCCGCGCCTCAATAACAGCAGGCCGGCCGACCAGTATAGGTTTTGCCAACCCCTCTTCAAGTACGACCTGAACGGCTTGCAGCACTCTTTCATCTTCGCCATCAGCATAGATCACGCGTGCTTCTGCCCTCCGCGCGGCTGTGAATATGGTGCGCATGACAAAGCCAGAGCGAAAAACCAGCTGCTGCAAACCTTCAGCATAGGCTGCAATATCCTTGAGAGGTGCAGTTGCAACACCGGTTCGCATGGCAGCTTCGGCCACAGCAGGCGCAATGCGCAAGACCAATCGCGGATCGAAAGGCGAAGGTATCAAGGAATGACGGCCAAACAGTTTTGCTTCGCTGTCATAGGCTTTAGCCGCCACTTCCGACGGCGCTTCCCGGGCGAGGGCTGCAATGGCTTTGACGGCGGCGCGTTTCATTTCTTCGTTGATGGTGGTGGCACCGACATCCAATGCACCCCGGAATATATAGGGGAAGCACAAGACGTTGTTGACCTGGTTGGGATAGTCGGAGCGGCCTGTGCAAATCATCGCATCGGGCCGTGCTTCATGGGCCAGTTCAGGCATGATTTCAGGTTGCGGATTGGCAAGTGCCAGGATCAAGGGATCACGCGCCATCTGTTTCAGCAGTTCGGGCTTCAACACACCGCCCGCTGAAAGCCCCAGAAAAACATCGGCTCCGGCAATAATGTCAGCCAATGTTCGGGCCTTGGTTTCCTGGGCGAAGATGGATTTCCAGCGGTCCATGAGTTTTTCACGGCCCTTGTAAACCACGCCTTCGAGATCGCTGATCCAGATATTTTCGCGGGTGGCACCCAGGCTGACCAGCAAATTGAGACAAGCCAAAGCTGCGGCCCCTGCCCCAGATGCGACAATCTTGATGTCGGCAAGTTTTTTACCCGCGAGATCAAGCGCATTCAATACGGCGGCGCTGACGATGACGGCGGTGCCATGCTGATCATCATGGAACACCGGAATGTTCATGCGCTCGCGTAAACGTTCTTCGAGTTCAAAACATTCTGGTGCCTTGATGTCTTCGAGGTTGATGCCACCGAATGTGGGTTCAAGCGCTGCAATTGCATCCACCAGTTTGTCAACATTGGTTTCGGCCAGTTCAATGTCGAAGACATCGATGTCGGCAAATTTCTTGAACAGGACGGCCTTGCCTTCCATCACGGGTTTTGCCGCCAGCGGGCCGATGTTTCCCAAGCCCAAAACTGCCGTGCCATTGGTGACCACGCCAACGAGATTGGCGCGTATTGTCAATCTTGCCGCTTGGGCGGGATCGGCATGGATGGCCATGCAGGCAGCGGCTACACCGGGCGAATAGGCCAGGGCCAGATCGCGCTGGGTGCCAAGCGGTTTGGTGGCGCGGATTTCGAGTTTGCCGGGTTTTGGCTCGGCATGATAGGCGAGTGCGCTGTCGTTCAGATTTGGCAGGTCAGGTGCAGGGGTTTTTGTCATGGCAGTGAGGGCCCTCAGGTGATCCGGCGGATACTGGCGGCGATTTCTTCTGGCTCAAAGACTTTTTTCCAATCTTCGCGCATCAGTGCGGGTTTGCCAAACTCGATGGCCTTGTTGCAGGCATCGGAAAACACGCCGGGTTGTTCCTTGAAAATGACCGCTGCCATGATGTTCATGTGACCCAGCAAAAAATCCCGTGCGGCTTCATGGGGAACGCCCCTTGCCACAACTTCATCCATGGCCTCGCGCAATACATCGAGAAGTGATCCACAAACTGTTTCGGCAAGGCCCGGCTCCAACAAGGCCATCTGCTCAACGGTGAGACGATGGGAACGCATCACCGGCGCCCAGATGGTGCGGGCTACCTCTTCGCCAATTGCATAGTCGCTGTCGGGCCCTTGCATCAGCGCGCTGACAATCGCCTGCTTTGCCGCGACACCGCCGAAACGGTCCAGCTTGGCCGCCATCTCGGTTTCATCGTTGAAAATCGGGGGATGGCAGGGATGGGTGACGAAATAGGTGATGTCTTTGCGGGTCGGTAAATGGCCGGCAAAGGGGGCGGCGGCGTCTAGTATGACAATCATGGTGCCTGATTTCAGTTTGTCGATGATGCCATGGGCGACTTTGCCGATCGCTGTATCGGGCACTGCCAGAACGACAATTTCTGCGTCTTTCAAGGCCTGATCTGGTTCAAAGGCCTGCCAGCCCAATTCATCCTGCAAGCGTTGGCGACCAGCCTCACTTACTTCAACCGGGCGGACTTGAAAGCGCGAATTTTTCAAATTGCGACCCAACCTCACACCCATTTTTCCGCCTGCGCCAAAAAGTGCAATGTTGGTCATGGGGGTTACTCCGAATTCTGGGGGGTGGTTGGTGTTTGAGGGGACATTGAAACAGAAGTGTTGGTACGTGGCTATCTAATTCAGCATATAGGCTTTTAAACCTATATAGAGCGTCGCTGGCGCGGTTTTTGGTTTGGTGGGTATAGCAGTGGCGCGATAGAGCAAATTTGAGCCAGCGAGGCTTGCAGGGGCCTTACGTAGGATTTCAATCCTAGATTGAATAGTGGAGATTCCTGCGCCCAGACGGTTATTGCTGGAGCCAAAGGGACCTCATCCGTCTCGCGCTGACGCGCGATCCACCTTCTCCAACTTCGTTGGAGAAGGGACAGGTATTAAATATTGTCCCTTCTCCACGCCTTCGTGGAGAAGGTGGCGCAACGCGCCGGATGAGGTCACTTTGTCGGCCCCAAGACTAATACCTCACATCGCCAGCGACGCCGCTCCGACCAATCCTGCATTGTCACCCAATTCCGCCGTCTCTATCTCCACACTGCGGAAAGCCGGTATGGCGCGGCGTTGGATTTCGGCTTTGATGGTGGGGAGCATGAGATCAAAGGCTGAACTCACACCGCCGCCGACGATGAGTTTTTCAGGGCTGTAGAGATGCAACAAGCTGGTGAAGCCCCAGCCCAACATGATGGCTTCGCGGTACACGGCTGCCAAGGCTTTTTGATCGCCATCACGGGCAGCTTGGGTCATGGCTTTGGCGTTGGCAAAACCCAGTGACTTGGCCACCTTGTTGAACGCCGTGCCAGAAGCCAGCGCTTCAAAACAACCGGGATTGCCACAGCCACAGGGTGGGCCATTTTCCTCGATGCTCATGTGACCGACATGGCCTGCCATGCCCCGGCGACCGCGCATCAGGTGATTGTCCACCACAACGCCACCGCCGATTCCGGTGCTGACGGTGACATAGACCAGATGTTTGAGGCCCCTGCCTGCGCCGAATTTCCATTCGCCATTGGCAGCGGCAATGCCGTCGTTTTCCAATGTAACCGGCAACTGGAGTTTTTCCGCGAGGGTTTGCCGCAAGGGAAAATTCGTCCAGCCCGGCAAGGTTGGCAGGTCCAATGTGTAGCCGCTGTCGGAATCCAGCGGCCCCGGCGAAGATACCCCAACGGCCTTCACAAATGAACGGTCACTGCCAATCACTTCGGCTGAAAGTGCCAACATTTGTGGGATAATTGTTGTTGGACCACCTGTTGAATCGGTCAGCACCGAAGCACGTCGCAAAATCCGGCCTTCGGAATCGACAACACCGGCACGCAACTGCGTGCCGCCGAGGTCAATGCCGAGTGTGAGGTGTTGCGGCATCTAAGCTTCTTGCTGACCATGCACCCAGGCCATGCGCTGGGCCAAATCGGGCGCACCAAAAGCTAGGGAACCCATGACGATGGTTTCGGCACCCGCCGCCCGAAGTCCCGGCACCGTATGATCTCGAATGCCGCCATCTGCGGCAACGATAATGCGTTTATTGTTGTGGGTTTTGACAAGAGCGCGAGCCTGTTTCAGGCGGTTGTTGGCTTCAGCATCGAGGCCTTGGCCTTTGACGCCAATGCGGGTGCCAAGCAGGGTGAGCATATCAATATGCGGCAGGAATTTTTGCGCATCGGCGACCGGGGTGTGGAGTTGCAAGACGACACCTGCTTTGAGGCCCGCTTCACGGATCATGGCGAGTGCTTCCATGGCATTGGCATTTTCAGCATGAACGCTGACGAGATCAGCACCTGCCTCAATGAACTGTTCGGTCTGGCTCAGCAACACGGCATCTGCCACCATGAGATGAACATGCAAAGGTTTTGAGGTTGCCTTGCGAACCGCCACCAGCAAATCGGGGAAGTATAAAAGGGCGGGTGAAAAATGCCCGTCGGCCACATCAACATGATAGATATCGGTATAGGGCTCCACACGCTTCGTATCGGCAGCAATTGCGCCGAGATCAGCCGACCACAAGGACATTTCGGCGAGCAGGCGGTTGGTTGGCAAATCATCGAGCCAGGTTTTGGAAGGCCGGTTGGAACTGGTCGTCACGAGTTGTTTCCTTGTTGATTGAGAAAATCGTTGAGAGCTTCGCGGAACTGCTTGAGGTGCAATTCACGCCTTGTGGCCTTGGGTGCCAGTTCCAGATATTTGGCTTTCGGAATTGTTGTGGCCAGCGTTTCACCATGTTGCATAGGGTGCACCAGATCGGCCTTGTTGGCGAGAACCAGCGTTGGAATTTTGATGGCTTTGACCTGGGCTTTTGTTACGTCTGGACCACTGGCGGCAATGCGGCGCAGGAGTTCGGCTGTGGTTGGCAAGTCGGCACGATCAAACAACTTGTTGAAAGACGCCAGATTATCAGGTGCTTGCTTCGCAAATTTCTTGGCGATGGCCGATTTGGCAAATCCATCCCGGTCGGCTTTTTCAACAAAGTCAGCGATGTCTTGAAAAACTTGCATGTTGCCAGGTGCCGATTGCCAATCCCAAGCGGGACGGGCGAGGACCAAAGCTGTAACGCGACTGGGCGCCATCACTGCAATCCGCAGGGCAATGGCTGCGCCCATGGAAATGCCGCCCACGACAAATTTTTCAATGCCCCTTGCATCGGCGAAGGCCAAAACATCTTCGGCAAATTGCGGAATTGAAAATGCTTCGGCGGGACCGGCCTGGGATGGGCCATGGGCGCGGCATTCCAATGTCAGCCGCCGAAATCCCTGTGCCGGCGAAATGTCGGCGACCTGGGCTTCATCGCCGGTTAGGCCATGCTGGAAAACCAGCGCCGGACCCTGCCCCGTATCGCGCCCGCGAAACACCAAACCATCATGCTTGAAGATGTGAAAACTCATGATGCCACGACGCCTCGCAGAAATTGTGCAACGCCCGCCGCTTCATCTTCGGCAAGACCATGGGTTACCAGCGGGCCAACAAATTCGGCGCAGCGCAATTGCGTGACGAAATGTTTGAAATCGATCACACCCTTGCCTGCCGCCACAAACTCACCGTTGGCATTGCGGTCTTTGGCATGGGCCATGGCGATGTGGGGGCCTAAAAGATCAACGGCTTCTTCAACCAATCGTTGGCGCTCCGGTGATGAGGCTGTTTCAAAAAGATTGGCGGGATCCAGGATGATGCGCAAGTTGGGAGATTGCATGTCATCGAGCAATCGCTTTGCGTGTACAGCCGAACTCACAACATTGGCAAGTTCGGGTTCAATACCCAAGTGAACGCCGTGCTGTTCGGCCACTTGAAGGGCCTTGGCCATTTCTGTTGTCAGATCGCGCCAAGCTGCAAGCGCGGTGTTGTCAGGATGATGCTGCCATTGGTCTTCGGCATTGCGGGTGCCTGTGCACAATGTGACGAGAGACGTGCCCATGGTTTTGGCGGCGGCGATGATGTGGCCCAATCGGCGCTGGCCTTTGTCGCGAACGGATGGATCGGGGTGGATCATATTGTAGGTTGCGGAAATTGCGGCGATGGAAACACCAGTCTGTTTGCTGGCTGCGGCAATAATGCCGGGAACATCAGGTGCAATTTCATCGGGCATTGACGGCAGGCCAAGACAGGCGAGATTGAATTGAGCGGTTTCATAGCCAGCCGTTTTTGCGGCCCGCAACACGGGCAAGGCTTCAGTGCCTGCAAAGGTTTTGGCAAAGACGCCGATCTGCATCAGACGGGTCCGCTCACGTCGGCCAGTTTTACCGATTGACCACTACGCACCGATTGGGCAATGGCCACCATGGCGCGAACCGATGCCACACCATCGGCGATATCTGCTCCGCGCATGGTAGTGCCGTCCAGAATTGTGTCGGCGAAACCTTCGAGTTGGCGGCGATAAAAATGACCGTCGGCTCCCAGCGGCCTGCGATAGGTTGCGTCTTTCTCGTGGAAGATTTCGACATCGGAGGATTTATAGTACCAGGGATTATAGGTCTTGGCGGTGATGCTGCCGTTCTCGCCATAGAGGCTGAGGCCTTCGTGCCAGTCCATGCGCACGGCGATTGTCAGATCGAGGTGGCCCATACAGCCATTGGCGAAGGCCACATCAATGAACCAGCTATGGGCGCCAAATTTTTCATTGAGGCGGGCTTGCACTTCAACAATGTCACCGCACAGAAAACGCGCCGTGTCGACCAGATGACAGCCATGGGCCAGCATGTAATAACGGCGCAAATCGGCTTTGGGATTGATGGCAGGTTTTTTGGCACCTGCACTCAGTATGGGCAAGGGTTGCACGGCATCGGTGTTGGTGTAACGATGGGTTGAATCGCAATACCAGGCTTTCAGTGCAAGCTGCTGGCCCATTTCATCGCGGACGAAATCCCGCGCCGCTTCAAGGCCGGGATCGAAGCGCTTCATATGGCCGATCTGCAGGATTTTGCCCGAAGCCTTGACGCTTGTGGCGAGTTGCTCGACCTCTTCAACGCCCACACCTACAGGCTTTTCGCAAAGCACATGTTTTCCAGCGGCGAGTGCCATTTGGGAAGCGGGCACATGGAAGGCATCCGACGTGGCGATGATCACGGCTTCTAATTGGGGATCGGCCAGCATGGTGGCATAGTCATGGTATCGTTTCGATGGCAGATAAGTGTCGCCCATGCGTTTGACCAAATCTTCGGCCACATCGCAGATGGCATAGAGATCGCAATTGCGGGCTTTGGCGGCGGATTCAAAATGGGCAAACTGGGCAATCGGGCCACAGCCCAAAATGCCAACCTGCAACCGACGGTCTTGTTTTTTGATTGGCATTTGAATCATCCCAATGCTTGTACTGCGTCTTTTTCCGTAGCAGCAGAAGGGCGGCATTGCAAAGTCCGGGTTTGCATGGAACCTTTACGACAATTGCTGGTCCGTCTATCAGGGACCAGTCAGCAGGAGGCAGATTCAATGATCAGGCATACGGTGGTGTTTCGACTCAAACACAAGCGCGATTCCCCGGAAGAGCGCAGCTTTCTGGAAAGGTCGATGGTTTTGGCGGATTTGCCAACTGTGCAGAAATTTGAGCAATTGCGCCAGGTGAGCCCCAAGACAAATTACCACTTTGGCTTTTCCATGGAATTTTCCGATCAGGCAGCTTACGACGCCTATGGCTTCCATCCCATCCATGTGGCCTATGTGCGCGACATCTGGCTGACGGAAGTGACGGATTTCATGGAGATTGATTACGTGGCGGTTTGAGAGGGAGACGTTGTGTGGCCCAGGGGACCTCATCCGCCCCGTTGGGGCACCTTCTCCACGAAGGCGTGGAGAAGGGACTTTATTGGGGCCGGTCTATTCGCTTTCGCTGCATGAAGATTGGGGGAAGTAGCCAATCACGTCCCTTCTCCACCTCTTGGTGGAGAAGGTGGCGCAACGCGCCGGATGAGGTCCTTTCCCTTCCCTCACTCGCCATAGGGTATCCAGATATTCTTGATCTGGGTGGCGTGGCGAAGCCAGGTTTGGCCTTGGGCTTGTTGGTTGTTGAACCAGTCGATGGCCTCGCCATGATTGACCCAGGTGGGTTTGAGATTTCCGGCGGCGGCTTTTTCGACCATGGCGCAAGTGGACTTGGAACCGTGGCACCAGAGGGCGGCAACGTCATCATGTTCGGCAAGGGTTTTGGCCAATTCATCGCGGTCGCCAGTCACAATGTTGATCACGCCTGCAGGCACGTCTGATGTCTCAAAAACCTGATAAAGATCGGTGGCCGCCAGCGGGTGGCGGGGCGACGGCACGACGACGACGCGGTTTCCCATGGCAATGGTTGGCATGACGAGTGAGACGAAACCGAGCAATGGTGCTTCATCAGCACACAGCAGGCCCATGGTGCCGAAAGCTTCGTTCATGGCAAGGGTGACATGGCGGGATTTGGTGGCGTGGACGCGGCCATCAAATTTGTCGGCTTGGGCGGCGTAGTAAAAAATGCGTTTGATGGCAGCTTCAACTTCACGGGTGGCGGCTTTTGGACTTTGGCCAAAGCTGCGCAAACGATCTGCGAATTCGTCCCCTCGGGCTGAAAGATTTTCGCCGATGTAATACAGCACTTGCGCCCGGTTGTGGGCGGTGGCGGATGACCAGCCAGCTGCTTTGCCAGCGGCCTCAACGGCGTTGCGAATGTCTTTGCGGTTGCCAAGCCCGGCTTGGCCCACGGATTTGTTGCCAGCGCCTTCGACGGTATAGCTGTAACCGGAATCGGATCTGGCTTGTTTGCCGCCGATGAACAGTTTGGCAGTGCGGTCGATAGTGCCTGTTGAAATTTCTCCCGTGGCTGGCGAAACACGGAATGTGTTTTTGGTTTCTGCAATTGGTTTGGATTTGGACGGCGCAGGTTTCAAATATTCATACATGCCCTCGCGGCCGCCTTCCCGGCCAAAGCCGCTTTCGCGATAACCGCCAAAGCCAGCGGCGGCGTCAAACAGGTTGGTGGAATTGATCCAGACGATGCCAGCCTTGACACGGGCCGCTTGATCCAGTGCGAGATTGATGTTCTCGGTCCAAATTGTGGCGGCAAGGCCATAGCGGGTGTGGTTGGCAATCTGGATCGCTTCATCAGGCGTGCGAAATGTCATGGCGGCCATGACGGGGCCGAAGATTTCCTCGTTCATGACGGTTGAAGAAGGTTCAACATCCAGGAAAAGCGATGGTGGGTAATAGTTTCCGATACTGGGTAGCGGACATGAGGCCTGCACCAAAGTGCCGCCATCAGCCTCGCCCTTGGTCACCATCTCGGTGATCCGTTTCAGTTGAACAGGATCGACCACCGGTCCCATGTCCATGGATTTGTCGAGGGGATCGCCGACGCGCAAGGTGTTCATGCGGCGTTTCAGTTTTGTGGTGAATTTTTCGGCGATGGATTCCTGCAAGAGTAGCCGCGATCCAGCACAACAGGTCTGGCCCTGATTGAACCAGATGGCATCCACCACGCCTTCGACGGCGGCATCCAGATCGGCATCGGCATGGACGATGAACGGTGACTTTCCGCCGAGTTCGAGCGAAAGCTTTTTGCCCGTTCCTGCGGTGGCGCGGCGAATCAAGCGGCCCACCTCGGTTGATCCGGTGAAGGCAATCTTGTTGACATCGGGATGGGCGACGAGGGCTTCGCCGGTTGCGCCGTCACCCGTGACGATATTGACGACGCCGGGGGGAAGTCCTGCCTCGTGACAGATTTCGGCGAAGGCGAGGGCTGTAAGGGGCGTGTATTCTGCGGGCTTCAAAACCACCGTGTTGCCCGCTGCAAGGGCTGGCGCAATTTTCCATGACAACATGAGCAACGGAAAATTCCACGGAATGATTTGGCCACAGACTCCAATCGAAACCTGATCCGGAAATTCATCGTCCAGAAGTTCGGCCCAACCCGCATGGTGATAAAAATGCCGGGCCACCAGGGGAATATCGATATCCCTGCTCTCGCGGATAACCTTGCCATTGTCCATGGTTTCGAGCACAGCCAAAAACCGTTCGCGCTTCTGGATCAACCTTGCGATGGCATAGAGATGTTTGGCGCGGGCATGGCCTGAAAGTTTTGACCAAGGGCCATAAGCTTTGCGGGCAGCGCTGACAGCTGCATCAACATCAGCAGTGGTGCCTTGAGCAACGCTTGCCAATTGCTCGCCAGTGGCAGGATTCATCACTGGAAAATGTGTCGTCGTGGCGCTGGTTTGAAACGTGCCATCTATGAAATGGCCAAAGCCTTTTTCGTGATCCTTCAACCAGGCCAACACATGGCCGTTTGATTCAGGGGCAGGACCATAATCCATGGTGGTGAGGATTTCTTTGACGGATGGCATGGTGATGATCCTCAGGCGAGCGCGTGATAGTGAAGGGCGGCATAGCGGCCCGTGATGTGGTGTTCGAGTTGCCGCTCAATATCGGCCAGCAATGAACTTGCCCCGATGCGGAACAAATCGGGTTCCAACCAGTTGCGGCCCAGTTCCTCGTTCATCAGGACCAGCCAGTTCATGGCGTCTTTCGCGGTGCGCAAACCGCCTGCCGGTTTGAAGCCAATGGCAAAGCCTGTACGCTCGCCATAGTCGCGTAAAGCCCGCACCATGGTCAGGCTGACAGGAAGTGTGGCGTTGACGTCTTCCTTGCCGGTTGACGTCTTGATGAAGTCTGCCCCCGCCTGCATGGTGACCATGCTGGCCTTGTAGACATTGCGCAGGGTTTTGAGATCGCCGGTTGCCAAAATGGCTTTGAGATGGGCAGGTCCACAGGCCTCGCGCATGGCGGCGGTCTCATCATAGAGCTGCTGCCAATCTTGCGAAAACACCAGGGCGCGATTGATGACGATATCAATTTCGCTGGCCCCCTGCTCCACTGCATAACGGATTTCGGCCAAGCGGATTGGCAAGGGCGTCAGGCCCGCCGGAAAGCCCGTGGCTACGGACGCAACAGGAATGCCAGAGCTTTCCAATGCCTTGACCGCGGCTTTGACCATGGTGGGATAAACACAGATGGCACCGACTTTCGGCGGCGCATCAGCAAGACCCAAAGCTTCGACAATGTCATCGCGCAATGGTTTTCTGGCCTTGGCACAAAGGCGGCGTACCCGGGCTTCCGTATCGTCGCCAGCCAGCGTGGTGAGATCGATGCATTGCAGGGCCTTGACCAGCCAAGCCGCCTGATAGTTTTTCTTTACGCTGCGCCTGGTGCCCAAAGTTGTGGCGCGATGTTCAGCGGCGGAGAGATTGACATGAACATCCTCAAACCAATCGGTTTGCAGGGGCACACCCGAATTACGGGATTGTGCAGGTGACGTGCGATCGACTGATTTTAGCATCGGATGATTTGCGCTCTGATTGGGCCGACGTGATATTGATGCCTTGTCTAAACAACTGAACGAGGAGCGTCAACGCAAGCTGGCCCGATTAGGTTTTCCATTGGCTCTGAAAATCATCGCCTTCAGGCATAAGATGGATTATTTGCTGCCGAGCCATGACCTTGTCCACTGAACATCACTCACTATTAGAAAGCGCCCACCTTGCTTTGCGTCAGTATTCGTTGCCACCAGCCAGCGAACTGAAGTTGGTCAACCTCTCGGAGAATGCCACGTTCAAAGTGGCTGTTGAGGATGGCCTGTTCTTTGCTTTGCGGCTGCATCGACCGGGGTATCATTCACGGGCCGCCATTCAATCGGAACTCGCTTGGCTGATGGCCTTGCGAAATGATGGTGTGGCCATCACGCCGATTCCGATTGTCGGAAAAGATGGCGAACTTATTCAACAGGTCGATGGCCGCCATGTGGTGTTGAGTGGATGGGAAGACGGTATTGAACCTGCCATAGATCAGGATTTGACGAAGGCCTTTGCCACACTCGGCGACGTGGCAGCCCGTATGCATCAGCATGTGCAGCGCTGGCAGAGGCCCGCACAATTTGAACGCTTCACCTGGGATTTTGAAACCAGCCTTGGAGAAACAGCGCCCCATTGGGGACGCTGGCGCGACGGCATGGGTGTTGATATTGAAAAACAAAAGTTGTTTGGCCGCACTGTTGATTTGATTGGCAGGCGGCTTGCTGATTACGGCAAGAGTGTACAACGCTTTGGACTCGTCCACGGTGATTTGCGGCTGGCAAATCTCTTACTGGATGGCGACCGCGTCAAAGTCATCGACTTTGATGATTCCGGTTTCAGCTGGTTCATGTATGATGCGGCCACACCTGTTTCATTCCATGAGCACGAACCACAAGTGCCTGCGTTGATCGAGGCCTGGAAGCATGGCTATCGGCGCGTGATGCCGCTTGCCAAAGCCGATGAAACAGAAATCCCGACATTCATCATGCTGCGCCGTCTCTTGCTGGTGGCATGGATCGGCAGTCATGCGGAAACCAATTTGGCAAAAAGTATGGGCGTCAATTATACCGAAGGTACGACGGGGTTGTGCGAAGATTATCTCGCGAAGTTTAGCTAAAGCATTGGGCGGTTAATTGTAGTGGACCGCAGTTTTTTTCGTCATTCCAAACGCGCATGCAGCGCAGCGGAGTAAGCAATTTGGAATGACGGCCTTGTTGGATTTGACTGACCGTCCGATGCTTTAACCGCCTTTTTCATTCAGCCTTGACACAAGTTCAAACTTGTCCACATCCACCATGCCCTTGTCGGTGAGTTTGAGGTGGGGAATAACCGGTAGTGGCAGGAAGGCCACTTGCAGGAAGGGTTCCGGCAGTTTTGTGCCCAGAGATTTTGCGGCGGCCCGCAATGGCAATAGTGCATCGCGCACGTTCTCAAAAGACTTGTCACTCATCAGGCCTGCAATAGGCAAGGGCAGTTCGGCCAAGACTTTGCCATCGCGCACCACGACAAAGCCACCTTGAATATCGATGAGTCGATTGGCGGCAGTGGCCATGTCTGCATCGTCGACTCCGATGACACAAAGGTTGTGACTGTCATGGCCGACAGTCGATGCAATGGCACCATGTTGCAAGCCAAAACCATGAACAAAACCCCGACCGATATTGCCGTTGATGCCGTGGCGTTCGATGACGCAAGCCTTGATCACGTCTTGCGAAACATCAACTTGCACCAGACCCTGTGACGTCGGCAAATTCCGACGCAGATTTTCCGTTATGATTTTTCCAGGCAAAACACCGATGACTGGAGCCCGCCCGCCGTCACCTTTGACAGTCATGTCCTCGCCCTTCAATTTTCGCGATTTGACGCTGTTGTAACCAACTGCCGGGATTGGTTTTCGGGCTTCAAAAATCTTGTCATCGACCAGCCTGCCAGCACTCCAGACTTGCGCAATTTTGCAGGACGCAAGATCATCCAGCACCACAAGATCGGCCCGCCATCCGGGGGCTACCAATCCGCGATCCTGCAAGCCAAAGGCCTTGGCAGCGGAAATGCTGGCGGCGCGATAGATGGCAAGCGGTGATGCGCCATGGGCGATTGCGGTTCGGATCATGAAGTCCAGATGGCCCTCTTCCGCAATATCAAGCGGATTACGATCATCCGTACACAGAGCAATGAATGGTGAGTGGCGTTCGGTGATCAGTGGCAACAGGGCGTGCAGATCCTTCGACACTGAACCCTCGCGGATCAAAAGATGCATGCCTTTTTGCAACTTTTCCAACCCCTCCTCCGCCGTGGTGGCTTCATGATCGGTGCGGATTCCGGCGGCAAGGTAGCCATTCAATGGCGTTCCCCGCAGCAATGGCGCATGGCCATCAATATGCCTGCCTTGAAACAGTTGCAGCTTCTCAAGACATTCCGGATCGCCATTCAGAACGCCCGGAAAATTCATGAACTCGGCAAGCCCGATGACTTTTGGATGATGCATGAAGGGTTTTAGATCATCAGCCGTGAGGCGCGCGCCAGAGGTTTCCAAATGGGTTGCGGGTACGCAGCTTGAAAGCTGCACGCGCAGATCCATGATCGTGTGTTCGGCGCAATCCAGAAAATATTGAATGCCGGAAGTTCCCAGCACGTTGGCAATCTCATGGGGATCACAAATTGCGGTGGTCACGCCATGGCGCAGCACGCATCGGTCAAACTCATGGGGTGTTACAAGCGAGGATTCAACATGCAAATGCGTGTCGATGAAACCTGGCACC
Organism: Hyphomicrobiales bacterium; assembly: GCA_031417515.1. Lineage (GTDB taxonomy): Bacteria > Pseudomonadota > Alphaproteobacteria > Rhizobiales > Aestuariivirgaceae > Aestuariivirga. The sequence continues at coordinate 15,372 of JANOVS010000219.1, forward strand.
ACGATTTTTCCTGTGATATCGATATGCTGTCGCCCAACATAGGCGGTGCAAGTGCCAACAATCCGATCACCGGACAAGGCAATATCTGATTGGATGATTGAACCGGTTACGAGGTCGAAAAACGAGCCGCCCTTCAGCACGATGTCGCAGGCTTGGCGTGCGGCTCCTTGTTCAATCTTGTTTTTCAACTGATCACTCATACTAATCCCATTCCGCAAGGCAAATTGCAAACATAGCAGCGCAAGTCTGATAATTCAAAAGCAGCGGGGGACAAAACAAAGCACGAATCTTGGCGCATTGAGGATTTTGGCCAGATGTTTTTGAGATCATATCGAGAACATCGCGGATTGCTTGAGTCATTTGTGGCAATTGCGCAAGTTCGGGGTTGGCAAATCAGATTCCACCGCGTTATTGCTGCTGCGAGTTTCGGAACCCGTTTGTACAAACGGCGTATGCGTCCTGGTTCCGGACGTGTGATTTAAGTTTCGGACTATTGATTTGCAGAAATCCCATATCAGAGAACTGTTTTTGAAAGAACGCGTCTTGCGGCTGCCACTTCCATTGGTTGGCCAAAGCGGCATATTGCTTTCAGAAAAACTGCTGCGTCGCCTCATCATGGTTTTGACCGCCCTGTTTTTGGTGGCACTTGCAACGGCCATAACTTCCCAATTGCTCAAAGGGCGCGCCAGACATCTCGACAATCAAGCTGCCATGACGTTGTTGCATGCTGATCTGGCAACCCAGAGTCTGCGTATCGCAGCTCAAGACTTGAAGAATTCCGGCAGCACGGTTCCATTCCTGACCAGTAAATCATTGGAGCAATCGTTGGGCCGGGAAGCCACCAAGAATGATCGCATCTTCATCTTGGTAGACGATGGCGGTCGCATTGCTGCCAGTGCACCTGTTGATGAAGTGGCAGCCAATAGTCTGGTCACGGACTTTCTGCATTCTTCGTTTTTTGCCAAGGCGCAGGTGAATGGCACCAGCATGTCCGAAACCATGTTGCTGGATGGAACTACTGTATATGCCGTTACGCGGGAACTTGGCATCGGATCAGGCTCTTTGTTTGTCCTGCAGCGGCGGAGTGGTATTTTGCGAAACTGGCATGATGGCGTGATGCAGCTTGCCATCCTGTTTGGTGTGACGTTGTTTGTATTGTCGCTGTTGGCCGCCGCTTTTCATTGGCAGGCGGCCAAGGCTTGGGAAGCCGACGAAACCCTGAACATTGCCACCACGCGCCTCGACAAGGCGCTGGATGGCGGACAATGTGGGCTGTGGGACTGGAACTTGAGCCAGGGGCAAATTTTCTGGTCGCGGTCCATGTACAGTGCACTCGGGTTGGATTCGAGCGGAAAACTTTTGACCTTTGGTGATGTGGCGGACCTGATCCATCCCGATGATGCCAAGCTCGATGAGCTGGTTGAAGAGTTGTTGACGGGTGAACGCAAGGAATTTGATCATGAATTCCGCATGCGCCACAAGGAAGGCCATTGGATTTGGTTGCGGGCGCGTGCTGCCTTGGCACCAGGGCCTGACAATGCCGAACCGCATTTGGTGGGCATTGTGTTTGACATTACGCGGCAGAAAACGCTGGACCAACTCAACATGCAGGCTGAGGTGCGCCTGAAAGATGCCATCGAAAACATCTCCGAAGCTTTTGTGTTGTGGGACACGGACAGCAGGCTGGTTTTGTGCAATTCGAAATACCAGCAATTCCATTCGTTGCCAGCAGCTGTATGCGAACCCGGCACACACTATAACATGGTGGCCAGCTCCTCACGCGAACCAGTGGTCAAGCAATATGTGCCGGGCGAAATCAATGATCGCTCGGGTGCGCGTTCCATTGAAGTGCAATTGGCCGACGGGCGCTGGTTGCAGATCAATGAACGGCGAACCAGGGATGGCGGCTTTGTTTCAGTGGGCACCGACATCAGCGCCCTCAAAGCGCAAGAAGACAATCTGGTCAAGTCGGAAAAAACATTGATGCTGGCGGTGCGGGATTTGCAGCGTGAACGCCAGACAGCAGAAGAACAGTCGCAGCGCCTTGCCGAACTTGCCGACAAATATGCCAGCGAGCGCAACCGGGCCGAAACCGCCAATCGTTCAAAGTCGGAATTCCTCGCCAACATGAGCCATGAATTGCGCACACCCCTGAATGCCATCATCGGCTTCAGCGAAGTCATGGCCACGGAAATGTTCGGGCCCATGGGGAACCCTAAATATGTGGAATACGGCGCTGACATTCGCAAGAGCGGCCTTTTTCTGCTGGATGTGATCAACGACATTCTGGATATGTCGAAAATTGAAGCGGGCAAGACTGACCTGGTTTTCGAGGACTTTGAAATCAGCGGCGTGGTGGATGAGTCGCTGCGTCTGGTCGGTCCACGTGCGGCTGAACTTGGCGTCAAAATCAAGATCATGAATGTCGATGCGATCAAGCTCCGGGCCGACAGGCGCAGCCTGAAACAGGTGTTGCTCAATCTCATGTCCAATGCGGTGAAATTCACCCCAAAAGGCGGGAGCGTATCGATAGCCGCCGAAGCTGACACCGATATGATCCGTCTACGGATCATTGATACGGGTATCGGCATCCCCCAACGCGATATCGAGAAACTCGGCAGGCCGTTTGAACAGGTTGAAAACCAGTTCACCAAAAGCAAAGGTGGCTCCGGCCTTGGTTTGGCGATTTCACGCTGCCTCGTCGAATTGCACGGCGGCACGCTGACGATTACCAGCAAGGTGGGCAAGGGAACCACGGTTGAAGTAATATTGCCGATGCAGCGCAAGGCCGCTTGAGGGCTGGGGATTGGGTCCCTTGGCCCCAGCTCGACTTCCTTACTTCTTCTTTCTGCCTTTGCCACGTTCGCGAATGGCGGTGGCCAGGGTTTTGCGTTCTTCGGGTGTGAGTTTGGCGACGATATCGACCACCACATCTCCGCCCTTTGCGGCGAGGCTTTCGGTGCCGGTGGCAAATTCGCGGATGGTGCCTCGCACTTCATCCAGCGAGAAATTTTCCTTTTCAAGCACGTCGGCAAGTTTAACGCTGCTGGCTTCGGAGGCTTCGCGCAGGTTTTTGAGACCGGGCCGGTTTTGGCGGATGATTTCCATCATTTCCTTACGCCGCTCGCGGGGCAGTTCTTGCAGGAAACGGCGCGGGATGAGTTGCACATAACTGACACCGGCAAGACGCTCCATATCACCACGGCCGGAAAGCCTGCCGACAACCATGCCGCCAATCAGCAGGTTGACCATCAGGGAGAGGCCCAAAAGCAACGTCCACCAGCGGGATTTCAGTTGCGGCAGCCACGTGCGGCGAGACACTGCCGTGGGCGGGATCAAATCATTGCTCATGTGAGGTCTTCTTCCATCAGGCTTTCAGCGTCATCAATGCCGGTTGAAGCGGCAAAACTGTCAGCAACACTTGCAAGTTCATCGCTGACATTGAACAAATAGTCGGTGCCCTGCCCTGCAGCACCCAGCCAAATACCTGCGGCCAGCGAGGCTGCAAGTGGCAGGGCTGCAAGCCAGTGTATGGACTTGGCCTTTTTGGTCGAGATTGGGAAGTTCACGACATTTCTCGCGGGATTGTCAGATTGCCGCGCTGTTATTTTGGCCAGCAGCAATTCATGAGCATCAGTCGCCAGTGGCGGTTTGCTGGCGAGGGCCAGAAGCTTGTCGAGTTCGTCGTCGGTCATTTCAATTGTGGTACTCTTAACAGGGGTCTTCATCTCATGACTCCTCATGGTTCAGGCTGGCCAGCAGATTGTCTTTTTCTGCGGCAAGCAATTCTTTCAAGCTGCGGCGGGCCCGGGCGAGAAGTGATTCAACGGCGTCCACAGAAATCTCCATGATCGCCGCTGCTTCGCCATTGCTCATTTGTTCAAAATGCACCAGCGACAAAGCCAAGCGTTGGCGTTCCGGCAATTGGCCAATGGCTAGATCGACAGTTGTCGATGCCCATTGGCGCGTCAGAACCTGCTCGGCATTGGGCCTCGAATCCGCCACTTCGCCCGCGTCATCAATATCCTGCAGAGGCCGATGCCGATAGCGATCCATGGCAAGATTGCTGGCCACCCGCATGAGCCAGCCTTTCAGCGCCTTGGCTTCACGAACCTGGGCCGGATTTTTCCACAGCCGCAGGAATGCTTCCTGGGCAATATCAGCAGCATCGGCGTGGCCATTGGTGGTGCGCCAGACGACGCGATGTACAAGATCGTAATAGCGGCTCACCAGTGTGGCAAAAGCTGAGTGATCTTGCTGGACGGCAGCGGCAAGCAGCACTGCATCAGTTGGCTGATGCAGTGCCTGCAAGTTCAATACGGCCGATATGCCCGTCACTGTTCAATCCAATGCCAACAATACTATTTCTGCGCACCTGAATTCGGCTTTTGCCCCTCAACCAAGACTTTGCGCCATTTGGCACGTTTGAAAGAGCGGAGTTCAGCCATGTCAACGCCACCATTATGGTCTGCGTCGGCTTTGTCAAACATGTCTTCAACCACGCCGTCAAGCTCGGCTTCGGTGATGGTGCCGTCCTTGTTGGCATCGAGCAGTTGCATCATGCGGGTGCGGCGGCGTTCGACGCGTTTGATCAGGGCGGCATCGATTTCGGCTGCCGTCAGGGCCTTGTCGCCATTGCTGTCCATGGAGGCCACGCGCTTGTCCATGACGGGGGCAAATTCGACAGTTGAAATGCGGCCATCCTTGTTGGTGTCAAGGCGCTGAAAGGCCTTTTCGCCACGGGGAAAATAGGGTTCATTGGCGAAAGCAGCGGTGGCGATGGAACTGGCAAAGGCGGCGAAGCCGAGGCCAAACAAGGTGATTTTACGAAAACTCATGGGTTCCTCCAAATGACTTTGGTGTTGATTTTGAATTGTCAGAAACGCGCTTCTGCACCTTAGACGCCAGAGGAGTGGAAATTCCGTCGCTGGAAAAATCAAAAAACCGGCGGACCAATGATTTTGTCAAACAATTGTGCAACTGCCGCCTGGTGCTCAGCCAACAGGGCTTGGGTGGCACCGATATCCGGCATCTGGGCGGCTTGCGCCACGGCACGGTTCAACCCGGGAAGTGATGTCAGCGGATCAAACTCACCTTCAAGACAAAGCCTGAGAATTTGGGTCAACCGGCTGTAAAGCTGCCAGGCGGTCAACAAGACTTGCGCATCTGCCGGTGACAATATCTTGTGATCGCGCAGATTGCTGAGGGCCTGAAAGGTGTTGGTGCTGCGAATTTCCGGGATCAGGGGAGCATGCAGCAGTTGCAGGAATTGCGCGATGAATTCCAGTTCCACCAATCCACCAC
>JANOVS010000220.1:0-1771 GCA_031417515.1 Hyphomicrobiales bacterium
GCCGCAATGTCTTCAAGACACTGGGTAAAACCGGATTGGCCGCTGCCCTTTTTGCCGAAGCTGGATTTAGTCCGGCTATGGCCCAAGCCCTTGCACCCTCTGGAAAACCAATGAAGGCCGCGTTCTCGAATGCTGGCTTGCAAGCGACGTGGTGCGCCCAAGGCAAGCAGGCTGCTGAAGCCTGGGGCAAACTGATGAATGTCGAAGTCACCTGGTTTGACGGCGAACTCGCCGCCACCAAGCAACGCGCTGCGATCGACAATATGGCCACGCAAAAATGGGATTTTGTCGCCATCCAGACTTTTGGCATCGGCACACTCACTGACCCGATCAAGAAAATGATTGATGCGGGAACACCGGTGATCGCCATGGATACATTGGTGGCGCCTCCAGGAACTGTTCCGCTTCACACCTTCATCGCTCCTGACAACATCATGATGGGCTCTGCCGTCACAGCGCAATTGATGGCGGCCATTGGTGGCAAGGGCAACGTGGTCATGACGCAAGGCGCTCTGGGGCACTCTGGCGCACAAGGCCGCGCCAAGGGCTTCCAGCAGGTAGCTGGTGGCTTTGCCGATGTGAAAGTCGTGAACGAAGAACCAGCTGATTGGGACGTCACGAAAGTGGCGCGTATCTGGGATTCCATCCTGACGCAAAACCCGGATATTGCTGGTGCCTTCTTCCACAACGACGACATGGCGCTGGCTGCCCATCAAGTGATGAAGCAGAAGGGCCGTGAAGGCATTATCATTGCCGGTGTTGATGCCATGGCACCCGCCGTGAATGCTGTTCTTGAAGGCTCAATGTTGGCCACCGTGCGTAACCCTTCTTGCCGTATCCATGGCTGGGCTGTTGCGGCTGGTGTTGCTGCAGTTCAGGGTGGCGAAAAGGCAGGCAAGGACATTCCAGACTTTATTCTGGCGGATGGTCCTGTCATCACCAAGGAAACCGCCCTCGGCCATCTTTGGCTGCAGAAGAACTTCCTGATCTGATCGTTCATGGCGGATCAATCAATGAGAGGGGGCGGCACGCCGCCCCTTCTTCAACTGACCAATGTCTCCAAGTCCTTCGGTGGTATTGCCGCACTGAAGGATGTCGATTTTACGCTTGAGGCCGGGCAAATCCATGGCCTTGTGGGCGAGAATGGGGCTGGCAAATCGACCACGATGAAAATCATCGCCGGCGTCTATGCCGACTATGAAGGCGACATGAAAGTTGACGGCAAGGCCGTGCGTTTCCGCTCGGCCCGCGATGCCTTGGCGGCTGGCATCGGCATGGTGCACCAGGAACTTTCTGTCATTCCCGACTTGACCGTGGCCGAAAATGTCTTTCTCGGCAATCAACCCATCACAACATTTGGCAACATCGACTGGCCACGCATCAACAAGGAAGCAGCGCGCCTGATTGGCAGTCTCGGGCTTGATATTGATCCCACCACACGCATGGGCTCGTTGCCCGTGGGATTGCAACAGTTGGTGGAATTGTCACGCGTGCTTTTCTCAGGCGCACGTATCATTATTCTGGATGAGCCAACGTCTGCATTGTCGGCACCTGAAGTGAAACGCCTCTTCGAAGTGCTGCGCAAAATCAAGGCCGAGGGACGTGGCATCGTTTTCATCTCGCATTTTCTCGATGATGTGCTGGAGATTTCCGACAAGGTGACAATATTTCGAAACGGCAAGAAAGTGGCCACCGAAAATGCCAGCACCTTGACCAAGGACAGCGTCATTTCACACATGATCGGGCGCGGTTCCATTGACATGCACATGGG
>JANOVS010000221.1:0-3936 GCA_031417515.1 Hyphomicrobiales bacterium
TTACCTTGATCAAATCATTACCTCAGAACTGCAAGGCAACATCATCGACCTTTGTCCTGTGGGCGCACTAACTTCGAAACCTTATGAATTCAAGGCGCGGCCCTGGGAATTGCGCAAAACCGAAACCATCGACGTGATGGACGCTGTGGGTTCCAACATCCGCGTCGATGCCCGTGGCCGCGAAGTCATGCGCATTCTGCCGCGCACCCATGAAGACGTCAACGAAGAATGGATTTCCGACAAGACCCGCTTTGTCTGGGATGGCCTGAAAACCCAACGCCTCGATCAGCCCTACGTCAGAGAAATGGGCAAGCTCCGCCCTGCGACATGGGAAGAAGCACTCGGCCACGTGGCCAAGAAATTCAAAACGGCGAAACCCGAACGCACAGGCTTCATCCTTGGTGATCTAATCTCCGCCGAAGAAGCCTTCGCCATTAAAACGCTGGCCATGCAACTCGGCATCAACAACATTGATTGCCGCCAGGACGGCACACCATTGGGTGAACACGGCGGACGTGCCGGTTATCTGTTCAATTCCACCATCGCAGGCATTGAACAAGCCGATGCCATTATGCTCATCGGCTGCAATCCACGTCTTGAAGCGCCGGTTCTGAATGCCCGCATCCGCAAACGCTCTTTGAAGGGTGGCTGCCTCATCGGTGTCGTCGGCGAAAAGGCTGACCTCACCTATAATTACAATTACCTCGGCGCTGGTCCCGATAGTCTAGATCAATTTGTCAACCATGCTGCCATTGCAAAACAAAAGCCCATGCTCATAGTCGGGCAGGGCGCCTTGGCCCGTGCCGATGGTGCCGCCGTCTTGGCCAAAATTGCCAAAGCCGCTGCGGCCATGGGCGTGGTCAAAGAGGGTTGGAATGGTTTCAACATCTTGCACACCGCAGCTGGCCGCGTCGGCGCACTTGATGTTTGTGCTCTTCCCGGCGAAGGCGGCATGAACACCACCGCCATGTTGGCCGCCGCTGCCAAAGGCAATCTGGATTTGCTGTTCCTTGCAGGTGCTGACGAAATCAACACAAAGGAACTGGGCTCCACTTTCGTCGTCTATCTCGGCACCCACGGCGATGCCGGTGCCCACCGCGCCGATGTGATTTTGCCGGGTGCTGCCTACACCGAAAAATCCGCAACATTCGTCAACACTGAAGGCCGTCCGCAGATGACCGCAAGGGCTTCCTTCCCGCCGGGAGGCGCGCGTGATGATTGGGCAATTCTGCGCAATCTGGCAGAACTTGTAAGCGCCGCACCAGCGTGGACAACACTCGATGGCCTTCGCGCCGCCATGTATGCCATCGCACCTCAACTGGCCCATCTCGATCAAATCCATGCCGCTGATGCAGCGGCACTGAGCGAACTTGGTAAAGGCGAAGGCGAAACCTCGCACATGGCGTTCGCATCACCGATCACGGATTTCTACATGACCAACCCGATCGCCCGCGCCTCGCGTATCATGGGCGATTGTTCGGCGTTGAAAAACCGCGCAGCACGCCAGGCAGCAGAATAACATGATCGAAATCCTAACCCTCATCGCCATCATCGTTCTGCAAAGCGTAGCCTTGCTCACGGCACTGCTGATCTCTGTCTCGTTCCTGATTTATTTTGACCGTAAAGTCTGGGCCGCCGTGCAAATGCGCCGGGGACCGAATGTGGTTGGCCCCTGGGGCGTCCTGCAATCTTTCGCGGATTTGCTCAAATTCGTCTTCAAGGAAGTCATCATTCCCGATGGTTCCAACAAGGGCGTATTCGTGCTGGCTCCCATCGTCACGGCGGTTCTGGCGCTTTCCGCCTGGGCCGTGGTGCCTGTGAATGAAGGCTGGTCGGTTGCCGATATCAATGTGGGCATTCTTTATCTTTTTGCTCTTTCGTCCCTCGGTGTCTATGGCATCATCATGGGCGGCTGGGCCTCGAACTCAAAGTATCCATTCCTCGCCGCACTGCGCTCTGCCGCACAAATGGTGTCCTACGAAGTCTCCATCGGTTTTGTCATCATCACCGTGTTGCTCTGTGTGGGATCATTGAACCTCACTGACATCGTGCTGTCGCAAAAAACCGGACTCGGCACCATGATGGGACTGCCCAATTCATTCCTCGATTGGTACTTCATCCCGCTGTTCCCGATGTTCGTGATTTTCTTCATCTCGGCATTGGCCGAAACCAATCGTCCACCTTTTGATTTGGTCGAAGCGGAATCGGAACTGGTGGCTGGCCACATGGTGGAATATTCTTCCACGCCATACCTGCTGTTCATGCTCGGCGAATATGTCGCCATCACCCTGATGTGCGCCATGACCTCGATCCTGTTCCTGGGTGGCTGGCTGCCGATCATCGATGTGGCCGTGTTGAACTGGGTGCCTGGTGTCATCTGGTTCATGTTGAAAACCGTCTTCGTGTTCTTCGGCTTCGCCCTGACAAAGGCCATCGTGCCACGCTACCGCTATGATCAGCTGATGCGTTTGGGCTGGAAAGTCTTTCTGCCAATCTCGCTGGCTTGGGTGGTCATCACCGCTGGCGTTCTCGTTACCTTTGGATGGTTGCCATCATGAATCTTGCCCCCGTCGCCCGCTCGCTATTCCTGAGAGAGTTTGTTTCAGCCACTTGGCTTGCCTTGAAATACATGGTCTCGCCCAAGGCCACTATCAATTATCCCCACGAGAAGGGCCAACTCTCCCCGCGCTTTCGCGGTGAACATGCGCTCCGCCGTTATCCCAATGGCGAAGAACGCTGCATCGCCTGCAAGCTTTGCGAAGCCATTTGTCCGGCCCAAGCCATCACCATTGAAGCAGGCCCGCGCCGCAATGATGGCACACGCCGCACCACCCGCTATGACATCGACATGGTGAAATGTATTTACTGCGGCTTCTGCCAGGAAGCCTGCCCGGTGGATGCCATCGTCGAAGGCCCGAACTTTGAATATGCCACGGAAACCCGCGAAGAGCTGTTGTTCAACAAGGAAAAGCTGCTCTCCAATGGCGACCGCTGGGAACTTGAAATCGCCCGTAACATCGCGCTCGATTCCGAATATCGGTGACAGACATGGTGGTAACATTCTTCTTCTATCTCTTTTCGCTCCTCGCCATCGCCTCGGCGATGCTGGTCATCCTGTCGCGCAATCCCGTGCATTCCGTGCTGTTCCTCATCCTGTGTTTCTTCAACGCCGCAGGACTTTTCATCCTCATGGGGGCTGAGTTCCTCGCCATGATTCTGGTGGTGGTTTATGTCGGCGCGGTTGCCGTGCTTTTCCTCTTCGTCGTTATGATGCTCGATGTGGATTTCGTGAAACTGCGCGAAGGCATGGCCAGCTATCTGCCAATTGGCGGTGTTATCGGTCTCATCGTTTTGGCAGAACTTGCCATGGTGCTGGGCACCTGGTCGCTCGCACCTGATACGATCAAAACCGCTGCACCCACGCCCACGACAATCACCAACACCCAAGCCATCGGTGAAATTCTCTACACGAAATATGTTTATTTCTTTGAAGCGGCGGGCCTCATCCTGCTGGTCGCCATGATCGGTGCCATCGTGCTCACCTTGCGCCACAAACCCGGCATCAAGCGCCAAAACATTGCCGACCAAGTCGCAAGAACACCCGCAACGGCAATGGAAATCAAAAAAGTCGAAACGGGGCAGGGGATTTGATGATGGCGCAAGTTTCACACCGCCCTCTAAACCCGTCATTCCCGCGAAAGCGGGAAACCAGACTTTCCGAATTTGAGCTGGTTGAAAGTCTGGGTTCCCGCTTTCGCGGGAATGACGGTGTGGGTTGGAGTTCAAAAAATAAAGGCCCTGAGTAGAGGAGTTGAACACTCCACTCAAGGCCCGGAATAAATGATCTGCTTATACGTTAAGAGAGAGCGGCTTGAGCCTACTCGACGATGACCTTGAAGGCCACCGGATCAAGAATTGCAAGATCACAGAGAAACT
>JANOVS010000222.1:0-8424 GCA_031417515.1 Hyphomicrobiales bacterium
AGCAAAGCTGGCAACTCCTCTTTCCCGAATGTCAGCGGCAACTGCCTGCAACTCGTCGGAAGCCACAACATCAGCCACTGCCACATCGAAGCCATCATCAGCCAAGGCCAGTGCAATGGCTTTGCCAATGCCGCGCCGCGCACCTGTCACCAAAGCCACGCCCATTATATCTTCTCCAGTTTCTTGATGGTTTCCGCGGTGCAAACGATGCGCAGCATGCTTTCCGTGTTGAACTTGAGCCTCGCCGCAAGCGCTTGCGGTTCCATCAGATCGCGGTGATAGACAACAGCACCCGTATGGCGATTGGTCAAATAATGAAACCCCAGTCCAGACAGTGAAATCAAAACCTGAACGCTATCGAGCCCTTTTCGAAACAATCCGCGAGACTCACCGCGACTCAGCAAATCCGCCATGCGCGTCAAGAACGGCTGGTTGAGATCATCCATCACTCTTGATGCTTTCAGATGTTTCGCCTTGTGCAAGTTTTCGCTGTTCACCAATGTGATGAATTCTGGATTGTCGAGATAGTACTGCCATGTGAATGCAACCAGCCTTTTGATCGCAGTTACAGGTTCATCTACTTCCAGTCGCAAAGCGGCTTCCGCAAGGCGAAAGGCACCATAGGCATCTTCCAAAGTGCGGCTGAACAGTTCTTCCTTGTTGCCGAAGTAGTGATACAGCATCCGTTTGTTGGATTTGGCCCGAAGCGCAATGCGGTCCACCCTTGCACCCCCAAGTCCGTGCTGGGCAAACTCGCGTTTTGCCGCCGCCAGAATGCGCTTGCGGGTCGCGTCTGGATCACGGGAAAATTTTTCGACGGCGCGTGGCATCAGATCCCCTTGAAATAACCAATTGGTTATTTATAAGGGGAAGTTCTGGCGGTGGCAAGACCACACTATGAGGAGCAGGCCATGGCGGCTGAGGGTTATGACTATGTGATTGTCGGCGGCGGTTCCGCCGGTTGCGTCATGGCCGCACGGCTGAGTGAAATGCCAGAGGCCCGCGTTCTGCTGATTGAAGCAGGACCAAAAGATACCGACCCGTTCATCCACATGCCTGTGGGCTTTTTCAAAATGACCAGTGGCCCCCTGATCTGGGGTTATCAAACAACGCCACTTGCCCACGCCAACAATCGCACTGCGGTTTATCCCCAAGCCCGCGTATTGGGCGGCGGCTCCTCGATCAATGCCGAAATCTATACGCGTGGCATTCCGGAGGACTATGACAACTGGGCCGAGAAACATGGCTGCGATGGCTGGGCTGCCAAGGACTTGCAGCGCTACTTCGTAAAGTCTGAAGGCAACACCAGGCTGGGCGGCAAAGATCATGGCATTGATGGACCTCTGGCGGTTTCCGACCTGCCTTCAACCAATGTGGTTTCCCGCGCTTTTGTGCAGGGCTGCATGGAAATCGGCATGCCCTTCAATCCAGATTTTAACTCAGGAAAACAAGAAGGTACGGGCCTCTATCAAACCACAACATTAAACGGCCGTCGTTGCAGCGCCGCAACCGGTTATCTAAAACCAGTCATGCATCGCGCCAATCTCACGCTGCGCACCGACTTGTTTGTCAACCGCATAATTATTGAAAATGGCCGGGCTTCGGCCATTGAAGTTGTGGAGGGGAACCAGACAAGACGTATTGATGCAGCAAGTGAAGTTGTCATATGTGCAGGGGCCATTGGTTCGCCAAAATTGCTGATGCTTTCAGGCATCGGGCCATCGACGCATCTGAGAGAAGTCGGTGTTGACGTCGTGCACCATCTTCCTGGCGTGGGAGAAAATTTCCACGATCATTTCTCAACCGATGTAACCTGGATTCTCAACGGCCCGCACTCCTATGACAAGTACAAGAAGAAGTACTGGCAGTTGGCAGCGGGACTGCAATATTTGCTGTTCAAAAATGGCCCCGTGGCTTCGAACATTGTTGAGGCAGGTGCCTTCTGGTGGGGCGACGCCTCGGAAAAAACCCCTGACCTGCAATTCCATTTTCTCGCTGGTGCTGGTGTTGAGGAGGGTGTGGGATCAGTGCCCGGCGGCAATGGTGCAACTTGCAATTCCTACCATACCAGACCGCGCTCACGTGGACATGTGCGCCTCCGCTCGTCTGATCCTGCTGACAAGCCACTGATCAATCCCAATTCATTTGCCGAACAATATGATCTGGATCGCCACATCGAAGGCATCAAGATCACGCAAGAGGTGGGCCGTACGTTGGCCATGGGCAAATATGTTTCGTCAGAACATTTCCCTGGCCCTGGCGCAAAAACCAAAGCCGACTACGAAGCCATTGCCCGCGCCAATGCCCGCTCCTCCTATCATCCCGTGGGTGCCTGCAAAATGGGACGCGACGCCATGTCGGTTGTCGATCCTGAATGCCGTGTCCATGGCATCGCAGCTTTGCGCGTCTGCGACAGTTCCATCATGCCGGAAGTCGTATCATCCAACACCAACGCTCCCACAATAGCCATTGCAGAAAAAGCCGCCGACATGATCCGCGGCAACAGGTGAAGCATGCCCAAAATCGTCTCCGCCCTCGAAGCCGTCAGCCACATTGCCGACAATGCCGTGGTGGCCGTCAATTCATCATCCGGCCTATGTTGTCCCGATGCCGTACTAAAAGCCATGGGTGCAAGGTTTGAAAAACAAAATCACCCCCGCAATCTCACCATGCTGCACCCGATTGCAGCGGGCGACATGTTCGGCATTGGCGGCATCGACCACATTGCAAGAGAGGGATTGATTGCGCGCACCATCGCCGGTTCTTATCCCTCAGGCCCCTCCAGTTCCGAACCACCACGCATCTGGCAGATGATCACATCCAACCAGATCGCCGCCTACAATGTCCCTTCCGGCATCATGTTTGACATGCTGCGCGAAGCAGCTGCCAAGCGCCCCGGAGTCATCACCAAAATCGGCCTTGATACATTCGTCGATCCGCGCCACGAGGCCTGCGCCATGAATGAACGCGCCGCTGAAACTGCAATCGTCCGAAACATGAATTTTGAAGGCGAGGACTGGTTGTATTTCCCCGCCATCGTTCCCCATGTCGCCATATTGCGCGGCAGCGAATGCGACCACCGCGGCAACATCAGCTTCGAACAGGAAGGCGCCTATCTCGGTGCCATGGACATTGCACTGGCCGCCCACAACAATGGCGGCGTCGTCATTGCCCAGGTAAAGCGCGTTGTTGAAAATGGCACGTTGCGCCCCCATCAAATTCGTGTTCCCGGCATTTTGGTAGACTATATCGTTGAAGCGCCAGACCAATGGCAAACCACACAAACCCCCTATGATCCCGCCATTTCTGGCGAGGAATTTCGCTCCCTCGATAGTTTTGCCCTGATGGAATTTGGCACTGGCAAAGTCATCGCAAGACGTGTCGCCCAGGAATTGAAAACTGGCTGGGCCGTCAATTTGGGCTTTGGTGTTTCAGCCAACGTGCCGCGCATATTGATCGAAGAGGGACAGCACGGAAAATGCACCTGGGTGATTGAGCAGGGGGCCGTGGGCGGCGTGCCGTTGCTCGAATTCCAGTTCGGCTGCGCATCAAATGCCGAAGCCTTTGTGCCATCGCCCCATCAATTCACCTATTTCCAGGCCGGTGGTTTTGACAGTGAGCTGTTGTCGTTCCTGAAAATCGACTCCCATGGCTCCGTCAATGTTTCGAAACTCGGCGTTCGTCGCCATGTGACGGCAGGGGCAGGCGGATTTGTTGACATCACGGCGCGGGGAAAAAAGATTGTCTATTCCGGTTTTTACAATGCCGGGGCAAAGATGGAGATTGTCGATGGCAAGTTGCGTATCGACAAGGAGGGCAAAGTGAAAAAACTGGTAAAAGACGTGGAGCAGATATCCTTCTCAGGCCCGCGCGGAAAATCCCAGGGGCAGGACATTACTTACATTACCGAGCGTTGCGTATTGCGACTTGTCAACGAAGGCATCGTCGTTACCGAAATTGCACCAGGCGTAGAATTGCAGGCCAATATTCTTGACCAGTCAGAATTTCCGCTAATTATTTCACCTGAATTGAAGCTGATGGACAAACGGCTTTTTGAAACAGCCATCATGGGAATGCAACTCCATGGATAAGAACACAGGCGACGACCGGATAAAATGTTCCGTAAACGGAGCAATCGCCACGATCACCATCAATCGGCCAGATAAACTTAACGCCCTTGATTTTGAAATGATTGCAGCCCTTGAGCGGGCCGCACTTCTCATTGATGCCGACCACGCGATCCGCGTCGCCATCATCACGGGTGCTGGTGAAAAAAGCTTTTGTGCCGGCGGTGACATAGCCGCCTGGTCAAGCTGGCCACCCGAACAATTTGGCTTGCAGTGGGTTAGAGCAGGCCATCGGGCTTTCGATGCGCTGGCAAGATTGCGTCAACCGTTAATTGCCGCGCTGAATGGCCACGTTCTGGGCGGCGGCCTCGAAATGGCGGTCACCGCCGACATACGCATTGCTGAGGAACATGTAAAATTCGGACTTCCCGAAACCGGCCTTGGCATCATCCCCGGTTGGTCCGGCACCCAGCGCACCGTGCGCCGCTTTGGCAGCCAAACTGTTCGCCGCATGGCGATCATGGGAGAAGTCTTCACAGCGTCGCAAGCCGTTGATCTCGGCATTGCAGACCGTATGGTTTTGAAAGGCCAGAGCTATGCCGAAGCTGTCCAAATGGCTGAAACCCTGCTGTTGCGTGGCCCTGTCGCCACCCAGTCAACCAAGCTTCTGATCAATGCGGCTGAAGGTGAAGACCCCGAACGCGCCATGGAAGCATTGGCGGGACTGGCTGCCGCTGGTCATGGCGAAATGAAGGAAGGCGTCACTGCTTTCAAAGAAAAGCGAAAACCTAATTTTTAGGTGGGAATGTGGGTTTTGCAACATGAATTGCTCAAATTTCGTGATTTTATGTGAATATTTCGGTTAATCCGGCGATAATGCCACGTTTTAATTTTGCATTTTGATTTCCATGCGGCAAAAGCCGCCCATGCCTCACATGTTGTTTCCAGAAGCCGACAAAATCAAATCCCTGCCTTGCTGGAGCGGCGCGATCGAAATTTCAGTACTGAAGGGCGGACTAAGCAACGCCAATTATCTGGTTGGTGACGCACGCGGCAAACATGTGGTGCGCTTCGGCTTGGATTATCCCTTCCACCACGTTTTCAGGGATCGGGAGGCCATGGTGGCGAGAGCCGCACACGCCGCAGGCTTGGCACCCGAAGTGCGCTATGCCGCGAGTGGCGTTATAGTCACCCAGTTTCTCGGTGCAAAAACCTTCACCGAAGAAGATGTACGTAACAATGCAGCCAAAGTCGGTCGTTTGCTGAAAGATTTCCATGGTGCTTTGCCTCGATATGTCACCGGTCCCGGCTTTATGTTCTGGGTCTTCCATGTGATCAGGGACTACGCCGCAACATTGCGCAGAAGTAATACACCGTATACGGATCAACTTGGAGCCTACCTGTCCCATGCCGAGATATTGGAAGAGGCACAAGTGCCTTTGCCGATCATTTTCGGTCACAATGATTTGTTGCCGGGCAATATTCTGGATGACGGCGAAAAGCTCTGGCTCATAGATTTCGAGTATGCGGGCTTCAATACGGCAATGTTTGATTTGGCAGGTGCCGCATCCAATGCGCAAATGACAAAAGACCAGTCCGAGACGCTGATTGTAAGTTATTTTGATCGAAAGCCTGATGCCAACACCCAGCGGGCCTTTGCTGCCATGCAATGCGCCTCACTCCTGCGCGAAACCATGTGGGCCATGGTGTCGGGACTTTACCTCAATGCCCCTGGGGTTGACTACGCTGCCTATGCAGCCGAAAATCGCAGTCGATATGAAGCCGCTCTCGCACGGTATCAATCAGTATACGGAAAAATATAGTAATGACATTGCCCACCCATGCACAGATCGTCGTCATCGGCGGCGGCATTATCGGCTGCTCCACAGCTTATCACTTGGCCAAAAACCACAAGACTGATGTCATTGTTTTGGAGCAGGGGCGCATCACCTCGGGATCCACTTGGCATGCAGCCGGCCTTGTCGGGCAATTGCGGTCTTCAGCCTCTGTCACCCGTATTCTTAAATATTCCGTCGAACTCTACAAAAACCTAAAAGCCGAGACCGATCTTGAAACCGGCTGGAAAATGACGGGTTGCCTGCGTCTGGCCACCAACCAGGATCGTTGGACTGAGTACAAGCGCTTGGCCACCACGGCCCGCAGCTTTGGCATGGATATGCACCTCGTTTCGCCAGCAGAAGTAAAAGCCATGTGGCCCCTGATGAATGTGGGTGATCTCGTCGGAGCAAGCTGGCTGCCAACCGATGGTCAGGCCAGCCCCTCCGACATCACCCAGTCACTCGCCAAGGGTGCTCGCATGCATGGGGCTAAATTCCATGAGGGTGTGCGTGTCGAAAGTTTCGACATGCAAGAAGGCCGCATCACAGCCGTGAATACCAACAAAGGCAAAATCCTCTGCGAAAAAGTGGTGAACTGTGCAGGTCAATGGGCGCGGCAACTGGGCGCACTTGCCGGCATCAACGTGCCTCTGCAAGCCGTCAAGCACCAATATATCATCACCGATAAAATCCCAGGCCTTTCGCCCGACGCACCAACATTGCGCGATCCCGACCGCCGCACTTACTTCAAGGAAGAAGTTGGCGGACTCGTCATGGGAGGTTACGAACCCAATCCCTTGCCATGGTCTTTGGATGATCTGCCGAATGATTGGGAATTCCGCCTGTTCGACGATGACTTCGAACATTTTGAACAACACATGGCCCAGGCCATCATCAGGGTTCCAGCCCTCGCCAAAGTGGGCGTGAAGAAAATGATCAATGGCGCAGAAAGCTTCACGCCAGACGGTAACTTCATTCTGGGTACAGCACCAGAGTGCAGCAATATGTATGTCGGTGCCGGCTTCAACGCCTTTGGCATTGCTTCAGGAGGCGGTGCAGGCTGGGTGCTTGCCGACTGGGTAATGCAGGGCGAAGCGCCGCTTGATCTATGGGTCGTGGATATCCGGCGCTTTTCCGCAATGCATCGGGATCGCCAATGGGTGTGCGACCGTACGTTGGAAGCCTATGGCAAGCATTATGCCATCGGATTTCCACACGAAGAATATGAGTCAGGCCGCCCAAGGCTAAAGTCTCCCTTGTACGAACGGCTTAAAAAACATCGTGCTGTTTTCGGTTCAAAGCTGGGCTGGGAAAGACCCAACTGGTTTGCCCCCAAAAGCGAACCCGCCCGCGATGAATACGCCATGGGTCGGCAAAACTGGTTTGATGCAGTAGGCGATGAACACTGCCACTTGCGCAGCCATGCAGGCATTTTCGACCAGACATCATTTTCAAAATTTGAAATGCGCGGCAAGGATGCTGCCAAAGTGCTGGAGTGGATCTGTGCCAATCGCGTGGCCCGTGAAACCGGCAAACTCACCTATACCCAACTTCTGAATTCACGCGGTGGCATCGAAGCTGATTTGACTGTGGCGCGTTTGGCCGATGATCACTTCTATATTGTGACAGGCACGGGATTTCGCACCCATGATTTGGCATGGATAAAAGAGCATGTTCCAAAAGGCCTTGACGTGTCATTGCAAGATACCACTGAATCCATGGCGACGCTTTCCTTCATGGGACCAAAAAGCCGCGACGTCCTGCAACGCGCAACATCAGTTGATTTGTCGAATGCGGCATTTCCTTTTGGTCGGGTACAAAAACTCGACATTGCCGGTCACGCCGTTTGGGCCTTGCGTGTAACCTATGTCGGCGAATTAGGCTGGGAACTGCACATGTCAATGGCGGCCGCAATCGACGTCTACGACTGCCTGATGAGCCATGGCGAAGCTGAACATGTGCGCCCTGTCGGCTATCGGGCTTTGGAATCTCTCAGGCTTGAAAAAGCCTATCGCGCCTGGGGTTCTGATATCACGCCCAATGACACACCGTTTGAAGCGGGGCTGGGTTGGGCCGTAAAAATGAAAGCCGATACTGATTTCATGGGAAAATCAGCACTGCATTCACGCCTGTCGTCACCACTCACCAAACGCTTTGTTGGCTTTCAAGTGGAAGACACTGAAGCAGTATTGGTGGGACGCGAAACAATCCTGCGCAATGGCGCGTTTGCCGGTTACCTGACAAGCGGTGGCTACGGCTATACAATCGGCGCACCACTTGGTTTTGGCTATGTGCGCAATGCTGAGGGCGTATCAAATGAATATCTCACGTTGGGCAACTATGAAATTGTCATCGCCAGCGAAACCAAAAAGGCAAAACTTCACGTCCAGCCATTCTACGACCCGGAAAATTTGAAAGTCCGCAAGTAGACATCGCCAACAATAATTTCAGTGCATCCCGTTGCCCCCCACCTCCGGCCTTCCACCTTCGCTAAGTAGCTTCGGCGGACGCAGTCGGCC
>JANOVS010000223.1:0-1997 GCA_031417515.1 Hyphomicrobiales bacterium
ATGAAGCCGAACGAATGCTTGCGATCGAGATCGCGACCCACCGGTGAGACTCTCATTCCGAGTCGTCCGACGACGATCAAATCGCCGCGCCGCACATCGACCATCGCGACGCAGCGTGCTCGTTTCGTCGCGGAATCCATCGCGATGCCACAGTCCATTTCCTGCCGCTCGACACCGACCCAATGTCCAGCGATGCGGACTTCGGTCGGCTCATTCGTCGTGGCGTAGAAGCCCTCGGGAAACGCACCATTCATATCGGCCGGTTCGAGTCGGCAGTCGTGATGCTGCACGGGAACCGCTCCATGCTGACTGATCGTCCTCAAAATCTTTTCGAGGCACGGTTCAGTTGGGGCCGAAACGGTCAGCCGGACATAGCTCGGGTCGTGGCGATTGTGCCCGATGCGGATGTCGTGACTTTGGTACTCGCCACCTAGGCTGGTGATTTCATCGAGAACCTTCGGCAATAACAGGCTATCGATGATGTGTCCGGACAGTTCAACATCCTCGTGAAACGCCGCTTGTGACCACGTGATCGAACCCTGTTCGTCGGTCAGACTCATGATCGATGCTCCTCCCGTATTGATCGTGTTTGTTGCGATCAGGTTCCTCGAAGTCGCCTGCCGATTCTAGCGGTCTTCCGTTAGGATGCCGCCCCAAATGTGGTCTCGACATTGCTGCTTGTCGGAACCCGGGCAGCAGCTCGCGTGAAACGTCGGCGATAGGAGTTACCTGCCAGCCTGTTGAAAGACGTAGGTTAAGCCTCCGGCTTGCTCGTTTTCTCGCTGCAAAGACGGGCAAACGAGACGCTTACCCTACGTTTTTCAACAGGCTGCCACTTCCTCCGCAGACGAACTCTGGACCTGAATGAATGCGAGAAACGTTGAATCGCTCACTGCTTGGAGTCGCGCTTGTCGGCGTGGGCCGTGCGTGGGAAACACATTATCGCGAGGCTGTACAGCGACTGAACTCCAAGTTGGCTTTGCGTGCAGTCTGCGATCCCGTGCATGTGCGAGCCGCTTCGGTCGCCGATGAGTTCCGCGCGGCCACGTATTCCAGTCCGTGGAAGCTCGCTCAACGACGCGACATCCAGGCGTGGCTGATCTGCGATCCCGGTTGGTTCGGCACATACCCGGCGGAACTGGCCGTGCGTTGCGACCAGCCCATCCTTTTCGCCAACTGCTTCACTCATGATCCACAGCAGCTCGCATCTCTATTCACTCAGTCGATTAACCGCAGTGAATCATTGGTCGCCGAATTTCCGAACCGCTTTGCCCCTGCCACCATCAGGCTCCGCGAGTTGCTCGCAACCAAACTCGGTCGAGTGCAGCGAATCGAAATCGATGTTCCGGTCCCCTCGTGTGGCGAGGCTGATCTCGTTCGCTGGCTGTCTACAGGCCGAGCTTTCTCGTTCGGCCTGCTCGATTGGTGCGCGTGCCTCATCGGAAGGCCAGTCGCTGAAGTGGACTGGAACTGGGAGGACAGCCGCCCGGAACTGCGACTCTTCTTCACTTCGGGCGCTGACGCATCGAACACGGCTTCTTCGCCGATGGCCTCGCTCCGATTCTCATGTCCCTCCAAAGGCGAATCGCCACTCCGCGGCCGTCGCCTCGAATGTGAACGTGGTGTCGCAACGAGCGACAACCCCAATCATGTCCTCTGGCAAACTGCGACCGATCACGCCTCCGAGTCACTCACGCACGAAAGGTCTCCGTTCGAGATCATCCTCGACCAGTTCTGCCGCCGCGCCGCCGGTGGCCTCGTTCCCATTCCCAGCTTGAGTGAAGCCCTCAGTGGACTGGCTGTGATCGCTGCGGCAACCGAAGCTCTGTCCTCGCGTCAAGCCGTTTCGGTGAAGTCGCCTCCGCCGAGATGACAAAACACCAAGCATCCAACACAAATGGCGGAGAACCGGAAGATCGTGCAGCGGCCCTCATCGAAAGTCGTGTCGCGCACATCACAGGGCCATCACCTTTTTCAATTCAGGGTGCCACGGTCAC
>JANOVS010000224.1:0-1643 GCA_031417515.1 Hyphomicrobiales bacterium
ATTGATTGTGGGATAACTCTGCACGATGTCATCGAGGACAATGGCAAACGGCTTGTTGACGTTGTCAGCCGTCAGTTTACCGAAGCGCAACGCGCCTTTCTGGTTGAACTTGAAAGTGACGACCGAGCGGTTGTTCTGGTCGAAGGCGGGTTGGGCATCCGTCAGGTCAGCACCATCAACCAAGGCGCGGCTCGAAGTTTGCACCCACAGGGCGGGAAGGCTTTCCAGTTCTTTTTCCGTCAAGGGCTTTGCATCGTTTTTATCGGCCTTCTCCTTGATCAGTTTGTCCACACCTTCTTTGAATGGATAGGAAACGCAATCCTGTGGCGGGTTGTTGTTTGTGCCCGTGGGCTGTTCTTCGCACAGCAGCTGGAAGGCCAGCTTTGCGGTTTTTCCGAGAATGTTTTTGACCTTGTCTGGATCATCAACACCGGGCAATTGAACGGCAATGCGATCAAGGCCCTGCTGCTGGATGACAGGTTCTGTAGTGCCCAATGAATTGACGCGGTTTTCGATAATCTTCAGGGATTGCTGAATGGCCTTGGCGATACGAACTTCAAGGCCCTTTTCGGCAAGTGTAAAAGTGTAGCCAGTTTCGTTGGTCGTCAGGTCAAACAGATTTATGGCCAAACCACCTGACAAAACGTTTCCGGCTTGTGGCTGCAGCAATCCGGTAAAAGCCGTTTTGGCTTTTTCCATGTCTTCGGGCTTGCTGATCTTGACGGATACGCCATTGGCGGATTTGTTCAGGCCACTGTAAGCGATCTTGGCTTCGCGAAGAGCGGCGCGGACGTCACCGGATTGTTGCTGTTGCAACTGGCTGACCAGATCCTTGCGGTCAACTTCCAGCAACACATTGGAGCCGCCTTGCAGGTCCAATCCCAAGGTCATGGGGCGAATGCCGTAGTTTGCCCATTGTTCCTGTTGCGGTTTTGACAGCAGATTGGGGAACGACAGAATGGCCGCGACGAGCACGGCCATAAGGATCGAAATGATCTTCCAGCGGGGAAATTGCAGCACGGTGGGGGGCAGTCCTGAATCAGTTAAAGGGGGTTACTTAACAGGCTCGCCCTTGGAACGCACCTCGGAAAGACCGCTGCGCAAAACCCGCACCTTGACGTTCTCGCCCACTTCAACCTGCAACTCATTGTCGTCGACAATCTTGGTGACTTTGCCAATCAAACCGCCGAGCGTGACAACAGTGTCACCTTTGGCGGCTTTGCGCAGCATGGCCTGATGTTCAGCAGCTTTTTTCTGCTGGGGGCGGATGAGCAGAAAATAAAAAACACCCATGATCAAGATCAGAGGCACAATCATGCCAAAAATTTCGCCGGCGGGTCCGCCTGCGGCTTGGGCATAGGCTGGGGTGATAAACATCAGGCAGGCTCCAATTCCGCCTCGCGGCGGCAAAATGTCGGTTTCAAGTTGCGCTAGATATAGCGATGGCATAGGGCTTTGCAAGTTATGAAGCGCTGTTATTCCGGATTGGTTCATGAAGCAAGAAATCGTCAATTCCCTGTTGTTGCGTGTGGCCGAGGCGCTGGAACGGCTGGCCCCGTTGCCGCCTTTGGCTGTCGGCGTGGCGGATCACGAGGCATTTGTCTGGCGCAGCCAGCCACCGGGGCTTGATGCCGTCGCCCAGG
>JANOVS010000225.1:0-38339 GCA_031417515.1 Hyphomicrobiales bacterium
CCAAGGCCGAGCGTGCTCATCCACGACAGGAAGGGATATTCATTGCCAAAGAACCACACGCCAAGCTTCTTGCCCTTGAAATCGGCAGGCGCCTTGATGCCGGTTTCAGCCCGGCAGGTCAGCATCATGCCGGACTTCTTGAACGGCTGTGCAATATTGACGACGGGCGAACCCTTTTCACGTGTTGCCAATGCCGACGGCATCCAGTCCACCACCACATCGGCGCCGCCACCGGCCAGCACCTGTTGTGGATTGATGTCGGGTCCACCGGGCATGATGGTCACTTCAAGACCAGCGTCCTTGTAGAAACCTTTGGCTTGCGCCACCAGGTAACCCGCGAACTGGGCTTGCGTCACCCACTTCAATTGCAGTTTGACGGCTTCGGCATTGGCCGATGATGACGCCACCAGCAAAGCACCTGCGGCTGCAGCTGCGAGTAGATATTTCTTCATGTAGTCCTCCTTGTTAGACATGAACCAAATTTACCGTCCTACGAGCGGTAGGAAGGATGCCAGAATGTCACAATCCGCTCTGCCAACACAAGCAGCGCGTAACACAACGAACCCGTCAAGGCGGCAACAGCGATTTCCGCCCAGACCAGATCAAGGCTTTGACTACCTGATCCTGTCTGGATGCGAAATCCCATACCTACAATGCGGGTGCCAAAAAACTCCGCCACAATCGCACCGATCATGGCCAGCGTCGAATTGATTTTGAGGGCGTTGAAGATAAACGGCATGGCGGCAGGCAGTCGCAGCTTGGCCAACCCTTGCCACCAACTTGCCCCATAGGAACGCATCAAATCACGCTCCAGATGCGACGACGCCTGCAACCCCGCAATGGCATTCACCAGCATGGGAAAAAACGTCATGATCACCACAACAGCGATATTGGGGGCAACCCCAACCCCAAACCACATCACCATGATGGGTGCCACACCGACCAGCGGCAAGACCG
This sequence comes from Hyphomicrobiales bacterium, assembly GCA_031417515.1. GTDB lineage: Bacteria > Pseudomonadota > Alphaproteobacteria > Rhizobiales > Aestuariivirgaceae > Aestuariivirga. Next base: position 958 of record JANOVS010000225.1, read on the forward strand.
AAAAGAAATTGCCAACCGGCAACAGGCCCCGACCGAGGAATTTGAACCGGTCGCAAAGCAGCGCCACAAGAATGCCAGCTCCACACCCGATCAGCCAGCCGGGAATCACCGCTTGTATCACGGTCTTCACAAAGTCTGTGCCGAGAATGGAAAGATCGGCCGCAAACCTTGCGGCAATCGCACTGGGCGGCGGCAACAGGATGGGTGAAATCGGAATGGATTTGCAAGCCACCTCCCACAAGATGAGAATTGCCACGCCCAGCAATCCCGGCGCAAGCCATGAGCGCAGATAACTCATGCTGGTTTTACCCCCATGCGAAACAATATCTTGCGTTCTGCAAATCCCACCAGCCAAACCAGCAAGGCGGCCATCACGGACGAAGCAACCAGTGCCCCCCAGATCATCAACGTCAAACCATTATAGGATCCGACCAATAGCCGCGCACCAATACCCGCAACCGCCCCGGTCGGCAGCTCACCGACAATCGCACCTGTGAGGGCAATGGCAATCGCCACTTTCAACGACGTGAAGAGATAAGGCATGGCCGACGGAAACCGCAGCTTCCACAGGGTTTCCCACGCACTGGCCTGATAGGTCCGCATGAGATCAAGATTGATGACATCCGGCGACGTCAGGCCTTTGACCATGCCAATGGTCACCGGGAAGAAGCACAGATACATCGAAATCAACGATTTCGGCAAAAGTCCCGTGAGCCCCATGGAGCCCAGCACGACAATGATCATCGGTGCAATGGCAAGGATGGGAATGGTTTGTGAGGCAATGATCCACGGCATCAAGGCCTTTGAGAGGATTTTCGAATGCACAATCGCAATCGAGAGCACAATGCCCAGTACCACGCCGAGGACAAAACCCAACAGGGTTGACGAGAGCGTCACCGCACAATGAAACAGCAGGGACTTCGGCTTCCACGGCGCAACCTGAAATATCGACCGCCAGAGTTCACCGATGACCTGATGCGGTGCCGGCAACACTGGGCGCGTGTGGTTCCATGATTCCGTCAGCATCGCAGCAAAACCACCGCCTGCCGCCTTGATTTTTGCTTCAGCCACAACAGCATTGAGGGGCACACACGCCACATACCAGACAACAAGAAGGACGAGGCAAACCACCAAAACAGGCACGGCTGCCGATGGTGTTTTAGCCAAAGACCTGCTGGCCACATCAGTCTTCATAGGAGTGCCCTGCCCGCAAGCCTTCGCGTACCCTCTGGGCAATTTTCAGAAACGCCGGGGTCTCGCGGATATCCAGTGATCGCTGTCTTGGGAAATTGGTTTCAATGATATCGATGATTCGCCCGGGTCGCGGACTCATCACCACAATCTTGGTCGAAAGAAACACCGCTTCTGGAATGGAATGGGTGACAAACACCACGGTTTTTCCTGTGCGGTCCCAAAGCTCAAGCAGTTGCTGGTTGAGTTTGTCGCGCACGATTTCATCCAGCGCCCCAAATGGCTCGTCCATCAGCAATAGTTTGGGATCAAAGGCCAGCGCCCTTGCAATGGATACCCGCTGTTGCATGCCCCCCGACAATTGCCAGGGAAATTTTTTCTCAAAGCCTCCGAGATTGACCAGACCAAGATTGTGTTTGATGCGCGCCTCAGCATCCGCGACGCCCATGATTTCAAGTGGCAAAGCCACATTGCGTTCGACATTGCGCCACGGAAACAACCCCGGTGCTTGAAACACATAGCCATAGGACCGGGCATTGCGGGCCTGCGATGGCGAAAGCCCATTGACTGCGATGCTGCCCGATGTCGCCTGTTCGAGGTCGGCAATCACCCTCAGCAATGTGGTCTTGCCACATCCCGAAGGTCCGATGAACGAGACGAACTCTCCTTCCCGGACTGACAAGTTGACCTGCGAGAGCGCAAAAACCGGGCCATCCGCAGTTTGAAAAGTCAGACCGACATCCTTTGCCTCAATCGTATTTGCTGCCAATGCCGTCTCCACAACAGGCTTGCGGTTAACCCACAAGTAATTCATTCTGCAAAGGCTATCTCCTCTTGACTGAGTGATCAAGAATAATGAAAATTGATGCATGAACAAAGCTAAACCCGCTGACGCCCTGAAAACCCGCATCCAAAACCTAAACCATACATTGATTATGGATGGTGCGCTGGATGTATTTTCGTCATACGGTTATCGCGGCTCCACCGTCGATCAGATTGCTCTCCGTTGCAACATGACCAAACCCAACCTGCTCTACTATTTCAAGCACAAGGAAGATATCTATCGCGCCGTTCTCGAACGCACCCTCTCCCAATGGCTGGCCCCCCTTGAAGCTCTTGATTCCGAAAGTGAACCCATAGAGGAATTGACCCGTTACATCTCGCGAAAACTCGATCTGGCTTTTGAGAGCCCGAAGTCTTCAAGACTTTTTGCCAACGAAATTCTGCACGGTGCGCCTCACATCACCGACTTCCTGAAAGGGTCTTTGCGCCAATTGGTCGAAGCCAAGGCGGCGGTCATTCAACAGTGGTGCAACAGGGGAAAAATCAATCCCGTAGATCCTGTACATCTCATCTTCGCCATTTGGTCAGTCACCCAACACTACGCAGACTTCAGCGTGCAGGTTGAAGCGTTGCTCAGTGGAAAGTTGGCGACCCATTCCAACCGGGAAGCAACCAGAAATGCCGTACTCGAAATCTTGCTGAGAGGGCTGAAAACCGCACCATGAGTTGATCCCAAACTCATTTCTGACCCAATTCTGGTAAACAAGGCCTTGCGGGTTTGCGGCGAATTTGCATCAAATTTTTGACTTTTCAAAAACAGAATATCAGCGAATTTGAGTTAGCGTTGAAGACCTAACTTGAGTGGGGTTATTCAATGACGATTCAACAAGACCGCGAACAGCTTTTTCTGGAACTCGTCAATCGCGACAGGCTTGATCCGTCGGCAGCGGCAACCCGCTATGGTCTGGCCGACTTGAATTACTACAATGCCAGCGGCACTCTGGTGAAGGCCATCACCGCTGACGCCAAACAGCCCCTCGCATTCAATGCGCAACTTCTCACTTCGGCCACGCGCCATACCACTGACATGATTGGCCATGACCTGTTTTCCCACACAGGCTCTGACGGCAGCACATCAGGCAGCCGCATGGTTGCCGCCGGATTGGGTACCTTCAATGCCGCAACCGGCTTTTACAGCTTCGGCAGTGGTGAAAACATCTCGTGGTCTGGAACGACAGGAACGCTGGATGCCAATGCCGCTGTGTACCAACAGCACCAAAGTCTTTTTCTGAGCGGTGGCCACCGTGCCAACGCGCTCAATCCGCTGTACGAGGAACTTGGTGTCAGCGCAATTACCGACACCAACTACCAAGGCTACAAAGCCCTCGTTACCACCGAAAATTTTGCCTATCAAACAACCACGCCCGTCTTTGTAACCGGGGTTAACTATACCGATACTGACAACAATGATTTCTATTCCATCGGCGAAAGCGCCGCAGGTCGCACGGTGCAGCTCTATGGCGGAACAACCCTACTGGCCACCACGACAACGGCTGCAGCGGGCGGTTACGGCCTCCAAACTGCGGCTGGTACTGCAACAGCCAGCGGCGCCCGTGAAATCGTGTTTTCCGGCGGTGGTTTGACAACCGAAAAAGGTGCCTCGTTCGTGGTTGGCGCATTGAACGTCAAAATCGACCTGACAGATGGCAACACCATCGAATCCAACGTCTCAACGACCTTGACCCGGACAACGGGCAACCTGACCTTGATCGGCATGGGCAATGTCGATGGCGCAGGTAACGCCCTTGCCAACACCATTGCCGGCAACCGCGGCAACAATCTTCTCACGGGCAATGCCGGCAACGACATTTTGAAGGGCGGTGCTGGCATCGACATCTTGAATGGCGGCCTTGGCAGCGACAGCATCAACGGCGGCACGGAAGCCGACACGGTGGTTTTCAGTGGCAACTTCTCCACCTATGCTTTCAACTACAATGCCAGCACGGCAACCTATACCGTCTATGGTGCTGATGGTTCAATCGATACGGTTACAGCTGTCGAGAGTTTCCAGTTTGCCGATGCCACCAAGACCCTTGCGCAACTTCCGATTACCACGGGTGTTCCCGTTCGCACCGTAACCACTACAGCACTCACACCTTCACAGAATGAAGGCAACACCGGCACAACTGTTTACAGTTTTGAAATCCGCTTGAATGGTGCAGTTTTTTCAAGCCAGTCCGTGTCCTACACCGTCGCCGGAAATGGCACCGTTGCGGCAAACGCCACGGATTTTTCAGGTGCACTTACAGGTTCCGTGGTTTTTGCGCCGGGCGAAACCGTGAAGACTGTTACCGTTTTGGTCAATGGCGACACAACCATCGAACAAAATGAAACCTTCGCCCTGACCATAACGACACCAACGACTGGCCTGGTGATTGGCACCCCAGGTGCCACTGCAACCATCATCAGTGATGATGCTTCCGGACCCAACATCATCAATGGTACGGCGGTTGCCGAAACCTTGGCCGGAACCGCCGCAATCGACCAGATCAATGGTCTCGCCGGCAACGATACGCTCGCTGGCGGAGCCAGCGCCGATGTACTCAACGGCGGTGATGGAGTTGACACTGCGAGTTACGCGACTTCTGCGGTTGGTGTGACAATCAACCTTGCCACGGGAACCGGACTGAACGGCGATGCCCAGGGTGACAGCTTGGTTGCCATTGAAAATGCCGTGGGGTCCGGTGCCAACGATGTTGTCACAGGAAGCGACCTCGCCAACAACCTCTCGGGCGGCCTTGGTCTCGACACACTGAACGGCGGATTGGGGAATGATCTGCTGACAGGTGGAGCAGGGGCTGACGTGTTGAACGGTGATGCAGGCGCAGACAACGCCATGTACACAAGCTCCGTTCTCGGCGTCACAGTCAACCTCGCCCTCGGCACAGGCCTCGGTGGCGACGCGGCAGGCGACAAATTGGTGGGCATTGAAAATGTCTACGGCTCCAATGCCGGCGACACGTTGACCGGAGATGGATTGAATAACACGCTGGCCGGTAACGCCGGAAATGACTCGTTGAATGGTGGCAATGGCAATGACAGCTTGTTGGGTGGAGCAGGCGCTGATGTTTTGAATGGCGAGGGTGGAACTGATACGGCTTGGTATTATGGCGATACGATTGCAATTGACGTCAACCTGTTGCGCGGCACGGGCCTCGGTGGCAATGCCCAGGGTGACACTTATGTCGCGATTGAAAACGTTTACGGTTCCAATGCGGGCGACAACATAACTGGCAATGGCTTGTCCAATCTATTGTCGGGATACGCTGGAGATGATGTCATCGACGGCGGAACTGGCAACGACAGCTTGATCGGTGGATTGGGCGCAGACATTTTTCAATTTTCTTCCACGGGTTTTGGCCGCGACTCTGTCAATGATTTCATTTCTGGCAGCGATCATATCAGGCTTGCCGGTACAGCAGCCCATCAATTCTCTGATCTCACAATAACTGGAAACGGCACTGCAATAGTTGTGGTTGGCATCGGCCTTGATAGCATTACAATCAAGTCAACTGCCATCCTCACACTTTCAGGAACTGACTTCCTGTTTGCGTAGTTGAATCAAAGGCTCCAATAAGCAATTCCTGCAGGAATTTGTTGGGGCGACAATACGGACTTCACATCAATGAGAACGGAATTGGGCTTCAGCATGCGAATGAGTTGCAAAGGTTCGTCAATATAGCTGGAATGATTTACTGCGAGAATCAGGGCGTCCAGATTATTAAATTCACTTGAGTCTGATAATACAATTCCATACTCATGCATTGCCGAACTCGGATCGGCATTTGGATCATGAACAATTGGCGAAACGCCCAATTCCTTCAGTTCAGCAACAATGTCTGGTACTTTGGAATTGCGGAGATCCGGCACATTTTCCTTAAACGTCAGACCCAATATGCCAACTTTGGCAGATGCATTTGAAATGCCTTTTTGGACCATCATCTTGACTGTCTTGATCGCTACAAACTTTCCCATTTCATCGTTTAGTTGGCGTCCCGCGAGAATGACCTGGGGATGGTAGCCAAGCGACTCAGCAACGGATGTCAGATAGTACGGGTCAACGCCAATGCAATGCCCTCCCACCAATCCAGGTGAAAACTTCAGGAAATTCCATTTGGTCCCTGCCGCATCGAGTACATCCTTTGTGCGAACTCCCATCCTCTCGAGAATGATTGCAAGTTCGTTCATCAGTGCAATGTTGATGTCACGTTGTGTGTTTTCCAATACCTTGGCAGCTTCAGCTACCTTGATGGATTGGGCCTCATAGAGACCGGCATTGATGATTGCGCCGTAAACCGTTCTCAATCGCTCCAATGACTTCTTGTCTTCAGCAGAGATGATTTTGAGAATTGACTCAAGTCGATGGAGTTTGTCACCTGGATTGATACGTTCCGGGGAGTAACCCAGCGTAAAGTCCACCCCGCGCTTGAGTCCTGAAAACTGTTCCAGAAGTGGGCCACAGTAATCTTCGGTCACACCAGGGTAGACTGTAGATTCAAACACAACAACTGCACCCTTGTCTAAAAAAGGTCCAATTTTCTCGCAGGCACTTTGCAGCGGAGAAAGGTCGGGACGTTTTTGACTATCAACAGGCGTAGGCACCGTAACAATGAAGAATGTAGTATCTGCCATCGCTTTGGCATCATCGGTCATGACAAGGCTCGTATTCTCGAGTTCGGCCTGTGCTATTTCTCCGGTCCAGTCTTCAAATCCTGCCAAGGCATCAATGCGACGTTTGGAAACATCAAAACCAATGACAGTTTCAAATTTCTTGGCAAGTGCTACCGCCAAAGGCAACCCTACATATCCTAACCCAAGAACCGAGATTTTCTCTTGCTTGGTATTGATGCCATTCACTTCAGTCATTTTTTTTCTCTAGTTTTTTAAATGTTCAACATACCACGGCATGGCTTCGCGTAAACCTCGCTGAAGCGTAAACTGGGGGTCATAACCGAGTGCGTTTCTGGCTTTGGAAATGTCGGCTTGCGAGTGACGAACATCCCCTGCTCTGAAATCTTGAAATATTGCGCTTTTGTCATAATGTATCTGGTGTCTAGTCAGTTCTTCATTCAACATCTTAAACAGGACATTTAGACTTGTGCGTTCGCCAACTGCTACATTGTAAACTTTGCCTTGCGCCTCGGTTGGCGCAAGAGCTGCCTTGAGATTTGCCTCTACAGCATTGGCAACATAGCAAAAGTCACGGGACGTTTCACCGTCTCCATTGATCAGGATATCGCTGCCTCTGATCATTAGCTTTATCCATTTGGGTATTACAGCGGCATACGCTCCATCCGGATCCTGCCGAGGGCCAAATACATTAAAGTAGCGAAGTCCCGTAGCACGAAATCCGTAACATCGAAGATAAACCGCCGCGTATAACTCATTGACATATTTGGTTACGGCATAGGGTGACAACGGGTTGCCGATCCGGTCTTCCATCTTGGGTAAGTTTGGTTCATCGCCATATGTTGAACTGGAAGCCGCATAGACAAAACTTTTTACCTTCGCCAAACGGGCACTTTCCAACATATTCAGAAATCCGGTGATATTGGTTTCATTGGTAGCAATCGGGTTTGATAGGGAGCGAGGCACTGACCCTAAACCAGCCTGATGTAGTACATAGTCAACGCCTTCGACAGCCTCTATGCAAACCTTGTTGATTCGTACATCGCCTTCTAGAAATTTGAAATTTCCCCAAAGCTTTTCACCAACGCTGTCACGTACACTTTGCAAGTTTGCCACATGTCCCGTCGCAAAGTTGTCAAGGGCCCTGACCTTGTAGCCTTGAAGCAACAATTCCTCAACAATGTTGGAACCAATAAATCCGGCTGCACCCGTTACCAACCAGACTGCTTTGCTCTCGAGTTTTGCAGTCATGCCAAATCTTTCGCTCAACGTTTCGCCAGCTGCATTACATCGCTGATTGCCGACGAAGTACGGCTAATTTCGACACTCGTCAATGTGGGGTGGACTAAAAACATAAGAGCGGTTTCACCAAGTTCCCGGGCGTTAGGCAAGTAGTCGTTGGGCCTGCCTGGCGCGTGATCAAATGCCTTCTCACGATAAATTTCTGAACACGACCCTTGGTAACAAGGTACGCCCCGGGCATTAATCTCGTGAACTAACCGATCTCGGTTCCATTCACATTTTAATACTTGTGGCTCAACAAAAACATAGGCTTTGTAAAAAGCGTGAGTCGCTTTTCCGGGTATTGCTGGGACTCTGAGGGTAGTGATTTCACGGGCTGCATCAAAGATGGAGTTTGCATTTTGTCTGCGTTTCTCATGCCATGCAGCCATGCGGTTCAATTGTATGCGGCCAATTGCCCCTTGCATCTCCAACATTCGCCAATTGGTGCCAACACTTTCATGAACCCACCGGAAACCTGGTGGATGGTTGCGATTATAGACGGCATCCCAAGACTTTCCGTGATCCTTGTACGACCAAGTCAACGACCATAGTTCAGGAGAGTTGGTTGTGATCATCCCGCCTTCGCCGCCCGTCGTCATGATCTTGTCTTGACAAAACGACCACGCTGAAATTGCAGATTGACTTCCTACTGGCACGCCATCCCATGCAGCTCCATGGGCTTGTGCACAGTCTTCAACCAGCTTCAGGTTCCGAGATGATGCCAAAGACTGAAACCCATCCATATCGCATGGCCAACCTGCGAGATGAACCAATAATATTGCTTTAGTCCTTGTTGTCAAAACTTGTGCAGCAGACTCAGGGGTAATGTTCTGAGAATCCCGATCAACATCGGCAAATACCGGGATGGCTCCAGCATTGATGATTGATGTTGCCGAAGCAAGAAATGTTCGCGGGGACACAATGACTTCATCACCTGAACTAATGCCAAGTGCTTTCCAGCACAAATCAAGTGCCAACGTCCCATTGGCTACAGACACAGCGTGGGACACCCCACACCAAGTAGCAAATTCCTTTTCGAATTTGCGGCATTCTTCTCCGGTCCAGTAGTTCACACGGTTGGACTCAAGCACCTTCGCAACAGCCTGAACTTCTTCGGGCGTAAAGCTTGGCCAGTCCGTAAAACTTGTATTGAGCATCAGTCTATCTCGTTTGCGCTGGGATACCCATCACAATTGCGTTGTCAGGAATGTTGCTGACCACAACAGAACCTGCCGCAACCACTACGTTTTTGCCTACCGATATATTTTCGCGAATGCAACTGCCAATGCCAACCCAGGTTGCTTCTCCGATTTTGACTCCTCCCGCGATGTGGGCACCAGGCGAAACATGGACACCGTCCGATAATTCACAGTCATGATCAATTGTGCATCCCGTATTTGCAATGACCGCAGCGCCCAGTCTTGCGCCAGCATTGATGGCGACTTGGGGCATGACCACTGTTCCTGCTCCTGCTGTAGCAAACTGCGAAAATGCCGCCGATGGATGCAAAAGCACAGGCAAGTGATATTCTCTTTCGAGCAGTTGACGCGTCAACAGCAACCTTGTCGAGCAACTGCCAATTGTAACCATTACATGGCAATCCGACGTTCCAGCTTCAAATCGATTTCCAATAATCGGCCAAATAAGGTTTTCTTTGACTTCCGGCCATTTTGAATCAACAAAGCATATGTCTTTGTAACCGGATTCCTGAGCCAAGTCTGCCACTACACGCCCATGGCCACCCGCTCCAATCAGTATCAACTTCATCGCGCTTTTCATGTGCTGGGCGGCCTGCCGGTAAACGGTGGCATTGTGGAGTGTCCATCATTTTTGATCCCGCGATGTGAAAGGACCGTTCCAACGGTGCGCAAAAGGATCTTCAAATCAAGATAGAATGACCGATGATCAACATACCATACATCCAATCTGAATTTTTCTTCCCAAGACAATGAGTTCCGGCCGTTGACTTGCGCCAGACCTGTAAGGCCAGGTCTTACTTCGTGACGCCTGGCTTGCCCAGTCGAGTACAACGGCAAATATTCGACCAATAGGGGCCGGGGTCCAACGAGACTCATTTCACCTTTCAAAACGTTCCAGAGTTCAGGAAGCTCGTCGAGGCTGGTACTGCGCAAAAAGCGGCCAAAGCGAGTTAAACGGTCAACATCTGGAAGAATTGCGCCATCAACTGCATGAGAGTTCAGCATCGTACGAAACTTGTAGATATTGAACTGAGCACCGCTGAGCCCCACCCTTGTCTGCGTGAAAATGATTGGTGCTCCCAGATTGACATAGACAAGACAGCTAACAAAAAAGATCAGTGGGCCAAGGATCAGGAGCAACAGGCTTGATGCGGCAATGTCGAATAATCGTTTCATACTTTACTGTTTCATCAGATTTGCTGTTGGCTCGAGCTTCTGGAAAATTCAAAAAATACACCACTCAAAATTTAGTCCCCGGTCATCAAACCAACTGACTCCGATGAGTTTATGTGACTTGTAGAGGAACTTTAGTTGAGCATCAAAGTATTCATAAGAAACTCATTTATCTTGCGGACATCATATTTAGTTTCGGCCAAAATACGACTCTTTATTGCCATGTCCTTGAGCAAACTTGGCTGTTCGACGAACCGCATAACGGCAATTTGAAGTTCGGAAGCATTGGCAACCGAAACAAGAAAACCATTTTCTCCATCAATCACAGTTTCTCGGCAACCTGGAGCATTTGTTGTAATGATGGGCCGTCCAGTTGATAAAGCTTCCAATACAGAACGAGGCGTCCCCTCCCGATATGAAGGTAAGACAAATACATGGCACAAGGCCAATTCACTGATGATGTCAGGCAATGAGCCCACGTATTGAATTGTCCCGTTGGCAACCCATTCTTCCAATTCCATCTTCGATATAGAAGAATGATTCGAATCAAGAGGACCGGCAAGTATGAATTGAATATCTGGCATATTCTGGCGAACTTTGGTGGCCACCTGAACATATTCGCGAACTCCCTTGTCTGCCAACAGTCGGCAAGCCATAAAAAATCTTAAGGGAAGTGACGGTAATGGTTGATTGGAGTAATGTTCAATGTCTACGCCAGAGCCGTTCACAATTACTGAACGATCATATTGTTTCCGATTGGCGACAGTTTGCAAAAGCATTTCTTCGCGATCATCCGGGTTTTGAAAAATTAGAGTGCTGGCGCATGCAAATGCTATTTTATAAAGCAACTTCGATGCGAGACGCAGCGCCTTTCGCTTTAATCCTGATCCTGGTGTGAATGCATACCCCAGTCCCGTTATCATGCCATACCTGTCGGGACATCCGGCCAGAAAGCCAACGGGAAGCCCGTACATGATTGGTTTGGGAGCATAGGCAAGTATAACATCCGGTCTTGCGCTTCGAACTATTTTCCAAAGGCAAAAAATCGTCCGCATCTCGATGAGCAGGTTCGAGCTGGCGCGATTGAGTGGAAGTTCGTGGGTCATAACGCCAAATGTTTCTAAGGCTAACTTGACCTCGTCTGTGATGCCAGGTGCAGCTGCATGTACTTGGTGCCCGCTTTCCGCCATGGATTTCATCAAAGCGCCGCGGAAACTTAGTAGAGATGGACCATAGGGTCCAATAACCAAAACGCATTTTTTTTTCATCCTAGAACGAAACCCATTATCGTTTGAAGGAAAGCCTCCGCACTCGATTTTCCCAAGCGTCCTGTTTTGACTTTGCTATTCCCAGCACTTGAAATACCACTATCAACGCAGCAATTTCGCACGGTGAAAACCTGAAACGTGTGGTGATGGACCCGCATACCCTGAATGAACTCTTGTTCGTACCGATTTCTGAAGTGAAATTGCTAATAATAACAACATAGGAAGAAACATCAGTTTTTGCCTCACGGCAATCCCGAGATTGGCGGTTGTTTCTGCCAATAACAACCAGCTGACAGAAATGTAGATTGCCAGAAACAATATGCCGAATGCAGATATACATGATCTTCGTAATATTACGCCAAACAGGCCTGCGGCAAATAGCACCAGCAGCACGAGGTTTTCACCACTTGCGATCAAACTCATTACACTGTTGGCATCCAGCAACAACGGCCTGAAAGCGTAAGTGAACAATTTTGCTGGCAATATCATTGTTGAAATATCCACCGAACCACCACCTTCAAGATTGTAACCTTGGCGCTTTTCAATATATGAATTGATGTCCCCCAAGTTAGCACTTGAACCAACGCCCGCATAATCCATACCAAAAAATACCGCGAAAGGCGCTGCAATGGCAATGACAGCAATGAGCGAAATTTTAAGCATAGCATTCGCCTTCAGAGCAAACACAATTGGAACAACAAGCGCTACCAGCATAATTGCTGCAATGTGGGGACGAACCGAAAGCATGCATAGCACTGCAATAACCGCGACCATGTATCGCTTTTTGAAATTCATGATTGCCCAGCAAGCCAACCCAGCACTCAAATATGATAGGCTGTCTTTGCCAACTGCGGCTGACCAAAAATTTAGTCCGGGAAGAAACGGAATCAACAATGCCGTCCTCCGAACCCATCTGACTTTCCCTTGCGTAGCTTCAATAAGGGATGAAGCAACGGCAAGATTTCCGATGGCGCCGAACAGATTGAACACCAAAAAACAACCAAAATATGAAAACCCAAGTCCGACAGAGAATATGGCTGTCAGGTAATGTACTGATTGGTTCCCTAAACTGAAATCATGCAAGGGAAGCAGGGAAAATCGGAAGTAGTTGGTTGAATCAGCAACATTTGAAAGGGAATAGTAAAAATATCCAACGCAAAACAGGGTGTGCCAAATATATAGAGTTATTGCTAGCTTGGCCGAAATTCCGAATCGTGAAGCAAGCGCCCAGCAAATAAGGCCGCCTGCCAAAAAGGCTCCAAAATTTGAAAAAACATGCCAAACGGAATCAGCTGCAACGAGATCTGTCATCAAACCTGCTTTTCATCTACGGGAACTCTGGCGAAGGTTGAGGTGCGCGATTGTATCAGACACCCCGCCGAACTTGGATGATTGCGCAGTCGGTAAAAACTGCAAACACGTTGATACTTTAATGTCTGTCGAATACAAGGCCTAGTGAGGAATTTAGCAAGCAGATGTATAGCTGTTGTCCTAATTGTTTTTCGCATGCACAGACGTTTCCTGCTCCAGCCATGACTGAAACATCAGAATTGTCCATAGTTGATGGTGCCAACGCCTTTTGCCGGTGCAATGTTCCTCCCAAAGTTTTCGCACGGCACCAGCATTGAAGTATCCCTGCCGTCGAAGTCGGCTTTCGTCCAAAAGGTTTTCCGCCCAATTTCTAAGGCTGCCCCCTAACCAATGCTCAATTGGAATGCCAAACCCCATTTTTGGCCTGTTGACAAGCTCAGTTGGGATATGGCGTTCGAGCACTTGTCGCAAGATCCACTTGGTAACACCGTCTTTCAATTTCACGTTCAAGGGCAATGTCCAGGCAAATTCCATCACTTCGTGATCCAAAAACGGAACCCTTGCCTCGAGGCTGACGGCCATGCTTGCCCGGTCAACCTTTGTAAGAATGTCCCCCGGCAAATAGGTCAATGTATCCAAAAACATCATGGTTTCGCGGAAATCAGCCAGATTTGGCCAACTTGAGGGGTCGGCCAATAGCGAGTTTGGCTCTGTTGCCCCTAAAGCGATCGTCGTAGGGTCTTTGAACTGCGACACCAGTGCCCGGTAAAACATGGGCCCTTCAGCGGTATCAAGAACATTCGAAAGCTTGTGAAGCCGATCACCCATGGCAGGATATCGTAAGTTGCTAGGCAAATATTGAACAACACGATCAATAGTGTGCGGGGGGAGCGACCTCAGTGATGTCGCCAGCAGCTTTCTGGCAAAATCAGGCAAGCGACGCAACCTCCGATGCATGGCATGACCTTGGCCATAGCGGTTGTAACCGCAAAACAGCTCGTCTCCAGCGTCACCAGAAAGCGATACAGTGACGTGCTGCCGCGTCATTTGGCTCAACAAAAATGTTGGAATTTGAGATGAATCCGCAAATGGTTCATCATAGATATGGGCCAGCTTGGGAACTACATTGAGTGCATCTTCCGGCTTCAAATATAACTCAGTATGATCAGTGCCCAAATGTTTTGCCACTGCTTTAGCATTTTCAGCTTCGTTGTAACCTGGAACATCAAAACCGATTGTAAAAGTGCGAACTGGCTTTGCTGATTGCGTTTGCATTAAGGCAACAACAGTTGAGGAATCAATTCCGCCGGAGAGAAATGCTCCGATCGGCACGTCAGACATCATGCGGAGTGAAACTGCTTTCGTGAGGCGCGCTTCAAGTTCATCAGTTAATGCAACTGCATCTTTTTCCGGCTTTGCCTGTTGCACGATTTCTCGCAAGTCCCAATAGCAGATTGTCACTGCTGAAGTTTTGTTTGCTGAAAGTTCCACGTAGTGGGCGGGAGGCAACTTATGTATGTCATGATAGATTGAATAAGGGTCTGGCACGTAGGCGTGCCGCAGATAGAGCGCCAAGACATCACGACTGATAAGACCCTTCCATTCCGGAAAGACCTTCAGGGCTTTGAGTTCTGACGCAAATAGCAGGCTTGTTCCGGTCACGCCATAATACAATGGTTTCTCACCAGCCCGATCGCGCGCGAGTGACAACGTCTTTCTTGTCCGGTCCCAAAGGGCAAATGCAAACATGCCGTTGAGCCGCTTTAGCGTGGGGGCAAGGCCCCAATGCTGTAAGGCAGCCAGCAATGTTTCAGTATCGGAATGCCCCCGCCAATTCAGTTGCCACCCGGCACTGACTAATTCTTTTCGGATATCGAGATGATTGTAAATTTCACCGTTGTAAATGAGTATCAAATTTCCGTCGCAACTGGCCATTGGCTGGCTGCCAGCTTCGCTGAGGTCAACGATAGACAGTCGACGGTGAGCTAAAGCAATTCCAGCATCCTTGTCGCACCACACGCCAGATGCATCTGGACCTCGATGGGAAATTTGTACTGCCATGCGGTGTATCAAGTCTTCCTGGGCAGGGACGCTTGTAGACAAATAACCGACAAAGCCGCACATTAAAAACTACCTCAACATTTTTTCATAGAATGACACATATCGTTTCACGATTGAATCCATGGAATACCTGCTTATCATGGATCGTCGTGCACTTGCACTTCGAATTTGCCAAGCATGTTTTTGTTCGGATGTGGCGCTCAAAAGCGCCTCACTCAAAGCTCTGCTGTCTTTTGACGGCACTACTCAGCCAGTATCTCCAACTATTATTCTGGCATCTCCGACATCGGTTGAAACACAGGGTACGCCCGTTGCCATTGCTTCGCCGATGACATTTGGAAAGCCCTCGAGTTTGGAACTGAGGCAAAGATGATCCAGGCTACGCATGACTTCCGGAACATCATTTCGTTCTCTAAGGACATGGACTTGGGCCTGGGGCATCGAAGAAAAAAATGCATCAAAATCAGTGCTGTCCATGTTCCAGCCAACGAGTGCAATATGCACACAGGGATTGGATTTTAACAACGGGCCGACAGCACCCAAGAAATTGGCCAAATCTTTTTCGGGGTGATTTCGACCGACAAAGCCAATCAAAATATCCGAATCTTGGATACCAAATTCCAGACGAATACGCTTGCGGTCAGCTTCTTTTGGGCACCAACGGGAGACGTCAAAGCCATTTGGTAAAGGTGCGCACCGGCTTTTTTGCTTGCGCCTGCATCAAGGCCACAATGGTCGACGAATCAATTCCGCCGGACAGAAATGCCCCCAAAGGCACATCAGCTTCCATGCGCAAACCCACAGCTTGCATCAATCGCTGTTCGAGTTCGGTAACAAGCGTCTGAGGTGGTTCGGTTCGCCGCGTCACCTGTGTTGCTGCCGCCAGCGACCAATAGCCAATCGGCGCACCGACCTTTCCGTCCACTACCTCCAGCCAGTGCGCGGGTGGCAGCTTGAAAATGCCACGGTATATGCAATGCGGATCAGGAACATAGGCATGGCGGAAAAACACCGCCAGAACGTTCCGGTCAATCTCGCCGCGCCAGTCCGGATGGGCGCCCAAGGCCTTGAGTTCTGAGCCAAACAGGAAGGTTTCTCCCATTTGCCCATAGAACAACGGCTTCTCCCCCAATCGATCCCGGGCCAATGCCAGCACCCGCCGCTGGCGGTCCCAAAGTGCGAAAGCAAACATGCCGTTTAACTTTGGCAAAGTACCGGCAACGCCCCAAAGCTGCAATGCAGCCAACAGTGTTTCGGTGTCTGAGTGACCACGCCATGCTGTGGCCCAACCTGTTGCTTCCACCTCGCGGCGCAAGCTGTGGTGGTTATAGATTTCGCCATTAAAGACAATCACAAGCCGACCGTCCGCACTGTGCATGGGTTGCTGACCGGCAGGAGAAAGATCAACGATAGAAAGGCGGCGGTGACCAAAGGCCAGTCCATGCTTTGTATCAAACCACACTGCGCTGGCATCAGGCCCACGATGGGCAATCTGCGCGGCCATGTGCTCCACAAGCATTTCTCGCGCCGGTGCGTGCGTCGAAAGATATCCGGTAATGCCACACATTCAGCTTGTCCTCAGAATCGTACTATAAAGCAATTCATAGCGACGAACCGCAACGTCAAACGAATATTTATTCTGGATTCGAAGTCGGGCAGCCAAGCCCCGGGCTTGCAATTCCCTACGCGGCAAGTGCGGCACTGTCTTGCCTTGGCACAACCCAATGGCTACAAAGAACGAAGCTGAAAATATTTGCCAAGGAGTGTCTGCGACGGACAACATTATTGAAATCAATTCTTGAAATGCTTGTTTTCAAACTTGGACCCAGAAAGGTCAGACCTACGAAAAGCGACTACAAAACTTGTCCGTTGTTCTGAGCAGCAACGGATTTGTAGCAGCATCATGTTTTTGAAGCTATCAGCATCACTTCGGTTTCACCTTGAAGCAGCCTTCTAACCACACCCATGAAGCGCTTTGCTGGACCAAAATACTTTACTGCGCTCAAATACCTGGACGGCGCGACAATATCCAAGGAAACGGCACTGTTCACTTCAAAGCCCGCTGCTTGCGCCAAATTTCCCAAAGTAAGCGGCGTCCAAGAATAAATATGCTTGTTTATCTCTTCACGCCAAGTACTGCTCCTGTTGTACCAACCTGTCTCGCCGGGAACAATAATCATAATTCTTCCCCCTGATTTGAGTACTTTGTGCATACCTTTCAAGACGTGAAATGGATTTTCGACGTGCTCTAAAACATGGTGCGAAACCACGACATCAAATGATTCAGGCGGCAATTCAGAAAGATCCTGCACAACTATTAGATTATGCTTCTTTCGAGCTATTTCGGCGGCATACGAATTTATTTCTAGGCCAGACTTATTCTTACATACCAATTTAGCCGTCGCTTCACCTGCAGAGCAGCCAAAATCTAACAATACCCAAGATTCGTTGAGCACAGGGTTAAACTTGCTTGCAACATAGGCCCCCGCGCTATCAGCCAAAAACTGTTCTTGATAGGCCTTAAAGTAGGCTTCTCCTTTTTGACCCTCGTAATAGTGCTGCGCCATGAGGCCCTCTTAAAAAAACTTCCTGAAAAAGGTTAGTACAAGCAGTCAAAACATCCCTATTCCGCAGATGTCAAAACCACTTGATACACTGGTCGGATTATCTAATCTGATCAACAAGATTACCATACAGATTCGCATACTGCGATACAATTGTCTGCAAAGAATACTTTTCAATTATTCTTTTGCGTGCCGATTTCCCCTTGTTGAACAAGGTCAAGTGCCCCTGTCGCAATGCATCAATCATTGCTCGGGCCAAAGCCTCACTGTTTTGGGGAGGTACCACCCAACCCGTACTCCCAACAATTTCAGCAGCATCTCCCACGTCAGTTGTAAGACACGGTATACCACAAGCCATAGCCTCTCCAATTACGTTGGGAAACCCTTCAAGCTTGGAACTAAGGCAAAGCATATCAAAACCGGGAATTATGTCTTGGACGTCGTTGCGCTCGCCCAATAAAATTATTTTGTCATGAATTGCCATGCCACGGACTGCGCTATCAAGGTCGCGTCCAATCATCACAGCTCTAGCTGTTGGGATTTGATCCACGCACAATGCAAATGCGTTCAAAAAGTTTGAAGGGTGCTTCAGCGGATCGTTTCGTGCAACGAACCCGACAACAAGCGCTTCTTTGGGCAATCCCAGGCGAAGTCTAGCAGCAACACGTTTGTCTGCACCACCTTTCCAAAACGATGTGTCAAATCCATTTGGAATCACCATCCCAAATTCCTTCGGAAATCCCAGTTTCTCGTGATGGGTTCGCGAGCGTGCGCTGTTGTAGATGACACTAGATGGAGCTTTAGAAAGGAATCGGCAAGACTGGATGGCCATGCGGGTGCCGACGGGCATCTCGTCATAAGCGTCTAGCGCCGCGCGAACATTCCATACCAGTTTTGACTTTCGACTTAAGATTTGCTGTGAAACTGTTGCGACGATGTTGCCGTGATACATCCAACCTTGGATGATGTCAGGATTGATAGATCGAATAATGTCAGCTAGTTTTGGAAAGATCGAAATATCTCTCGCCTTGCGCCTTAATTTAAGTGAGTAGACATTAACTCCACCCTCTTTGAGAATTGGACCGTAGTGTCCTTCATCGAGCAAAGAAACGACGGTGCTATTCGCTGAATTTCCCAGCCCACCAAGCAAAATGTTAGTCAACGCCCTTTCTGCACCACCAACATTGAGGCCGGTGACGATATGGCATATTCTAGGAATTGGCTTCATTTCTGATTCCGCAAAAGTCCGAAAAATACTCCGCAAACCTCTCAATATTGTGATTCAAGTTGATGTGATTTGCATTTGCTTCGCAAAACCCCTCATCTTGCAGTAATTCAAGCAAATCCACCGCGAAATCATCTGGATTTCTGGAATCAACGACTCTGTTGTTAACAGTGTTTCCAAACATCAGTTTGGTATCACCATCAGCAGTACACAAGGTTTTGCAACCAAGTATCATCGCTTCCATCAGAGACTGCGATGGGTAATTGTCATGTTCCTGAAGAGACAGAAATACTGATGCTCGGCGGAGTTTTTGAAAATAGAGAGCAAAATCCTCAATTTTGGCTGCTTCTCTATTTGAATTTAGATTAAGTTTCGCGATTGCTTCACGCAGTTCCTGTTCTTTTTGCCCTTTCCCAAAGAAAATCAGTTCCAATTTCTCGCCAAGTTTCCTTCCTGCGAGATTGCAGACTCGATCAAAAATCTCCAATGCAAGCATTGGATTCTTGTTTCTTTCAAGCGAACCACAGAAAATGACCAAGGGATCTTTCGTTTTTGGAGGCTCTGCTGGCTCAATCGCATTTGCCAAGAACGAACAGGGAGAAACAGATATTTTTGCTTGCCATCGTTGCAATGTATGACCCGGATTGAGCACGTCAATCTTGTCCACAGCATTGAGCAACTTAATCCATGCAGCTTTGTCCTTTTCTCTGCCATAGCTGGCCATATCCAAGGTTCTAGCGCCGAATGTGCACGAAACAGGCGTTCTCGAAAGGCGAGCAGCCGCGAACACGATCCCCGCAAACTTGCCGCCTCCGCCAGCCAAGTGGACTCTGGAGTACGAACCAAACAAAACTCTTAACACCACCCAAAACAGAACAAACAAATTGAGAACTGAAAAAACAGGTTTGCTGTCATTAAGTTTAATTGCACGAGTGGCGTCTAGCGCAAGATGTTCGATAACGCTTTTTGTGGAGAAAAGCTGCACTGGATTGCCGCGCTTTGCCATGAAATCAGCCAGCTTTGCAAAGCGCTGCGCCATTCCCCCAATTGCGCCCTTTCTCCTAAATAAGAGCGCAACAACCAAAACTGGTTTTTTTTTCATTGGACCGAGCGCCCTTCTGTAGCTGGACTCATTTTTCGTGAGCAACGGTCTCGACAGAATGACAACAACTCAAACCCTGCTGTCTCGCATTCGTTTTGATCATGGACCATTAACACCGTTAAACTCAATGATTGACCTTCCGAGCCCTTACTGCATACCAACAGGACATGCCGTGCCTGATGAGGATATTCGACAACCCTGACTTTTCCAACATCTGCTTAACCTGGAAACTGGAGAAACTTTGCTCCGGCAGGGCTCTAAATTTGCCTTGAGAATCTGTTCTGATGGTCCGCATTGATTCGTCGGCATAGGCGGAAAGTGGCAAACTGGAATGTGAAAGCACAAAGCTCCTAAGAGCTCGAACAGAACGCGACGGCGGCAATTTCATTCACATTCAAACCAAATGTGATATGGCTTGAGGGTAAATCTACCTGATTTCACAGAAGTATATCTTGAGCGTAAACGATCAATGATCGACGAACGGCTTGTAGATCGGTCAAAACCAACTTCCCAAAAATGCGCACCGCCTTCGAATTTGTTTTTATACGGGAAATCAAAATTCAAATCAAACAAACATGCACCAAGTTTAGGAATATTTGCAAATCCGGCAAAACCAAAAGTACGATTAACATTTGGCAAAGTGAGGAACAGTCGACTTCCCACAGTTCGAAGATAGTCAAGATTTGCATCAAGTTCTTCGATTGGCATATGTTCTAGCACTTCGCAACAGACCACAAGGTCGACTGGCACTTTCACATGTTTCGAAAGCTCGCTGAGCGGTGCACATATATCTGGTTCTAGAGCAGGATTGATATCAACAGTCGTGACTGGAATTCCAGATCGTTTTAGAAAAGTGGATACGAAACCATTGCCAAGTCCAACTTCGATGACAGATTTCGGGCGCATCTTCCAGATATGATGGAGTTGATGGGCAAAGCTACACAATTGCGGCATAGAGAAATAGGCATCCGAGAAGTAAACCTCCCTCGCAACTGATTTTTCGCGTTCAAGTCCTCGTGCTTTATCACTCATGTTTCCTGCTCTTTTTCTACTAAGTTAACGATGATATTATTGCTATTACAAATATACCGCTGGCTGTACCGAATAGAATTGTCCAGTTTGCAAACGATCGAATGAAATCCAAATAGTCTTTGCCGCCAAATTTAGCAGAGCGACAAACAAAATACCAAACCAGCGCATAGTAGAAAATCGAGCCTATCAACAGACCAATAATCGGCGAGGCATTGTCGAAAAAGCTGATAAACAGAAAAACTCCTCCCACGCGCAATATCATTCCAGCGATGGTCAACACAAGCATTGCCCGCTGCCGCCCGGTTACATACATCACCATGGACACTGGCGAAGCAATAAATTGCAGTGCCATCCATGGCACCAACCACATGACGATTTTTCCGGCTCGCGCCCATTCCTGGCCAAATGCCAGAGGGAAAATGACGGGTGCCACAAGCCCTACGAATATCAGCGGGCCCACACCCACCTGCACCAGCCGCTTCATGATCGAAAGTGTGAAGGGTGCAAGCGTACCTGCTTGCATTTCTTCCGGTGCTCGGGACATATAGACTTGTGATATTGACGATCCAAGCAGCGTCATGGGAGCCGTCATCACCTGCATGGCGAGCAACAGAAAGCCGGCTTCGGTCTTCGCATAGGCCGCAATCAGGATTACTGGCACCTGTATCCCCGCAACATTGACCAGCGACTCAGCTGTGGAGTAGGTCGGGTAGCGATGGTATTTACGAAACAATCCGCCAATTTTTGACAGCGAAAAACCACTGAGCTTGACCCGGTCTTTTACCAGCGCTTCGGTCAATAACCTCATGCCACCAGCGCCGATATTGAACATGTTCCCCAAAAGCAAGCCGACGGGAGCCATCCCCATCCATCCCATCCCGAGCAAAATGACCACTCCCGCTGTGGCTTGTGTCAGGCGGGTCCGCGCTATCGACCCAAAGCGCCGCGCCCGCGTTGCCCAATATTGCAGGGTTGAATAGCTGGCCGACAAAAAAATGGCCGGCGGAACAAGCCACAGAAATTTTGCGAGGTCAGGGCGACCCAGAATTGCAGCAATATTTGAGGGGTAGAGCAGTACGACAATCAAAACGGTGGCTGATACCACCGCTGCAACAAGCAATGAAAGCACGAAGAGCTGTGCGGCATCATCCTCATTGTCGACAAGGGGAATGGCGATTTCAAATCGCAAACAGGCGGCTACAGCAATGATGCTGACAAGGCCAAGATAGACAGCCAACATTGCGAAATCATCTGGCGAATAAAGTCTGGTCACGAAAGGAATTGCGGCAAGTGAGATCAGTCGACCGCTTATCGTGCCAAATGAAAGTTTGGAAACATCACGTAGAAAATCGTTGGACAGCAGCGCTTTCAGCCGTGATCGCAATTGATTATCCATACAGTTGATGAATCACTTTTTCGAACCCGCAGTTGAAAAAATCCAGCAATGCTGCTGCCCCATTGAATTGCCAAAAGGTCAAGACTTGATTCCAACAGCACACCAGTAGGGGACACCTTCGCGAAATTTGATATTTTCCAAACCGGCATCCTTCATCATTACTTGAATTTCGTGGCGCGTAAAGCGCTGCTCGAGAGGAGTTCCAAACCTGTCCAGACTGTCGGTCCGCATGGTGTAGAAGCTTTTGTCACGATAGGCGGATAGTGGGATTTTTTCAACTTTCAGTCCCAATTTTTCCATCAACAAGGCCAATTGCGCCAACGGCCAGTAGACAATTACGGCAATGACATCCGTTACCATTGACTTCAGACGTGGCGGCAATTTGGAAGTTACGAGTCGCAGCAGGTTCGTCAATTGCCAAAGTCCCTTAAACCACCAGGGCTTATTGTCAAACCTGTAGTAGAGATACAGTAACAATGGAGCCCCCGGCTTTAATAGGTCAACACATGAGCCAATGGCAGCAGCTGTTTGTGGCACATGATGCAACACCCCGAGGGAATAGCCAAAATCCTGGGAGCCTTTTTGGAGTGGAACGGCATCAACAGAGGCATTGATGAATGTGACATTTTGCTGGGATGCCAAATTTTGTTTGGCAACATTCAGCGCGTCCAGTGAAGGGTCAATGCAGTTCAGCTTGGCGACACGCGGTGCAACAAAGCCTGCCCACCGACCCGAACCACAGCCCATGTCAAAGCCTTCGGCTCTGTCCGGAATTGAACTCCAAGGGAACACGCTGAAATAGTCTTCGAATATTTCCAAAAGCTCGGCTTTCGAAACATCCGATTGATTGTGCCGCTTCCATTCATATCCAAACGACTTGACGGTATCGCTATCAAGATTTTGTCGATGTCTGCTGGAGCGGTCATCCATTGGTCTTTGTACCCCAAACAAAAGTGAAAATGCGAAATTGTGTGCTTGATCTCATTTTATGATATTCAATTTATGCATTTGACAACAGTGTCGGCAATTTCCACCACGGTTTTGCGGTCAAGGTAGGGATGCATTGGCAAACTCAACACTTCCGTTGCAGCTAGGTTGCCTTGAGGTACGGAAGCTGCAAGATCCTGGACTGCAGGCTGTCGGTTCAGCGGCAATGGATAGTGTATTGCTGTTGGAATGCCTACTGCTTGCAGGTCGGACTGAGCTTTTTCTCGGTTTTGCAGTCGAATTGTGTATTGCGCCCAAGCTGAAAAACCATGCCCGACAATGAATGGAGTATTAATGCGCGACCGTTGAAAGATCGCATTGTAGCGTTCGGCGACTTGTTGCCTCGCGGAAATTTCGTTATCTAGAATGGCAAGTTTGGGCAGCAAGATAGCAGCCTGTAAGGTATCCAAGCGGCTATTCACGCCCAAACGAATATGATGATACCGTCGATCTTGCCCATGCCTTGCAATTTGGCGCATGATTTTTGCCAGCTCTGGATCACTTGTGAATATGGCTCCTCCATCACCATAGCAGCCCAGTGGTTTTGACGGAAAAAAGCTTGTGCACCCTATCGTCGTAAGATTGCAGGATTTGCGGCCTTTATAGCTGGCACCAAAACTTTGTGCAGCATCCTCTATCACCGAAATGCCATAGCGTTCCGCGATGGCGTTAATTGCGTCATAATCTGCGCATTGGCCATAAAGCGAAACTGGAATGATGGCTTTTGTACGAGGTGTTATAGCAGCTTCGAGAAGCGACGCATCAAGATTGTAGGTGAGCGGGTCGATATCAACATAGACCACCTTCGCCCCCAACAGAACAGCTGCTTCAGCAGTGGCAATATAACTAAAACCAGGCGTAATCACTTCGTCACCATTACCAACGCCAAGTGCCATCAAGGCAATCTGTAAGGCATCAGTTCCATTGGCCACGCTGATGCAGTGAGTGGCTCCGGTGTAGACTGCTAATTTTTCCTCAAGTTCTGTCACCTCAGGACCAAGTATGTATTGGCCATGCGCAAGAACACGGGCGATGCCAGCTTCAATTTCTGTACGCAGCCGGTCTTGTTGCGCGGCAAGATCAATAAAGGGAATCATGATGCGCTTGCCTCACGGGTTACAACTGACCCTCGCAAAACATATCGTTCGCCAGTCGCATTACAATGGGTCTCAGCGGAACCTTGCAGCGGCAATTCCAACCGAACGCCATGAACACTCATCCAGCCAACCTGCCGCGCCGGCATTCCGACACAGAGTGCAAAATCAGGAACATCTCTGCTTACAACTGCTCCGGCACCAACAAATGCAAACGCACCGACGGTTACGCCGCAAACTATTGTGCAATTCGCCCCGAGCGTCGCCCCACGCTTTATCAAAGTGTCGCGATACTCGCTCTTGCGTTCGACTAGGGCACGCGGATTGTGCACATTTGTAAACACCGCCGACGGACCGCAGAAAACATCATCCTCCAATGTTACATTGTCATAAACAGAAACATTGTTTTGAATTTTACAGTTGTCTCCAATCACAACCCGATTCCCCACGAAAACATTCTGGCCCAGCGATACATTATTTCCAATTTTCGCACCCGCACAAACATGCACAAAGTGCCAGACACGGCTACCCTGACCAATCTCCGCCCCTTCATCCACAATTGCACTGCTATGAATGCTGTAGGTCATTACCGTTTCTTCGCGACAAGTGGATGTTGCTCACCACTGCCAACAACAGCACCGTTGCGTATAGCTGCTACGGTTTCAATAGCAACGCGGTTATCATTCAGCCCAAAACCGCGACCTGCAAGAATTTCTTCATACGAGCGCGTATGCAAATCAGCAAAGCCGTCTGAAAATTCCAGGTTATGCCCATCCGCCGTAATGGCGCGAAATGTTCGTTTACCCTTGGCACGCTCAGCATCTGGCACATCATTCACATCAATCGAGAGGAACCAGCGAACCCGCGCATTTTCATATTCAAGATAACCTGCTGCCTTGGTTGGGGTATTGAGGTGCACGATGTTCTCTTGCACTTTGCCATAAATAAAATGCAGCATATCGAAAAAATGTACACCGATATTTGACGCAATGCCGCCAGACTTTTTTTCATCGCCCTTCCAACTTTGCAGATACCAATTACCGCGTGACGTAATGTAAGTTAAGTCAACATCAACTTTTTTATCGCTTTTGTTGCTTGCCATTTTTTCCCGCAGCGCAATCACGGCAGGATGTACTCTGAGCTGCAGGATCGTATTGACCTTGCGACCCGAGTCGCGTTGAACTTCCAATAGTCCTTCAATATTCCAAGGATTTAAAACCAGCGGTTTTTCGCATATCGCGTCAGCGCCTGATCGCAACGCAAAACGAATATGACTGTCATGCAAGTAGTTTGGCGAACAGATCGAAACGTAGTCTATTGCCCGGTTTTGCCTGTGGCGTTTTTCAATATGGCGGTCAAATCTCTCAAACTCCGTGAAGAAATGTGCATCTGGGAAATAACTGTCGATTATCCCAACCGAATCTTTTGGATCAAGAGCCGCCACAAGTACATTTCCGGTATCCCGGATAGCCTGCATATGACGCGGCGCGATGTAACCAGCCGCGCCAATTAATGCAAATTCTTTTGGTATCGTCATAACTCGGCCCAATTTGTCAAATGTTAAAATTTTGGATGTTCCGCAGGGAAACTTCTTAAACGATCTAGTTCCAGGTCGTAATTCCTAATCTGTAAATTCCACAGTTAATTGCAGGACGCTGTTTATCCCGACAGTTTACTTTCATGGAACAAACAAAATTGTTGTTGTCTTGTATAGTCTAGTTAAAGCGTCATATTCTGCATGTTCAACCATGCTCCACAACAATTCAAAGTCGAATAATGATATCCGATTTGGAGCCATTCTGGCAAATTAATCTGGGTTGTATTGGCAGTCATCGAATTTGTGACGCAAAGGCATTTCTTGGCCTTGCATCAAACTCTTGTCCCTGAAAATAGGCATTGTAGTCTTTCACAATCCTATTCGCGTTGCACTGACCAAAGAGAATAATTGTTCAAATAGTCATTGGGACATTTTTGCCAATTCCATTACTGTTTGAATGAGTTTCTGCTGATTTTTCCATACGACCTTATCTTCCAGATATTTATTGAGTTTCGCTTGGTTCAAAGAGAACTCCATACTGTTCATTATTCGCTGATGCGAAGTGGCCGACACGTCGCTGCCAATCTGAAGTTCTTCATACATTTTCTCGCCATCCCTCAAACCTGAATATACAATTTCGATATCACCATTTGGATTGGCTGCACTTTTGCGGGTCAACCCTGCCAATTCAATCATCGTTTCAGCCAAGTCTTGGATACGGACCGGTTCTCCCATGTCCAGCACAAAAACTTCCCCGCCCCTTGCCATGGCACCAGCTTGTACAACCAGTTGGGCCGCTTCGGGAATCAGCATGAAATAGCGGGTGACGTCAGGATCGGTGACTTGTACAGGCCCCCCCTTTGAAATCTGCTCCCTGAACAACGGCACAACAGATCCTGTAGAACCCAGCACATTGCCAAATCGCACGATCGTGAAAATAGTTTTTCGCCGTTTCAGTTTGGCTAGAGCTTGAACAACCAGCTCCGCCACTCTTTTTGATGCTCCCATAATGCTTGTCGGACGCACTGCCTTGTCGGTGGAAACCAGTACAAATAATTTGACGCCCAAATCCAGTGCTGCTTCAGCAACAATTTTTGTACCCCAAACATTGTTGCGAATGCCTGCGACGGCATTTTCTTGAACCATGCGAACATGCTTGTACGCAGCAGCATGAAATACAACATCCACTTTGTGCGAAGTGATGATTTGCTTTATCCTCGCTTCATCGAGAATATCAGCCAACAAAGGTATGAGATTGCAGTCACTTGCATCGCCTCTTTGTCTTTTCTCCATGTCACGATTGATTTCGAACAAGGCAAATTCATTGTTGTCTATCATCACAATTTTTGTTGGTCCGAAGGGCTCCACTTGGCGAACGATTTCTGAGCCAATGGAACCACCAGCCCCAGTGACCAGAATGCTCATTCCTCTGACTGCTTTTTCCATCAACACCTGGTCTGGCGGCACTGGATCGCGACCGAGCAGATCTTCTAGTTTAATGGGCCGCACCGCATTGATGTCAAATTTCCCGTCCAACATTTCATCAATGTCGGGAATGGTTTTGACCAGCAGACCCTTGTCCAAGAGTTTTTCCACCAGCACGCGTCTGTTGGAACGGCTGAGTTCGGCCTTTGCAATGATGACTTCACGCGCACCAGTTCTTGCCAACACCGAGCTGATATCCTCGATTGCATTGACTTTCAACCCGAGCATTGTTCGATTTAGCAAGGTATAATCCGTGTCCAGGAACGCCACAGGCCGGAATCGGCCTTGCCGCTTGAGCGTTTCAGCCAATTGAATACCGTGACGGCCTGTACCATAAATTATAACCGGTGTTTGGTCTCGCTGCGGAATTGCCTCGGAGTTTCCAATATTGAAGGTGGCAGCCGCAACGCGCCTGATCAATATCATCAACAGCACGGCAAATATACCGTAGATCACTACGACAGATCGGGCAAAACCGCTCAAGTTAAAGAACAAAAGCAAGAATGCCCAAATCAACGGAACAATGATTTGTGAATACAGAAGCCTTCGTTCAACGTCTTCGGTAAACGACCTTGCAGCAGATTTGTAGACGCCGGCAATGCCGGCGCTAGCTATGCTCAGGAATGGCGCGAGCAAATAGAGTGGAAGCTTTTCCCAAGCCGGAAGCTGAAAATCTGAAATTCGCAAAACATAGGAAAAAAACACTGCAATTGTCAGGGTAAACAAGTCTGCAAGGGCGACGCAGAGGATCTTTGTCAGCGGGTTTCTGACTTGGAGCCAAACGACTAATCTTCGCAGCATGTAAATGGTCCTTGATGTGATGATTTGGATGGCGGGCTATTACAGTTCCGTTGGGGTAGCGACAAAGTTATCGAAGTAGATCTGTCCGACCATCCGTTTGTCGAGCTTTGCCTTGCTTGCCGACTCAAGATCTAGTATTTGGGTCCGGCAATCTTCCTCCGGCACCTGCACTTTAAATCCATAAGTTCTCCAAACAGCATTTTCTCCAATCACTTCGCTCTGACCGATGACAACGGGACTGTCTGCACATCGAACTCGCCATTGCAGACCGCCATCAGATTTGTATGATTTGGCATAGCTCTCGAATTCAAACTCGTAACTTCCCGATCCCAATTTCAGGATTTGTCTCACTTGGGCAAAATGTTCCGCAAAACCATAAAAGTCAATTTTCAATGCCTTATCGCTCGGGCTGCTTGGCCTCGTTGATATCTGGATTGATGAATTTTTCTTCGGGGTAATCGTCCAATCAAAAAACAGATTGTGAGGAGTAAGGGAAAATTCGCCGTCAAATACATGCGCAACCCGCTGCAGTTCAGCGTCTGAAAGAAAATCCAGCCAGACAAAATAGGCGGCGTCATAGTTCTTTGTTTCCGTGAACTTCTTGAGAATGGCCCGAAGTTCTTCAAGGCGAACCGGATCCTTGGCCGTTCGAAGCATCGTCAGAAGATTGTAGGCCTGCTGGGTTCCACCGGGCCTGCCAATCATGAAGTTGAGAAGGCCCATTCTCCAAGGTGGATCTTTCATTAACAATGTGGTGATGGGACTTGCGGCTTTCTTGTTTTCCGTAATCGAAACCAGAATTGGAAACAAGTTGTTGGACAGTTGTGGCCTTGCCCGCAACAACCCGTCCAGCCTCTCCAAGCTTTCGTCGAATTTCTCCCGTTGCATCAAATAATGAATAGCCAAAACCTGATTCTGGGGATCCCTGTAGGTTCGCGTAGCACTTTCAGCTGCCAATTGTTCCGTATGGGGTTTTTTTGCTAGCGCTTCGAGGGTCGTTAAGTTGCGAAGTGCCACCGTGTCTAGCGGTTCAGTTATGAACTGGGCAAGTTCGTCAGCACGCAATTGTGAAATTTGTTCGGATGTCAGCCCATTGATTTTGGCGTTCAAGTCCTCGCCTTCGTTGGTAGTCCCCAAAAGTCCCCGGTTCTGGTCACGCGGATTGCTGATGTTGACTTGCGTTGCAGCTATGCAGAGGGTTACAAAAGTCATGACCATGGCTATTCGCCAAGCGAGGCGAAAAGTACGACCATTGGGTGCGGTGTTAACTGTGTTTGTCATGGGTAATTTGTCTCTCAACCGTCCCTGATAGCCTTTTGGCAAGAATATTATTTAACCCGTAATGTTGCTATGCATCAAATATTACACATGACTACTTGTAATGGTACGATTTTCACCCAGGAAGGGTTGCGATAGTAGGAGACACCATAATGGAGCGAGGTGGAGACTTGGCCGATTATCGTTCAATTTGCCATCCGACTTGGCCTAAATAATATTGAATGGTTGGTTTGCTGCTTGCAAGCATGACGGCAACGCCCAAGACAGCCATCGTTACGCCGCCCAAATAAACGATTGAACGAATGGCTCTTTTGAAAAACAATTTCCAAATGAACACCGGCGACCTGCGCTTCGCTTGTTCCCAAAGCTTCTTGCGGTTGGCTTTGTTATGAATTTTTTCTGGAGTTACCGTCACTTCCAATGCCTTCGCAGTCTGAGGTGAAGCAGTAACTGTTTGCTCCAATGCCTTTGCGGCCGCCAAGACTCGTTGAAACAACATTGTCTCCCACCTGTTGTGGTTCTTGTCGGGATGGAGCCACATCAGGAGCAATCTTTTGTGTTCTTTAATTTGACTCATGCTGGACCCCGGTCGAAGTCCAAGCACGGCATAGTTATCCAGTCCCGGCTTGACGAGCATCTGTTGGAGAAAAAAAATGGCCGCCGCTTGGATATCGTGACTGCTTTCTCCAGTTTGTTCGACAACCAATTCAACCGCCTCGGTATTGCCGGCAGCAAGCTTAAGCAGTCTTGGCATTCCATCACGATAGGCAACTGCCGGGAACTTGCGCTGTGGTTGCCTGTAGCATTGCAGCGCCAGCAGTATGGCGTCGTTTTCAGACAACGCAATTACCCCTTAGCACTTGGAAGCGCGGGAGTGGTGCCATAGCTATGATAATCATATTCACCATAGCCATAGCCGTAGCCGTAGCCCGTTTCCTTGACGTCGAACTTGTTCAAAATGGCACCGATAACATTTGCCCGAGCATAATGAAGGCGTTTAAGGGCGATTTTGACAACACTGCGACGGGTCTCGTTTGCAGCTACAATCAGCAAGGTCGACTGGACAGTCGTGGAAATGATGGGTGCGTCTGCCAGACCCATGACAGGAGGGCCGTCAACGAGCACAATATCAAATGATTCAGTCGCAAGGGAGAGAAGAGATACCATCGCGGGGCCGTTTAACAACTCCGCCGGGTTAGGGGGAAGTGGGCCGGAGGTAATTAAAACGAGTCCCTTGGTATCGGTGAGCTGGACGATTTCTTCCGGCATTTTTGCACCTGAGAGATAGTTGCTCAGTCCGACCTCGTTACTTTGTTTCATTCTTTTGTGCACCGATGCATTGCGGAGATCACCGTCAATCAGCAATACATTTAGGCCGATATTGGCCAGTGACCGTGCCAAAGAAATGGTGGTTGTGGTTTTGCCCTCTGACGGTTTGCTGCTGGTGACCAGTAATGTTCGGGGCAGTCCGGTGGAGGTGGCGAACTGCAAGCCAGTACGAAGAGATCGATAGGCTTCCGACAATGCTGACCTTGGATCCAGTAACTCATCTTCAATGTTTGATCCTGCTTTGGGTTTTGGTACGATCCCAATGACAGATAAGCCGATCTCTCTTTCGATGTCATCGGGAGACTTGAATGAGTCATCCAGAAAATCCAGCATGACCGCAGTCAATCCGCCCAGCAACAGACCCGCCGCCAAAGCCAGCGCAAGGTTGAGCAGCAGATTTGGCGATCGGGGGAAAATCGGTTTCGCGGCTGAATCTACCACTGATATGTTGTTTGTTCCAACGCCACCTGCAATGCCGATTTCCTTGTAACGTTGCAGCAGGCCATCATAAAGCGTGCGGTTTGTATCAACTTCGCGCTGAATGATGTTGTATTTGATGCTTTTGTTCCGTTGATCGACCACTTCAGTTTTCGTGCCCTCCAATTGCGCCAAAAGATTTTCTTCTTCATCTCTCGCAGCAAGATAGGAAGCTTCAATCGATTGTTTGATCGCCGAAATTTCAGTTTCAACTTGGCGGTCAAGTTCCTTGATCTGGTTTCTGATTTGCACCATTTCGGGAAATGCCGGTTTGAATACAGCGAGTTTTTGCTGATATTGGGCTGAAAGTTGCGCCCTGATTTTTCGGTTTTCTTGGATAGCGGGACTTGCAAGGATTTCTTTCAATCCAAAACCATTGGTTAGTTCCGCTTGCTTCCACAAGAGTTCTTTCTTGACACGTTCGCTACGAGCTTCGGCCAGTCGAATATTGATGGCTTCAAGGTCCGTGGCCGACAAGTTCTTGTTGTCAGACAAACTGATGATGCCCTGTTCCTCGGCATAGGCAACCAATTGTTTTTCGGATTCTTCAAGACGTTGTTTGAGTTGTTGCAATCTGTCTTCAAGGAATTTTCGTGCGTACGACGTTGCTTGAAACTTTCGGTCGAGGCTGTCTGCAATGTAGGTTTCAGCCATCCCATTCGCTATTCTCTGGGCTAACTCTGGATTTTGGCTGTCGATACTAATTTTGACAATTCGCGAGCCCCTGACTGGTGCCAACAAGATCATGCTGGCCAATTTCTCTGCAGACTTCCTGACTTTGGTCTCCTCATCTGCTACTTCTTCCGGGGCATCCTTTGTTGCTCCGCCAAAAATGCTGTTCTTGAGCAACCCGACCATTGAATTGGTTTTGACTGTGAAGGCGGAATCGCTTGTTAGATTGAGTGTCGTAACCACTTTTTCAGCAAGAGTCCGACTTGCAAGAATTTCATACTGAGTTTGGAAAAATTCGGGGCTGGCCTGGTTCTCATCCGGTTGAATGCCATCAACCTTGACGATATTGGCGGTCTCCCGGTCAATTTGGATAGACACGGTAGCCCGGAAAATCGGTGTCATTAACATGGTGAGGCCGGCTGCAAGAAGAAGGCTTGTAAAAGTGATGCCGACGATCAGCCATCTGTATTTGGTCAAAACCCTGAGATATTTGTAGAAATCAATGGACTGTCCGCCGTCATCCGACATGTCCTGTTGCGGAAAATACGGATAGGGTTGTTCGTTTTGGCGATATTGTTCCAACGGGGCATTTTGTTGCCCTGCAACCACTAGCTGCCCATGTGCATGGGATTGCCGGTTGTAAGAACTGGGATGTGCCATTTTTTGATTTGCCAAGATTTCAGAGTAGTAAGGTTTGAAACAGTCCCGACAACGGAAGAACTGATTTGATATCACGCAAGGTCGTGCGACCAAGACTTTCGTCTACCATTACTATGTCGCCAGCCACAAGCTGTGGATCATCAAGTTTGCCATTGCGGATTGATTTGATATCAAACCGCGCCACCACACGCTTGTTTCCAATTGTGCGAAACAAAAGCACGCCCGAAGGATCTGCAACTTCGTTCAGGCCTTCAGCCAATGCGATTGCCTGGAGCAAGGAAACCTTGCCAACAGTAGGAAAAATCCCAGGCTTTTTCACAGCCCCGTCAACAGTGATGCGCTGGCTGTTGTATTCCTTCACAAACACCGACACCTGCGGCGACTGCAGATAGCCAGCCTCTAATTTGCCAGCAATATCTTTTTCAAGTTGTGCCTGGGTTCGACCTCCGGCCTTAATTGTTTTCACGAGGGGGAGTGAAACCATGCCAGTGGTGGACACCTGAACGGTGCGATTCAGATCGGGTACCCCAAAAACTGAGATGTCAACTACGTCTAAGGGGGCGATTTTATAATCCTCAGCCGCACTCCCATTGCTTGCATAGGCATTTGCCGCAAAAATTTTCTGTGCATCTGTTGCCGCACTGCCACCAACGCCCTGAGATCCATCAGCGCTGCTGAATTGCCCGGTGCTCCCGTCCTTTCCGCCAATCGATGAGCTGCCACCAGAACATGCGGCAATTGCCAATCCAATAGCACAAAGCACGAAAAACTGTACAAAACTGAAGCTGGCTTTCAAATCAGTTATCCCCCAAACAATGCACGTAAAATTCCCTTTTTGAGCGGTTTTTTGATTTTTTCATTCGATAGCGGTGGCACATCTTCTAAAGCCCTGTCTTCGATCACACATTCCGGCCTCGTGAGGACGAGTCGTGTAGCTTCTTCCAAGCCAACCTCACCCTTGGCAATATCAAAAGCTTCTGCCAACAAGGGTGGCCTGGAGCGCACATTGTGTGCATCAGTTGCCATTATGCTCACCAAACCCTCCGCGAGCATCCGTTTGGCCCAATATTCTGACCTTTTGCCGAACCGTCCTGTCAACGACCCGGCTGTGATTTGCATCCAAACGCCACTTTTGGCAAGTTCACAAAACATATCATAATTTTGCTCAATCCACTTAAAGCGCTCTGGATGTGTCAAAATTGGGACATAACCCGCCATTTGAATGTTGAAGAGCAACTCATCCATTCGCGGTGGCATAGTGGTGTGCGAAGGCTCAAACAAGACGTACTTTGAGTCATGTAAAGTCAAAAGCGAACCATCACGCAAACAGTTCAGGAAATCCGGTCTAACGTGAGCGTCACAACCTGTCACAAGTGCAAGATTAATTCCTTCTTCTAAGAGTATCTGGTTGAGATTATGAACTCTCGCCCGAATATCCTGGCTTTCGTTGTCGTAAAGTCCCGGCATGAAATGTGGTGTACAAGCCATCACCTCAATGCCGTCGGCAACCGCCATCCGCGCCATCTCAAGCGACACTGCGAGGTCTGGCGCCCCATCATCGACACCTGGAAGGATATGGCTGTGCAAGTCGATCAAAGTTTGCAGTTCCCAATTTTTTTCCGATTGTTCATTATTGGCAATTTTTGCAAGTAAAAACAGGGCACTGGCTTATCTTTGTTTGAAGTCAAGGTCAGGAATTCGGGCGGTCTTGAACAAAGACCGGCTTTCCGGTTTTGTGTCTGACGGCGCGGGCTTCGCGCGAGTCTGCCGATGTTCTTCTTGGGGGCGCCGTATTTCGCGATGAAAATGATTCCGGTGCCACTGCCAGTATCGCACAGCAAACAGCAAAAAACACTGAAAGGGCGGGAGTGCGGAGAGGATAGTCCACGAACGAGTGCAATAGCAGGCAGAAAATTGAAATACTGGCAGCCCTTTGATACAAGACAACCGCAGTATCATGGTGAAATCGCCAGACCCTAAATGTGCGGATTAGGAACCAGATCACAAATGCCCCGAGCAACAGAACCGCAGCAATTCCACCTTCAAGTATCAGTTCAAGCCAGTCATTATGGGCATGATTCACGTAGCTTGGCAGGATATCGCTTGGTTTTTCATCCATTTGGTAAACTGGCACAAAAGTTCCATAGCCACTACCGGCAGGAAAATAGCGTTGCGTTGCTACAAGCGTAACTTTGTTGATGGTTCCGCGATAATCCGAGAGCGGATCAGTGGAGGCAAATTTCAGGAGTGTAACCATGCTTGCCTGGCTCAAGACAAGCAAGGCCAAGAGCAAGGCAATGAAGGCAGCACTTGAAGAACCCAGCTGGTTTTTGTTGTCTTTTGAGGCCCCTTGCTTTGCGATGAAAACCGAGAAAAACACGGCAATCATGCATAGAGCCAAGCCTGCTCTTGAACCGACAACACCCAACCCCGCAATGATGAACATCACGTAACATACTGTCATGCTTATGGCGATCCAGCGCGGCAGGTGCCAACGTGCAACAACTACGGCAGCAACTCCGACAAGGACAGGTATGGAACTATAGAGTTGTGCAGCGAAATGATTGTGATTGAGAAAGGTTCCAGTCGCATGGGGAGCGCCGAACAAGCCGAAATAGAAGGCGATGCTGCTGCTGTCTTGCGTTCGCTGGATGAGTCCGAGCAACACACCACTGACTGCGCAAATCGCGATTGCAGCTGCTAGGATGTAAAAATGCTGCCGAAGTGTGGCCAAGCCTGCCAATAAGGCCGCGGCGACCGGTATGATCGCCGCCAAGTCCCCCCGGGCCCCTTCGGGGCTCAGCGTGAGGGGGCGCCAAAGTGCGGCAACACCCAGTATCCCATCAGTACGCGACACAAATTCCCTGCCCGGCAGCAAGGTCCATAGGCCTGGTGGCAGCGGAATGAGTTGAACAACCACGGAAAGCAGGCAAAAGACAATCATCAAGGGCAGAAAAAGCGAAGTCCTGTTGATAGGCCCATGCCTGAGTTGCCATAGGGCGCCCACAGAAATCAGCCCGGCCAAGATCAACTGCGCCGTAATGAGGTTGGTTGATGGTCGGGTCATGCCACCCGTAACCATAAAAAATACGATATAGCTTGCGACAAGAATCGACCAAATAATTTGAGAATTTCCACTGCGCAAGCTTATCGACAATTTTAACCTCTCTTATTATTTGCCGCCGAAATCTAGCGCAAATTCCATCAAAGTTGAAGACTATTGCGACATGGATTTTCACCACCTCATTAAGTGGCTATGCCACGCGCATAAAAAATCAAATGAATCCGGGATAAAAACTGTGACCGAAAAACAAAAGATCGCGGACCCTTCAGTCTACGATCTCACAATATTCAATATAGATTCCCAGTCAATCTTGCAGTCTATCTCAAATGTAGAAGGCTCACTCCTTGGAGTGAGCCCAACCACAATCAGCTATTCAACAAACACAAATTTGCCTGATAGTCCTAAAAAATTAGGGGCTGGATTTATTGTCATCCGTCAACACAACAATCGTTGTCACAACCACAGCGCCGCCGCCAATGGCAAGCAGCCAATAGGGGAATGGTGTTGGTGCAACATAGTCAACATCAGCAAC
Source organism: Hyphomicrobiales bacterium (assembly GCA_031417515.1). Lineage (GTDB taxonomy): Bacteria > Pseudomonadota > Alphaproteobacteria > Rhizobiales > Aestuariivirgaceae > Aestuariivirga. The sequence goes on from JANOVS010000225.1 coordinate 37,152, forward strand.
AGGCGTTACGAAAACGCCAGCTTCCAAACCAGCCAGCTGATCCTTGGAGCAAGGAGCATTCTTGGTCACTGTGAAAACTGTTGGCTTATCCAGCGAAACAGCACAATCCTTGAATGCAACAGTGGCAAAACCGCCCTTGCCGAGCAAAACCTTGTCGCCAACCTTCAAGGCAACCGGACCAGACACTGGCTCAAAGCCTTTGCCAGTATTCAACAACACTTTGCCTTCGGCAGAAGTGATATTGGCAATTCCGGATGCAGCAAATGCTGAGGCCGATACACCAAGCGCCAAACTGGCCGCAAACAACATTCCCACTAACTTCATAACCTTCTCCTTAGTAAAGTTGAACTTCCAATTGAAACCCGGATATCCCAGTTTTTTTCTAGAGTCAAACTGCAATCGCCTTGTTTGCATTATTAGCGCCGCAAAAAAGCAGAAATTTCGCCACGCGACGGCTGCTTTTCACGCTCTGTATACAGCCTCCCAGATCATAAATATTCGTTAACAATTTAACCTCCTAGGTAATTTTTTGTTAAAAATCAGCGCCCTACGACATGTCGCTCTGGTTGCAACGAGCTGAAAAACACAAGAATCACTTGCTTGAAGCTCCCAAACGCCTCAATACCTAGAACACACAACGAACGAAATTTTGATTCAACTTCCTTGATTGACCAGCTTGGGATTCCGGGAAATTCACACTGTGAACTACGCCCAAATCGCGACTTGAATGACAAATGCCCCACCATGATTCGTGTTTGCATTAACTCTGCTGCCAATCACGATATGACAATGGTCTTTGGATCCCAGCCCTTGGCTTCGGGATATTTCGGCGCCATGTCTTCCAGGGCTTCCCTGACGATCGTCGAAATCACCCCGTTGCGCACCCAGTTGCGGTCTGCCGGAACCACATGCCAAGGCGCATGATCAGTCGAGCAGCGGTTCAGGGCAACTTCGTAGGCTGACATATATTGATCCCAGACCCGGCGGTCTTCAAGGTCACCGGGATTGAACTTCCAGCGTTTGGCCGGGTCTGCCACCCGGTCTTTCAGGCGTTCGCCCTGCTCTTCCTTTGATATGTGCAACATGAACTTGAGAACCTTTGTGCCGTTTTGCGCCAGGATTTTTTCAAACTGGTTGATTTCCTCATAGCGCCGCTCAATCACTTCAGGGGGGGCAAAACCTTTGACT
>JANOVS010000226.1:0-11440 GCA_031417515.1 Hyphomicrobiales bacterium
CTTCGGCCACCTCCTCCCCGCGAAAGGCGCGGGTTGGAGGGCAGATTACCCTCCAACCCGATTCTTCATCGGGGAGGAGGTGCCCGAAGGGCGGAGGTGGGGAACAGAGTAGGGTTTTTCAACTGGAAGCCTCATGGACAGTATTTCACATTTCATTTTCAGCAAAGGCGGCATCATCATGGGTGCCTTGGCTTTTCTATTTATTGTCGAGCGAATTTTCCCCGTTGCAAAATGGCGGGGCGGCGTCTGGCGTTTGTTGCGGAATTTTAGCCTTGCCGGACTGAATTTTCTGGTGGGCCCCTTGATTGTCATCCCGCTCACGGTCTTTGCAGCGGGTCATGGGTATTTGTGGCGGCCGGAAATCTGGTCGGGGTGGCAGGGCTTGCTCCTCGATCTGTTGATCCTCGATTGCTGGATCTATTGGTGGCACAGGATCAATCATGTGTTGCCGGTTCTCTGGCGGTTTCATGAAGTGCACCATCTTGATGAAATGCTCGATAGCAGTTCAGCCCTGCGCTTCCATTTTGGTGAGGTGATACTTTCTGCATTGGTGCGTGCCGTGGTGATTGTGACACTAGCCATGCCGCTCAAGTCAGTTGTGGTTTTTGAAATTGTGATTGCCTGTTCAGCGCTGTTTCATCATTCCAATTTGCGCTTGCCGGCAAGCCTGGAAAAGCTGTTGTCGTGGCTGGTTGTCACGCCCGCCATCCACTGGGTGCACCATCATGCCATTCGCCGGGATACGGATTCGAATTACGCCACCGTGCTGTCAATCTGGGACCGGGTATTTGGCAGCCGCAGCGAAACATTGAGAACACATGAGTTGCCGCTTGGCGTTGAAGGCAAAAGCGACAAACAATTGTGGGGTCTCATTCTTTCGCCATTTTCCCGCCGCTAAATCACATTATCGCCGACGAATACTCACTTGGCCTTGCTCGTGCAGTGAACGATCAAGTGACCCTGCTACTGCCTGACCTGTGCCATTGTGGTGCAGTTTTTTAATGATTGTTAACAGCAAGTGGGGAGCAGTGGAGTGGCGTTCGAGTGGAAGCGGCAGAATTACAATTTGAGACCGCGTTGAAGCAGGCAAGGCTTGCCGAAGCGGCCCATATTGATGCCTTGGTTGCCTTGAAAGACGGCAAGGCGCTGCGTCTGGATCATTTGAGGTCGAAGATACTGCAAGGTCTTCCCCCGGATCATGGACTTCGCCGTTTGATGGATCTTCGATTCTCGCCCGGAGAGTCCCCGCGACTATTTTTGGATTTCGTGACATCGGTTGGCATGGCTGCCGATGGCCGCACTTTTGAATTGCAACAGGACAAGGATGGAGACCGGATCATGACCTATGAAACGCCAGACGCTGAAGCGATGTTTCGGCAAATCCTCAAGTTACAGGCCCATCAATTTATTGCTGAAAACCGCACCTCCTATACTGCCAATGATCAGATTTCGACTGCTCATGGCAATGACACCGACTGGATATCCCTCATTTATATCTGGCTGACGGGCTTTATTTTTGGGGCTTCAGCCTTGGCGGCCTGGTCGCTTTATACAGGCAAACTGGGTATTTGACCCGGTTTGCCATTGTTACATTCTGAAACACCTTTTGATTTCCGTGTTTGGGCCTGAACTTGGTAACTCAAACATAGACAGAAGGACTGCAATTGATTCAAGACCGACCTAGTACCCGCATTGAAACCCAGCCCGTGGCAACCCGTGGTTTGAATGGGGAGTTGCCGCAACGACTGGGTGGATTTTCAACGATCACCGAAGCCCTTGATTATGCCGCCCGGGGGCAAACGGGATTTAATTTCTTTGGTGGCCGCGGGGCTTTGGCCCAGGCTGTGACTTATGCCGATTTGCGCCACCAGGCTATTTCGACAGCCCGGAAGTTGCTCTCGGCGGGCCTGAAGCCTGGTGACCGGGTTGCCGTGGTCGCTGAAACCGGTCCTGAATTCATGGCAGTGTTTTTTGGCTGCCAGTACGCCGGGCTAGTGCCTGCACCCGTGCCCTACAGCATGTATATCGGTGGCAAGGATGCCTATATCGCCAAGGTGGCGGGCATGTTTCGTGCGGCTGATGTGTCGGCCGTCATCACCTCGGATGATTTGCGTGAACTGATTGCGGCCGGCGCCAAGGAAGCCGAAGTGCCATTGACGCTTTCCCACGGTGAATTGCAGGCCTTGCCTGAGACCATGGCGCGGCTTGCAGGGTTCGGCGCTGATGATGTGGCTTACGTTCAATACTCGTCGGGTTCGACTTCTGCCCCCAAGGGCGTGTTGATCAATCAATCGGCAATTATGGCCAATACCACAGCCATGGTGCGCGATGGCCTGAAAGCAAGGCCGGATGACCGGGCCTTCAGCTGGCTGCCGCTTTATCATGACATGGGACTTGTGGGTTTTTGCCTCGCACCCATGGTTGCGCAAGTCACGGTGGATTTTTTGCCAACGACAGCCTTTGCCCGCAGGCCTGCCCTGTGGCTGAAATTGATGAGCGAGAATAAATGCACCATCGCCTCGTCGCCAACTTTTGGTTACGAATTGGCAGCCAAGCGCATTGCCGGGGAAGCCATCACCCTTGATCTTTCCCATTGGCGCGCCGCTGGCATCGGTGGCGACATGGTGCGGGCTGATGTGTTGACGCGCTTTGCAGAAACATTGGCGGTGGCAGGGTTTAATGCCCGCGCTTTCCTGCCAAGTTATGGCATGGCGGAAGCAACCCTTGCCATTTCAATCAGCGATGTTGACCATCCCATCCGCATCGACACCATTGACCTTGCCGCCTTGAAATCCAAAAAGCGGGCTGTTCCTGCCAAAAATGGCACCACAGCTTTGACCCGCAGTTTTGTATCCTGTGGCCCGGTGATTCCAGGACATCAAATGCAGGTTCGGGATGATGCTGGCACTGCGTTGGGCGAGCGCATGGTGGGTCGGATTTTTGTCGCGGGCCCCAGCGTGATGGCGGGTTATTTCAATGCGCCAGATGCCACGGCGCAAACCATCGGAACTGATGGTTTTCTTGATACGGGCGACATGGGTTATCTGTTGGCTGGTGAAATTGTCATTACAGGCCGGGTCAAGGATCTGATCCTGCACAATGGCCGCAATATTTGGCCGCAAGACATCGAATGGTCGGCGGAAGCCGTTGCTCCGTTGAGGTCGGGTGATGTTGCGGCCTTTGCTGTCGAGAATGCCAACGGCGACGATGAGTTGGTGGTTCTGGTGGAATGCAAGCTTGCCGAACATCAACAGCAGGAAGATTTGCGCCGCGCTGTGCATAATGCCGTGCATCAGGTGGCAGGTGTCAATTGCTCCATCGTTTTGGTGGCGCCGCGCAGCTTGCCATTCACATCGTCGGGAAAATTGTCGCGGGCAGGGGCGCGGGAGCGTTATCAAGCGGGCGAGATTGCAGAAGTTGGCAATCCCCATACCAAGCCCGTTTCTTAATCCAATCGTTTCAGGATGGGCCTCGTGATTGCGATAACCGGTGCTACCGGATTTGTTGGAAAAGTGGTTTTGCCCCGCTTGCTGGCGGCGGGACATGATTTGCGCGTGTTGGTGCGTGACCCCTCAAAACATGATTTTCCACCTGCCGTAAAAATTGTGCAGGGCGCATTGGATGATGCTTCTGCCTTGTTTGAATTGGTGGCAGGGGCCGATGTGGTGCTGCACATGGCGGGGGCCATTTCGGCGGTCAACCGGGCCGGATTTTTTCGGACCAACACAACGGGAACTGATGCCTTGGTGATGGCGGCCCAGGCAGGTGGGGTGAAGCGTTTCGTGTTGCTGTCATCCCTCGCAGCACGGCGGCCCGAGATTTCAGCCTATGCGGCCAGCAAGCGGGCGGCGGAAGATGTGGTTGCTGCCGTCAACAAGATCATGCAAGTTTTGGTGCTGCGACCTGCGGCTGTTTATGGCCCTCGAGACACGGCCACCCTGCCATTGCTCAAGGCTCTGATGGGCCGCATCGCCATTTTGCCGGGACGTCCTTTCAATCGCTTTTCCCTGATCCATGTTGAGGACCTTGCGCAAATTTGTGTTGAAGCTGTTGCAAGTCCGTTAACAGGCATGCGCGAAGTGGATGATGCCAGTGGTGGCCATGCATGGCGGGAGCTTGCAGCTATCACGCAGGCAAATTTCAATCGTCCGACGAAACTGTTGTTCATTCCCTTTGCCGTGGCACTGGCTATTGGAGCACTGGGTTTACTTGCCACATGGATTTTTCGCCGACCCATGATGGTCAGTGTTGACAAGATGCGGGAACTCTATGAACCCGACTGGCTGATTGAAGGTGAAAACTGGCCGCGCACAAATCCCGTGTCATTGTTTGATGGCCTGCCTGAAACCATCAAATGGTATCAAGCCAATGGCATGTTGCCGCCTCTCAACAAAGCCCATAAAAGTCCCGGCGCAGAAGGACCAACAAACCCATGATAACTGAAACTGAAATCATCAGCGAAATATGTGCGCTGCTGACACCCCACAACAAGGCTGGCATCACCTTGACCGTGAACACGGATATTCCTGCCGAATTGAATATTGATTCCGTTGGCGTGCTGGATTTCATCATGGATGTGGAAGACAAGTTTGATATTGAAATTCCCATGAATGTGGTTTCGGAAACCCACACGATTGGTGATCTAGTGCGGGTGGTGCAAGCGCGGATCAAGCCGGTTTAGTTTTTTTTGGAGTGAAACATGGTTGATCTTTTCGACAAGCACAAAGGTATTGTGGAGCGCTATGAACGCATGATGGCCATGGGCGTCAATGCCATGGGCCCGGTCAATGACCAGATATTGTCACCCACCCGCGCCATCATCCGCGGCAAGGAAACCATTCTGGCTGGCACCAACAATTATATGGGGATCACGTTTGAGCAATCCTGCATTGATGCCGGCAAGGCGGCGCTCGATAAATATGGCACAGGCACCACAGGGTCACGGGTGGCCAATGGCAACTACGCCCTGCATCAGGATTTGGAAAAAGAACTGGCAGGATTTCTCAATCGACAACACTGCATCGTTTTCACAACTGGTTATCAAGCCAATCTCGGCATGATGTCGGGCCTTGCAGGTCCCCGCGACACGATTTATCTCGACAGTGATTCACACTCTTCGATCTATGATGGCTGCACGTTGTCGGGCGCCAAGCTGGTGCGCTTCCGGCACAATGATGCAGCCGATCTCGACAAGCGGCTGGCACGTTCGACTGGTGAAGAGGGTGGCAAGCTGGTGGTGCTGGAAGGCATTTATTCCATGCTGGGTGATCGTGCGCCTCTCGCCGATTTTGTTGAAGTAAAGAAAAAACACGGTTTCCAACTGCTGGTCGATGAGGCCCATTCCTTTGGTGTGCTTGGCCCCAACGGACGCGGCCTTGCAGATGAAGTGGGCCTTGAAGATGAAGCTGATTTCATTGTCGGCACATTCTCAAAAAGCGTTGGTGCGATTGGTGGCTTTGGGGCGGGCAATCATCCGCTGTTTGAAACCCTGCGCTATGCCATGCGGCCGTATTTGTTCACGGCCTCCGCGTCACCATCATCCATCGCCACGTCGCTGCAAGCCATCAAGGTGCTGGCGCGCGAACCCGAACGGCGGGATGCCATTCGCGCCAATTCAGAACGCTTGTTCAATGGCTTCAAGGGCCTTGGATTTGAATTGGGTTGCGACACGGTGAGCCCGGTTGTCTCAGTGCGCTGTGCCGATGAATTATCGACAATCAAAATGTGGAACGCCATTCTGGAAGCCGGTGTCTACGTCAACATCGCCCTGCCACCAGGAACACCAAACCGCCTCTGCCTGCTGCGCTGCTCGGTTTCCGCCGCCCACAGTTTTGATGACATCGACAAGATCATTGCGGTGTTTGGCAAGGTGGTGAAGAGGTAGGTCGGAGATTACCATGCGGGAAGAAAAACACCCTGCTGTCTACATCATCGCCAACAAGCGCAACGGTACAATTTATATCGGAGTGACTTCCACGCTCTGGAATCGCATTGCCGCACACAAATCCAAAACACATCCCGGCTTCAGTTCCAAATACGGAATTGCACTTCTGGTTTGGTATGAACATCATCACGCGATGGAACAGGCAATCCGACGTGAAAAACAACTCAAGAAGTGGAACCGTAAGTGGAAACTCGCGTTGATCGAAAAAATGAACCCACAATGGCGTGACTTGCATGATGAGATTGACGACGTCGGCACTCTGGTCGAAGTAAATTAACCCCAGTATCCCGTCATTCCCACGAAAGTGGGAATCCAGACTTTCAACCAGCTGAAATGCTGAAAGTCTGGTTCCCCGCTTTCGCGGGGATGACGACTGGTTCAGATTCTTGCGACAGTGTGAACATTGAAATTTGATCGGTTACTGATTGCTTGAAATCGATTTTTGCATCACTCTCGTCATTCCCACGAAAGTGGGAATCCAGACTTTCAACCGGCTGAAATGCTGAAAGTCTGGTTCCCCGCTTTCGCGGGGATGACGACCGATTTGGATTTTATGACAGTTCGAACATTCAAATTACCTCACAGCCCCCTTCCGCAACAGCGCGGGCAATAGCATCACTGCGGCGATCAAGGGATGGCGGCGTTGGAAATCGTTCAAGACTATTTCAACACCGGAGTGGCGTTTGATTTTCCAGGCGATGTAGTCCGCTCCACCTTGAAAGGTGAATGCAGCCTTGATCAGTCGCATGACGGAGAGGAATTTTCCGTGCCAGCGCTTGCAGGCCCAGTTATGGTGCAGTGCTGTTTCGCCGGACAATAATCTTGAGGCCAGTTCATAATGTTGAACATCGGCATCGACAATCAGACGGGCGCGATCGGCTGACTCTGGTCGCAGTTCGGTTCGGTAGGTGTTTTGAAACAGCGCAATCCATTGCGCCTTGAAATCACCAGTGGGCATCAAGCCTTTTGCATGGCGATGGGCTGTTGCCGTTGCGGTTTGCAGGGCTTCAATCACTGTTGATTTTGTTGCCTCATCGCGGGTCCAGACAAGACGAGCGGGTTGGCAGAAGCGGGCCCAGAAGTACGGATTGCCAGTTCCTGCCGAAAGTTTTTTGGTGAATTGCGCTAAGGTCAAAATGGCATATTTTGCCCGGTAGGTTTCGCCCTCAACGCTGCATTCAGCGTAGTAAACATTGGGTGCCACGAGCCGACAGGCTATGCGAGAAAGTGGATTGCCGGAAACATCGCGCCAATTTTCCGTCAACACATAGAGATCAATCAAGGATTCATGCGGCGACGAATCGCGCAAGGTCGAGCCATAGGCGATAATCGCACAAGCGCCGGGATGTTTATTGCGAAGTCCTCCCGCCATCTCTGTAATGGCGCGATGAACGGGTGCTGCCGTGATGTGGCGGAGGAGTTCGATAAATTCCGTGGTCATGCCGTGATATAACGGAACAGTGATCCGGTTTCGAGGCGCAGGGGCTGATCTTGCGGCGCGTCGTGAAATTCGCCATCGATGACAAAGCTGGTGCGAGTAGACACTTCGCATGCTGTGCAAGCGCGGCTGAGGGCACCGGGCGGGAATTTACGGGTTTCGCTGCCGTATAGTGTTGGAATTATCCAGCGCGGGATAGAGGGAATGGGATAGGGCATAGTGGTGACGCGCAAGGGTCCACCCTCACTGCCGCCCCAGAATGGTTTTGCAGCGAGGATAAGTTTGTTCAAGGTTGTCGCCAGCATCATCAGTTGATTGCCTTGGCAAAGGATCTGTTCCTTGATTTTCACTGTGATGGGATAGGGCCTGTCGAAGCGGTTGGGATCATTGGGATTGGGGGCGAGGAACAGGCTTTTTGACAGCACGGTTGCGAGGGTTGCAAAAGTTGCCCAATTGCCGCCAACACCTTTGTCGTTGAAGGCAGTCTGGCAATAGCGGGTGGCTTCTGACACAGCACCTGTGCCGAAAAACATGCCGTGCTGCGGCTTGCCATGGGCGGGATTGGCAACGCGCACTGTATATCGTTCCGCAGTTTCCTGCGGTGAAGGAGCGGCGATAAAAGCAGCTTGTTCAGCAAGGTTGCGCCGTTTGAATCCCAGGTCAGCGGCGGTCATGTTGGTGGTACCGTGGGGCAATAGACAAAGCCTTGGGAACATGGCGAAGGCTTTGGACTCTGCCAGCCAGGTTTGAATGGCTTGCACGGTGCCATCGCCTGAACTGATGAAAAGGTCTGTGACACCTTGTGCGGCAAAGCGTTCGAGCGCCGGATAAATTTCCGGAAACTTTCCCAGAACAACAACATCGACTGAAGTCGAAGAATTTGCCTTCAGCAATTCAGCCAAAGCCAATCCCTTGCCGCGTCCCCGACCTGAACCGGGATTGACGATCACACCGATACGGATCACGACTTGGTCATCCAGGATTCAAGCGGGCCGGATTTATTTTTGGCCGCAAGCGCTTGCATGAGTTGGACGCCATGCAACACCAGACAAATGCCTGTCCAAGCCGCAACAGCTATCAATCCCCAGTCAGGTTTTCCAATCAGCAAACTTAGGCTGAGCAGGATGAGGTTGGGATTTCGCCGTGCTGTGATTTGCCTGAAATAGGTGTCGATCTTGCGCCAGATGTGAATCTCCAAACCAAGCCATTTGATCGATATGCCTTCCATCACCCGTTGCAGCACATAGCCGCCGAGAATGATGGCGAGTATCCACCAGAACATCGTGGCGCTCCAACCAATGCCCCACGCTGAGAGTCCCAGCGCCCAAGCCGCATACCAGAACGGCGGATGAACCAGGTCAATGCCATGGTCGAACACATCGCCCCATTTGCTTGACGTCAACGTGGTGCGGGCGAGTTTGCCATCAACCGTGTCGAGGAATGTCATGGCCCAAGCGGCGGCGAGGCCCCAAGCGAAGTAGCCATAATAGAACAAGACAAAAGCCAGCACAGTCATGATGGCGCCGATGGTTGTGACCATGTTTGGTGTGATGCCGCGCGGTGCAAGCCAGCGTGTCACGGCGAAAGCAGGGCGGGGCCAGACGTGTTTCGTCACCAAGTCTGTAGCACCTTTGTAGGTTCCCATGAACATGCGCCATTCGCTGGCTTCAAGGTTTTCAGGGGTCACGACTAGGGCATAGGGCGTTTCACGTTTGCGGAGCGCCTTCCAGAAATTGGCTTCCATTTCACCGGGTGCGCGGTTCACAACACCAAAACGTTTGAACAGTGTATTGTTTTCAACGGCGCTGGCAAAGGCCATGGCATCATCAGCGCGCAGATTGGCGGCAACAATTTTTCTGCCGTGGTTTTCTTCAGTCGTTAGTGCAAGGTTTGGTTTTTTCAACAACACTTCGATGAGCGGTTGGTCAATCACCGCATCAGCGCGCACCAGCAACACCGGTCCACGATGACCAGCCAAAGCTTCTTGGGAAATTTCTTCGGTCAAGCCACCTTTGGCAAACTGGCGGCGCAACCGATCCTGACACGTCAAGCCAAACAGTTGAATATCACTTGATCCGACAAAGCAAAGTGCGAGTTGATAGGCCTTGATGTCGCGTGGCACAGCCAGCTCGGCGGCCAGGGATTTCAACTTTGGGGCTGTTTTGACCACGGGCTCCGGCTGAGGCGCAATCTCAGCAATCTCTGACTTGGGTTCCACGACAGGTTCAGGTGGCAAAGCCTCAGAAACAAGTTTGGCGGCTTTGGTTGCCTTTTTGCGGGCAGGCTTTTTTACTTTGATGGCCACTTTCGAAACTAAACCCGTTCTGATTTGCTGATGAGATTGAAGGCGAACAAGCCGAATACCATGACTGGCAGCCAAGCCGCCAGCCATGGCGTGACAATGCCCAATTCACCCAGTGACATGGCAATGCCATCGAGCACAAAGAAGCCAAAACCAAGGCCGACGCCGAAGGCAAAGAGTTTTCCAAGGCCGCCGCCGCGCCGGAATTTCACGCCCAATGGCACACAAAGCGCCAACATGACCAGCGATATGAAAAATGGTGTAATCCGCTTGTGCCACCAGGTTTGATAAACATGGGTGGGGCGAATGCCGAAGCCCGCATTGTCAACGAAATAGGACAACTCACCCAAATTCATTTCTTCAGGATCGCCTGAACGGTAACCTGCTTCGGCTGGTCGTGCGGTTCCCTGATAAAGTTTGTTGGTGGCTTGGGTTGGTGGGCGATTGTCGGCGTAATAGGTCGTGGTGTTCTGCAGGGTCCAGCCAGCTTCATCCAATGAGGCTGCTGCTGCAAAAATCTGCTCCAGCAGTTTGCCTTCGGCATCCCGGCGGAATATCACCACATCGGCCAAGCGGCGCGAATCCGGGCTGGCTGAGGCAGCCCGCATGATGTCGGTGCCCGAGCGTAGCCAAAGGGGATCACGTTCGCCGATCTTCAATTTCTTTTCGCCGTAGTCCGCAATGCCCCAAGCCCGCAATTGCGGGGCGGAGGCTGGCACCAATCGATCGAGTATGATGAAGTGCAGGGCACCAATCAGCAATACCAGTGGCGTCAACATCAGGATAAATCCAAAGGGTGAAACCCCCATGGTCCAGATGGCTGTCAGTTCGTTGCGATAGCTTAGTTCGGTGATGGTCAGCAGCAATGCCAACAGCAGGCTCATGGGCAAAAACGTTGCAAGGGTGGCGGGTGCCCGCACGGCGAGATATTTGATTGCGATTCCTGAGCCTGAACCCAATGCAAGAATTTCATTGACGTAAGTCACAAATTCAAGCGTCAGGACAAAAAGTGTGAGGCCCAGAAGAATGGCCACGAAGCGCAGCAAAATCATGCGGCTGATCATGCGGCCAATGCGGTTCATGTGGACATGCTCCCGGATTGCTTTTTCCAGAACCAGTTGAACAGGCTTTTCAGTTTGTCATGCAGCGGCGCGATCCAGGCATCCATGCCGTTGCCGGGAATGCGAAAGGCTTTTCGGTAAAATTGCCAGATTGAAAATGCGGTGAGCAGTGCCATCGGCGTCCACATGGAAAGCCATGGGGTCAAGCCGCTGGATTTGGTGACCACGGCACCCTGTTCAAGGATTTCATGGAAAGCCACGAGCATCAACATGGCGATGGCAATACGGTAGCCGCTGGGGCTGCGGGCCCGACCCACTGCAAAGGGAATGGCCAGAACCGGCAGAATCAACATGGCGATGATGTTGATGATGCGACGATGGAATTCGGCCAACATGGCATTTGCCGTCGTGCCCTTGGGCGGGGCGTTCAAGTTGGTGTAAATTTCTGGCAGCGTGAGTTCCCGTTCATCATCGCCGCGGGGCCGGAACAGATCCTTGGCGACCTTGCCAAGCGGCGTGTCGGTGGTTTCAAATTCGGCAATGGTGGCGGGCGGCGGTGGTGCTGCGCTGTCAATCGTCGGCCAGCGGTCGAGTGAAAGCTGATGACCGTTTTCAAGCCGCAACACGGGCCGCAACTGCCCCTTTACCGGAACCAGAATGCCGCGCGCCGCCGTGTAGGTTTGCGCACCCCCTGG
>JANOVS010000227.1:0-11993 GCA_031417515.1 Hyphomicrobiales bacterium
CCTTTGACCGTCGCATCTTCCGGCGGTGGCATCAGGCCGAAGTTGATGTTCATCGGTTGAAAGGATGACTGCTTGCCTTCGGTCACTGCAATGTGGCCGCCGGTGATGTGATTGATCAGGGCACCATGGGCTGTCACCACCGGAGGCACAACAAACGTGCGCTCCAGTCTTTCCGCCGCCGCCATGCGCCCCGCCATGATGCCCATGGCCGCACTTTCAACGTAGCCTTCAACACCCGTAATCTGTCCGGCAAAGCGCAGACGCGGCATGGCTTTCAGACGCATTTGGCCATCCAGCACTTTTGGAGAATTCAGAAACGTGTTGCGATGCAAGCCGCCCAGTCGCGCAAATTCTGCATTCTCGAGTCCAGGTATCGTGCGGAACACTCTGATCTGTTCGGCATATTTCAGCTTCGTCTGGAACCCCACCATATTGAACAGCGTGGCCAACGCATTGTCTTGGCGCAATTGCACCACCGCATAGGCCTTCACCGTTGGATTATGCGCATTGGTCAATCCCATGGGTTTCATCGGGCCATGGCGCAATGTCTCAGGTCCGCGCTCCGCCATCACTTCAATCGGCAAACAACCATTGAAATAGGGTGTGGACTTTTCCCACTCCTTGAAGTCGCCCTTGTCGCCTTCATTCAAGGCATCAATGAAAGCTGCATATTGCGCCCGGTCCATCGGGCAATTGATGTAGTCTTTCCCCGTGCCGCCCGGTCCCACCTTGTCGTAGCGCGACTGGAACCACGCCACCTCCATGTTGATCGACTCGCGGTGGATGATCGGCGCAATGGCATCAAAAAAGGCCAGGTCGTCCTCGCCCGTCAAATCGCGCACAGCTTCTGCAAGGGCAGGTGATGTGAGCGGCCCGGTGGCCACAATCACATTGTCCCAATCATCCGGCGGCAGGCCCCGCACTTCGGCGCGTTCCATGGTGATCATTGGATGTGCCTCAATACGGCGTGTCACTTCCTGGCTGAAACCATCCCGGTCTACGGCCAATGCTCCACCAGCAGGTACTTGGTGGTGCTTCGCCACTTCCATGATCAGCGATCCGGCCCGCCGCATTTCTTCGTGCAACAATCCAACCGCATTTTGCTCATGATCATCACTTCGGAAGGAATTGGAGCAGACGAGTTCAGCAAGCCCATCCGTCTTGTGGGCATCAGTTGCCACATGGGGCCGCATTTCGTGCAGCACAACGGGAACACCAGCGTTGGAAATCGCCCAAGCTGCTTCGCAGCCCGCCATGCCGCCACCGATAACATGAATTGGTTTTGTCATAACGGGCTTCTGCCCCGCATGGCGGTGCTGATCAAGTGACTTTTGGTAGTCCAAGCGTAACGCGGCTTGCTCCGCCACACACACTGAGGCAAAGAGGGGCCGGAGATTGAAACATGCTTGCATCCTTTGGCACTGAAAACGACCGCTTGATCGAATATCCGACCAATGCCGACCAGGCAACGCTGGCAAGCGCTGTCTGGCTTGACTTGGTCGAACCTTCAGCCGACGAAGAAAAGGCTGTCGAAGCGGCCCTCGGAATCGATATTCCCACACGCGGCGAGTTGGAAGAAATCGAGGCATCGAGCCGCTTGTATCAGGAAGATGGTGCAGCCTTCATGACCGCCAATCTCATTCGCCGCGGCGATGATGACCGGCCAGAATCATCTGCCGTCACCTTCATCATCACAGCGAAACAGCTGGTTACAATTCGTTATCATCACCCACAGGCGTTCCCGGTTTACATCAAGCAAGCCATGAAACCGCAGAGCACGGCCTTGACCGCCTGGGGCGTGTTGATCAGCCTGATTGAAGCCGTGGTTGACCGGGCCGCAGACCATTTGGAACGGGTCAGCGCCATCATCGATGAAACATCGAAGAAAGTTTTCGACACGTCGTTTGTCAACCGCAAACCCCGCAAGGAACGCCGCCGCCGCAAACCCAAGAACCTCGAGGAGCTTTTGGGTAAAGTCGGCGAAGAGGGCGATTTCAATTCCAAAATGCGCGAAAGCCTCGTCTCCATTGGCCGCATGGTCACCTATTTGCAGGCCATCGTGGACCAGAACAAGCAAACCAAGGACATGCGCGAAAACCGTGCACGTATCAAAATCCTGCAACGCGATATCGTGTCACTCACCGATCATGCCAGTTTCCTGTCCAGTAAGATCAGTTTCCTGCTGGACGCGGTGCTCGGCATGATTTCCATTCAACAGAATGGCATCATCAAGATTTTCTCCGTGGCCGCAGTAGTGTTCCTGCCGCCGACATTGGTGGCATCGCTTTACGGCATGAATTTTGTCCATATGCCGGAGTTGACGTGGATTTATGGCTACCCCTTCGCCATCGGGCTGATGATCCTCTCGGCCATTCTGCCTTTCCTTTATTTCAAACGGAAGGGCTGGTTGTGACGTCGCTTTTGAGGCCAATGACTTGATCTATCTTTGGATTGCACTTGGTGGCGCATTGGGGTCGGTTGCACGATTTTCGGTCGTCAATGCTTCCGACCGATTGCTCGGATTTTCATTCCCGGTCGGAACACTCATCGTCAATGTGCTGGGCAGTCTTGCCATCGGCTACATCGCGGCATTCATGCTCAGCAAGTTCCCCGATGCTGAAAATTCCCGTTATTTTTTGACCACTGGATTTCTGGGGGGCTTCACCACGTTCTCGGCATTCTCCCTTGACCTTTTGCAGCAAATTCAGCGCGGTGAAAACCTCATGGCCATCGTCTATGTGTTGGCTTCCGTGCTGCTGGGGATGGCCGCTGTGATGTTGGGATATCTCCTCGCACAAGGCAGCCTCGCGTGAACGAAGTCAAACGCCACGAAGTTTCAACCGAAGAAGATGGCATGCGGCTGGACCGCTGGTTCAAAGTGCATTTTCCACAGGTGACATTTGCCTATTTGAATAAACTCACGCGAACCGGACAAGTGCGTGTGGGAGCAGGGCGTTGCAAAACCAATTCCAGGCTAAGCGCAGGCGACGAAATCCGCATTCCGCCTTTGGCATTTGACAAACGCCCCGCCGACACGCCGAAAGCTGATGTGTCACCTTTGACGCGGGAAGAACGCAAGCTTTTCGATTCCATGGTCATCCATGAAGACAAGGACCTCTACGTTCTGAACAAGCCCTGCGGCTTTGCCGTGCAGGGTGGCACCAAAACCTTTCGCCATCTCGACGGCCTGTTGATGGGCTTGGGTGCCGAATTGGGTGAGCGGCCCTTGCTGGTGCATCGCCTGGACCGTGATACATCTGGCGTCATCGTGGTGGCCAAGCGCCGCGCCGTTGCCGCAGCCCTTGGAAAACTATTTGCAACGCGCAATGTCAAAAAAACCTATTGGGCCATTGTCAAAGGCGTGCCATCGCCGCCGCAAGGAAAAATCGAAGTCGCCCTGATCAAGGCCCGTGGCCCCGACGGCGACCGCATGCGGGCCTCACGCGAAGGCGAAGAAGACGACGAACAAAACGCCGTCACCCAATACGCTGTCATCGACAAGGCATCAAACGTTGCAGCTTGGCTTTCTTTGAAACCTGTCACAGGCCGCCAACATCAGTTGCGCGCCCATGCTGCCCATATCGGAACGCCGATACTGGGCGACAACAAATATGGTGGTGATTCTGATTTGCCAGACGATGTGCCCAACAAGCTGCACCTGCATGCCCGCCGTATCATTTTCCCCCATCCCAGAACCGGCATTATCGACATTACTGCTCCCTTGCCGGATCACATGCTAAAAACATTTGGCATATTTGGCTTTGATGCCGCGAGATTTGATGATGCCACCTGAAAAACTGGAAACACCCGACGAACGGATGCGGCGTCTGATCACTGGCCAGTTCAACAAAGTCTTGCCACGGCGCTTTTACAAAGCCGTTGAAGTGTCTGATAATAATAGTATTTTTCTGGATGGAAAAGCCATCAAAACACCCCTGAAATCCAACCTGCGACTGCCCACCAAGGCCTTGGCGCAAGCTGTTGCAGCAGAATGGCAGGCGCAAAAGGATGTCATTGATCCAGAGACAATGCCACTGACAAAACTCGCCAACACCGCCATCGACCGCGCCACGGCGGAACACCAAATCATCGTCGATGAAATCACCCAATATGCGGGTTCGGACATGGTGTGTTACTTTGCCGAAGGGCCGAGGGAATTGATCAGTCGGCAACAGCAGCATTGGCAACCCGTTCACGATTGGGTCGTCGAAAAACTCTATGCAACGTTTCGCAAGGGCGCAGGCATTACCCACATCACCCAACCGCCCGAAACGCTTGAGAGCATTCGGCTTCACGTTGCGCAATTTGATCCCTGGCAATTAACCGCCGTCTATGTTCTGACCACCCTCACAGGCTCGGCCCTGTTGTCGCTGATGCTGCAAGCCTCAGCCATCAATCCCGAAGACGCCTGGAAAGCCGCCCATGTGGATGAGGACTTTCAAATCGAACAATGGGGCGAGGATGACGAAGCAGTCCGCCGCAGGGCCTGGCGCAAACGTGAATATGATGGCTTGGCAGGATTTTTTGATTTGCTGAAAGTGGGTTGAGCCGGAGGGAAGAAAGTTGTTGAACATCCCCCACCTCCGTCGCTTCGCGCCACCTCCTCCCCGCCGAAGGGGCGGGTTGGAGGGCAGTTATTATATACCGCTATCCAATCAATGCCCTCCAACCCGCGCCTTTCGCGGGGAGGAGGTGCCCGACTGCGTCCGCCGAAGCTACTTAGCGAAGGTCGAAGGGCGGAGGTGGGGGACGCGAGTAAGGTGTTTCAACCCCGTTTGACCACTGCCACTGCACCTGCTTAACCACTCCCCAGCAGAAAGCCGAACGAGTCTCCCATGCAGGATATCCTCAACACCCTTGAACAGCGCCGCTCCGAGGCCCGACTTGGTGGTGGCCAAAAGCGGGTCGATGCCCAGCACAGCAAGGGCAAACTGACCGCCCGCGAGCGCATTGATCTGCTGCTCGACAATAAGTCGTTTGAAGAATTCGACATGTTCGTCGAACACCGCTGCACCGACTTTGGCATGGGACAACAACGCACCCCCGGCGATGGCGTGGTCACCGGCTGGGGAACCATCAATGGCCGTCTGGTTTATGTCTTCGCCAAGGATTTTACGGTGTTCGGCGGATCACTGTCGGAAAGCCACGCCCGCAAGATCACCAAGATACAGGACATGGCCATCCGCAACCGGGCACCTATCATCGGCTTGTTTGATGCCGGTGGGGCCCGCATTCAAGAGGGGGTGGATGCGCTGGGTGGCTATGGTGAAGTGTTCCAGCGCAATGTCTTGGCCTCAGGTGTGGTGCCGCAGATTTCTGTAATCATGGGGCCATGTGCGGGCGGCGATGTTTATTCGCCCGCCATGACCGATTTTATTTTCATGGTGCGCAACACCAGTTACATGTTCGTGACGGGCCCCGATGTGGTGAAAACCGTGACCAACGAAACCGTGACGGCGGAGGAGTTGGGCGGAGCCTTGGTGCATACCACGCGATCCTCCATCGCCGACCGGGCCTATGACAATGACGTTGAAGCGCTCTTGCAAATGCGCCGACTGATCGATTTTCTGCCCGCATCCAACACCGCAGAAATCCCTGAACTGCCGGATACCAGCGATCCCGACGCCCTTGATGAAAGTCTCGACACGCTCATTCCCGCCAATCCCAACCAGCCCTACGACATGCATGAGTTGATCCTGAAAACCGTGGATGGCGGGGACTTTTTTGAAATCCAGGAAGCCCACGCCAAAAACATCATCGTCGGCTTTGGCCGCATCAAGGGCCGTACCGTTGGCATCGTTGCCAATCAGCCCATGGTGCTGGCGGGCGTGCTCGATTCCGATGCAGGCCGAAAAGCGGCCCGCTTCGTGCGCTTCTGCGATTGCTTCAACATCCCTATCATAACGTTGGTCGACGTGCCGGGGTTCTTGCCGGGCACAGCCCAGGAATATGGCGGCTTGATCAAACATGGTGCAAAACTGTTGTTCGCCTATGCCGAAGCCACCGTGCCCAAGATCACCCTTATAACCCGCAAAGCCTATGGCGGTGCCTATGTGGTGATGGCCTCAAAACATTTGCGCGGCGACATCAACTACGCCTGGCCCACCGCCGAAATTGCCGTCATGGGTTCGCGCGGTGCTGCCGAAATCATTTATCGCGCTGAAGCTGCCGACAAAGTCAAAATCTCGGAACGTGAAGCCGATTACAAGGCTCGCTTTGCCAATCCCTTTGTCGCCGCTGAGCGTGGTTTTCTCGATGATGTCATCATGCCCCATTCCACCCGTCGCCGCATTGCCCGGGCGCTTGATATGTTGCGCGGCAAAAAATTGGAAAACCCGTGGAAAAAACACGATAATATTCCACTTTGAGCCTATGGCGAACTGAACAGAACTGAGGTGTGAATTGTTTCTATTTGATCGATTGCTAAAACGCGTCGTCCGCAAGGGCACACTGCATGTTATCGATGCAAGTGGCAAAAAGCACAGCTACGGCGGTGAGCCCGGCCCTGCGGTGACAATTCAAATCACCGACCCCAAACTATACCGCAAGCTTTTCACAAACCCTGAATTGCATGTCGGCGAAGCTTACATGGACGGCACGTTGGTGATGAAAGAAGGCGACATTCGCGACTTCCTCACGCTCTCTGCCTTGAACCGCCAATCCGTACGCAACCACCCCTTGCAAAAGCTCGTACGCGGCACGCTGAAAAAGTTGAAGCGCTGGCGCCAACGCAATAACCAAAAAGCCTCCAGCACCAATGTTCGCCATCACTACGATCTGTCCAATGATTTCTATCGGTTGTGGTTGGACAAAGACATGAATTATTCATGCGCCTATTTTACCAAGCCGGAAGACTCGCTCGAACAGGCGCAACAAAACAAGCTGCGCCACATCACTGCCAAGCTTGATCTGAAACCCGGTCAACGGGTGCTCGACATCGGCTGCGGCTGGGGCGGCAATGCACTTTACATTGCCTCCGTTGCCGATGTTGAAGTTGTTGGTGTGACGCTATCGGTCGAACAACATGCGCTGGCCACCCAGAGGGCCAAGGAGCGCGGCCTGGAAAAGCGTGTGCGCTTCGAATTGATTGACTATCGCAATGTGCAAGGGCCCTTCGACCGTATCGTTTCCATCGGCATGTTTGAACATGTGGGCATCGATCATTTCCAGGAATACTTTACAAAAATTCGCGATCTTTTGACACCAGACGGCTTGGCCCTGGTGCATTCGATTGGTCGCAAAGGCGGACCCGGCCAAACCGGAGCCTGGGTACGCCGCCATATTTTTCCAGGAGGTTATTCGCCAGCCCTTTCAGAAACCCTTGCTGCCGTCGAAAAATCCGGCCTGTGGGTGACTGATGTTGAAATCCTGCGGCTGCACTATGCCAAGACCTTGCGTGAATGGGAAAACCGTTTCCAAAGCCACCGCGCTGAAATTTCCACCATGATGGATGAACGGTTTTGCCGCATGTGGGAATTCTATCTGATCGCCAGTGAATTGGCCTTCAGCCATGGCAAACACATGAATTTCCAATTGCAACTCACCCGCAATGTCGATGCCTTGCCGCTCACTCGTGACTACATGTTCGAAACCGAGATGCGCCTGCCCAACAAAGTTGGTTGACTGCAGCAGTTTGGACTTGCCGGATTTGTGAATTTGCAAATATAAGTGTTTGAAATTGCTGCTCAGGAGAAGTTGATGCGCCTTTTGCCCGTTACTGCTGCACTCTCCCACTCCATTGACAGCACATTCCGCAACATCAAATTCGCCTTCCATGCCAGCTGGCCGTGGATGCTGGTGCTGTTGCCGATCAACATCGCCGGAAATATTTATGTCATGAATCTGGGCTTGGGACCGTTCGATCCAACCAAGCCAGCCGATCCGCGCTTTTTATTGGTCACGATGTTGATGGCATTGGCCAGCATGGTGGCATTTGCTTCCATCGCCGTGAATTGGCATCGTTACATTTTGAAAAATGAAGTGCCCCATGGCGCAGAGCGTTTGCGACTTGATGGGCTGGTTGCGCGCTATTTCGGCAATACGCTGCTGATTGGTTTGATAGTCGGACTCGTCGCAATGGCAGGCGCCATTCCAATCAGCCTGTTGATTTGGGGCCTGAGTACAGCCTCAATTGGATTGGCCATAACCGTTGGCAGTGTTGCAGGTATCGTCGGTTTTCTGTGGGTGATTGGCCTCAGCGTCCGGTGGAGCCTGAAACTTGTTGGAGTCGCCATGGATCGCCATGATCTGGGCATGGCGGATACATGGAGCGCTTCAACTGGCAACCACTGGCGCATTGTTGGCTTATATGTATTGGTGTTTTTGGTGTTGATCGTTGTCGGTATTGTCTTTGGGGGCTTCGCTTATGTATTGGGCCGGTCTGAATCAGTCGCTGCACTTTCAGCACTGATCACCTTTCAAATGGCGGTGAATTGGGTTTCCACCATCTGGAACATCACACTGCTCACCAGCCTCTATGGCTTTTTCATCGAAGAGCGGGATTTCTAAATCCGCTCTCCCACCAGATCATATTCCTCGGCTTCGACAATCCGAACCTTCACCATATCTCCGGATTTTAAATCCGTGGCGCCGGGGATAAACACATTGCCATCAATCTCTGGTGCATCCCAGGGTGAACGGGCAACCGCTTCTTCATTCTCCATGTCAATTTCGTCCACCAACACATTGATTTCACGGCCAACTTTACCTTGCAAAACTTCGGCTGAAATCTGCTGCTGCACTTCCATGAAGCGACCGTAGCGCTCAGCTTTCACCTCATCGGGCACCTGGGGCAGGCCCAGATCATTCGAAGTAGCACCCGAAACCGGCTCATACTTGAAGCAACCCGCACGCTCAATCCGCGCTTCCCTCATCCATTGCAACAGCATGTCGAAATCAGCATCAGTCTCGCCGGGGAAACCAACAATGAAAGTGGAACGAATTGCGATATCCGGACAAATGCTCCGCCACTTGGCGAGGCGATCCAGCACCTTTTCCTGGTTCGCCGGACGCCGCATGGATTTCAGAACCGATGGTGATGCGTGCTGGAATGGAATATCAAGATAGGGCAAGATTTTCCCTTCAGCCATCAGCTCAATTACATCATCAACATGTGGGTAGGGGTAAACATAATGCATGCGCACCCACGCGCCGAGATCGCCCAGTTCCTTGGCCAGATCGTAAAATTTGGCCTTCACCTGCCGTCCCCGATAGGGCGAAGTCGCATATTTCACATCAACGCCATAGGCCGATGTATCTTGCGAAATCACCAGCAGTTCCTTGACACCCGCCTTCACCAGCCGCTCGGCTTCATACAAAACCGCCGCAGCAGGCCGCGAAACCAGATCACCACGAATCGACGGGATAATGCAAAACGTGCAGCGGTTGTTGCAGCCCTCAGAAATTTTCAAGTAAGCATAATGTTTTGGCGTGAGGTGCAAACCTTGCGGCGGCACCAAATCCATTTTGGGATCATGCAACGGCGGCAAGGCTTTATGCACGGCGCCGACCACAGCTTCATATTGGTGCGGACCCGTGATGGCCAATACACCGGGATGGGCCTTTTGAATGGCTTCCGCTTCAATGCCATAACAGCCGGTAACAATCACCCGACCGTTTTCCTGCATGGCTTCGCCAATGGCGGCAAGGCTTTCGGCCTTGGCTGAATCGAGAAATCCGCAGGTGTTGACGATCACGACGTCAGCATCATCATAGCCCGGTGCAATTACATAGCCTTCAGCCCGCAGTTGGGTGAGAATGCGCTCGGAATCAACAAGGTTCTTGGGGCAGCCCAGTTGGACCAGTCCTACTTTTGGCACATGAATGTTCATGGGCGCGGGCCTTATCGTATTTGAGGGCTGAATGAAACCCATTTGAACAAGCATTGCAGGATCGACCTAAACAGGGCAAGAAAACGCTCCAACACCATAATTCATTGACAGGCTCATGTTCAAAAAAATCCTTGTCGCCAACCGTGGCGAAATAGCCTGCCGCGTCATCAAGACCGCGCGGCGCATGGGTATCCAGACGGTTGCCGTGTATTCTGAAGCCGATGCCCGTGCCCTGCATGTTGAAATGGCCGATGAAGCCGTTTTGATTGGCCCACCACAAGCCCAGGAATCCTATCTCAGTATCGAAAAAATCATCGCGGCCTGCAAAGCGACAGGTGCTGAAGCGGTGCATCCCGGTTACGGGTTTCTGTCGGAACGGGCTGCTTTTGCCAAAGCATTGCAGGATGCGGGAATCGTATTCATCGGACCCAACCCCACTGCCATCGAAGCCATGGGCGACAAGATTGCATCCAAGAAAGCCGCCGCAGCGGCTGGCGTGTCAACGGTGCCTGGAGATCTCGGCGTCATTGCCGACCCCGATGATGCGGTGCGCATTGCCGCAACCATCGGCTATCCCGTTATGATCAAGGCCTCGGCAGGCGGCGGCGGCAAGGGCATGCGCATTGCTCATGACGACAAAGAGTGCCGCGAGGGATTTGCCATGGCGAAAGCTGAAGCCCAATCATCGTTTGGCGATGATCGCCTGTTCATCGAAAAATTCATCACTAACCCACGTCATATTGAAATTCAGGTCTTGGGCGATAAGCACGGTAACGTCATTCATCTCGGTGAACGCGAATGTTCCATTCAGCGCCGCAACCAGAAAGTCATCGAAGAAGCACCATCGCCGCTTCTCACCGAAGCAACCCGCAAGGCCATGGGTGCCCAAGCCGTCGCCTTGGCCAAGGCCGTGAATTACGATAGTGCTGGCACCGTTGAGTTTGTGGCAGGGCAGGACCAGTCGTTTTATTTCCTCGAGATGAACACCAGACTGCAAGTTGAACACCCCGTCACCGAACTGGTGACGGGCATTGATCTGGTGGAACAGATGATCCGGGTTGCTGCAGGTGAAAAACTGGCCCTTGCGCAAGACGATGTGAAGCTAAACGGTTGGGCCATTGAAAGCCGCATTTATGCTGAAGATCCGGTTCGCAACTTCATGCCGTCAACAGGTCGTCTGGTGCAATATCGCCCCCCAGCAGAACAATCAGCCAACGGCATCACTGTGCGCAATGATACGGGCGTATTCGAAGGCGGCGAGATTTCCATCTGGTATGACCCGATGATCGCCAAACTTTGCACTCATGCCCCAACCAGAAGCGCTGCGATCACCGCCATGGCCAGCGCCCTGGACCAATTCGTGGTATCAGGCATTCAACATAATATTCCATTTGTTTCAGCCATCATGGATCATCCACGCTGGCAGGCGGGCGAACTTTCCACCGGTTTCATTGCCGAAGAATTTCCCGAAGGTTTCAAGGCCAAATCACTGGACGAACAAACCGCCCGCATGTTTGCTGAAACTGCGGTGCTGCTCGACCACATCGAGAACCGCAGCAAACGCCGGATTTCCGGGCAACTGGCCAGCCGGAAAATAAATTTTGAAAAGGCCCGCCACATCCGGTTGGATCGCCAAACCCATATTCTGGAAGTAAATGAAGCCCTGGACCGCGCCGCCGCCCAAAACCTGTGGCGAACCGGCCAGCCTTTGGCCCATGTTCCTACGTCGGCTGGCGAAGTCACTATCAAAGTCTCGTCAGTTCTGAATGGCTATCGCTTGTCGTGGCGAGGCTTTTCTGTCGAAACCCATGTCTTCACACCCCGCGAAGCCGACCTCGTCAGCCGCATGCCGGAGACAAAGCGGCCTGACGTATCCAAAAAACTCCTGTGCCCCATGCCTGGCCTCGTGGTGTCTATCGCGGTGCAAGAAGGGCAGGTGGTAAAAGCCGGAGACACCCTGGCCATCGTCGAAGCCATGAAAATGCAAAACCTGCTGCGGGCTGAAAGGGATGCTACGATCAAGACAATCAACACCAAGACTGGCGACAGCCTTGCCGTCGATGCGGTGATGATGGAGTTTGTTTAGGGCGCAAATCGAAACCCCCACCTCCGGCCTTCGGCCACCTCCTCACCGCCAAAGAGGCGGGTTGGAGGGCACTTATA
>JANOVS010000228.1:0-2631 GCA_031417515.1 Hyphomicrobiales bacterium
GAGGCCCGCGAAGGGCGGGCACCTCAGGGTGAGGGAAATTTGCGGTTACCCTCTCCCTGAGGTGCGAGCCCTTGCGAGCCTCGAAGGGCCGACAGACTCAGACTGAATCGCATGCACAGGAATTCATGATGACCAAACTCACCACCATTGGCCTCGATGCCGATGACACGCTGTGGCACAATGAAAAGCATTTTCATTTCACGCAAGCCATGTTTGCCGACCTGCTGAAAGACCACGCGCCACCAGCGCAAATCGCCGAACGGTTGTTAAGCGCCGAAAAAAAGAATCTCGCCTTCTATGGCTTCGGCATCAAGGGCTTTACCCTGTCGATGATTGAAACCGCCATCGAAGTCACCGATGGCAAGGTCTCGTCATCAACATTGAAAACCATCCTCGATGCGGGCCGCGACATGCTGCATCATCCCGTCGAACTGCTGCCCCATGTGGCAGACACGCTTGAAGCGCTGGCCGCAAATTATAAGTTGGTGCTGATCACCAAGGGCGACCTGTTCGATCAGGAACGTAAAGTCGCGGCATCGGGCCTTGGCGATTTTTTCGCAGGCATCGAAATCGTCAGCGACAAGCAACCTGCGACCTATGACCGGATTTTCCGCCAATTGGGATCGGGCCCTGAAACTTCTCTAATGGCCGGTAACTCGCTCAAGTCGGATGTCATCCCAGCACTCCATGCCGGAGCCTTTGGCGTTCATGTGCCCCATGAATTCGCATGGGCCCATGAACACGCAGAGCCACCCGACCATCCCCGCTTCAAGACAATTGAACATCTGGGCTTGCTGCCCGATCTTGTTCAGTCGCTTGCGGCAGGGGAACATAGCCCACGTTGACGAGATAAAGCCCTTGTGGTGGTGCCACCGCGCCACAGGCCGTGCGGTTTTTGGCTTCGAGGGCGCGGCGCAATTGAAAGGCGGTCCAGGTGCCATCCCCCACCTGTTTCAGCGAACCCACCATGGAACGCACCTGATGGTGCAAAAAGCTGCGGGCCTCGGCCTCGATTTCAATCTCATCGCCGTAACGCGAGACTTTCAACTTATCCAGGGTTTTGACGGGAGACTTGGCCTGACAAGAGGTGGCCCGGAAAGTCGAGAAATCATGCTTGCCCACCAACTCCTGGGCCACCCGGTGCATGGCCTCGTGGTCAAGCTCAACGGGCACATGCCAGACCTTGTTCACTTCAAGCGCAGGGGGTGCACGGCGGTTGAGAATGCGAAACAGATAGCGCCGCTCCGTCGCCGAAAAACGCGCATGAAAATCTTCCGTCACTTCGGTGGCTTCCAGCACACTGACTTTGTGCGGCCTGACATTGCCATTGATGGCATTGCGCAGCACAAACGGATCCCACGTCTTTGGCACATCCACATGGGCCACCTGACCCAGTGCATGCACGCCCGCATCGGTCCGCCCCGCCCCATAAACCAGACAATGCACCCCATGCAGTTTTTTGACAGCCGCCTCCAGCACCCCTTGCACTGTCGGCAAAGTCTCCTGCAATTGCCAGCCAGCAAACAAGGTGCCATCATATTCAATGTCGAGGCGATAACGCGGCATCAGTTCACCACAGTTCCAGCGGCGATGGGAAACCCCCGCAGGAAAGTCGCTGCATCCATCACCCCTTTGCCCTCCCGTTGCAACGAAAGACATTGGATGGCATCAGCACCGCAGGCAATCGACAGGGCACCATCGACAAATACTCCAGCAGCCTCGTAAGACTGAACCTTGCGCCCTTTCAAAATCTTCACCCGTGCCCCATTCACCATCATCCACGCCCCTGGAAACGGTGACAGTGCATGTATTTTCCGCAACACTTCGCCCGCAGGTTTCGAAAAATCAATCCGCGCCTCGGCCTTGTCGATTTTTTTTGCATAGGTCACGCCATCAACGGGTTGCATAACACCCGGCGCATCAGGCGTCTTCAGCGCCGCAACAATCGCCTCAGCACCCATTGCCGCCAATTCGTCATGCAAGCTTGCTGCAGTGGTCGCTGATGTAATCGCACATCGCACCGTCAAAAGCATCGGCCCCGTGTCAAGCCCTTCTTCCATCCGCATAATGCTGACACCGGTTTCCGCATCGCCCGCCATGATTGCCCGCTGAATGGGGGCAGCACCGCGCCAGCGCGGCAACAACGAAGCGTGAATGTTGAAACAGCCAAAGCGCGGCGCATCGAGAATGGCTTTTGGCAACAGCAATCCATAGGCCACCACCACAGCAGCATCGACATTCAATGCTGCAAACCGAGCCTGCTCATCTGCAATTTTCAACGAAACCGGCACGCGAACTTCAATGCCCCGGCTCTCCGCCAACAACTGCACCGGTGATTTACGCAAAGCCTGACCCCGCCCTGCCGGCCGCGGTGGTTGCGAATAAACACAAGCAATCTCATGTCCCGCATCCAGCAAGGCACGCAACGCCGTGCAAGAAAATTCCGGCGTTCCCATGAAGACGAGGCGCATGGTTCAGTGCCCTGACATGAAGCCAAGAGACCTCATCCGCCCCCCACTTATTTGAACTTGGGGGGCACCTTCTCCACGAAGGCGTGGAGAAGGGACTGAATTGCATGCCGGCCTCAAACATTGTCCCTTCTCCACGCCTTCGTGGAGAAGGTGGCCGAAG
>JANOVS010000229.1:0-4361 GCA_031417515.1 Hyphomicrobiales bacterium
CTCGCATATTCGCCAAACTGCATCACCACACCGCGCTCGTCGGGCTGGACCTGATATACTGACCGATAAACCACGAAAGCGGCGAACAGTGCGAGAGGCAGCAACCAACTGCCCTTGCCGGAACCACCGGGAATGGCTTGCTTCAGGCTGTCTTTGCCGCGGCGCAGAAGTTCATCAAGGTCTGGTGGCCCGCTGCCGGGTCCACGGTTTCCACCGCCCCAAGGATTATTGGGCCGCTTTGGCCCGTTTCCGCCGCCATTGCCCCAAGGACTATGGCCGCCATCCTGTCCGCCTTTTTGGCTCCAGGGGCCTTTGCCACTTTCATCGTCATCCTTGTTCCAAGGCATCGCTATTCCTCACGTCTCTCGTCTGATACGAGTGGGATATAGGGAGTGGACCAGCAAAAGTCCAATAGGCTGAGGCTGAATCCCAATTAAATTTCAGGGCGTTCCAATACCCGCAGCGTGAAACCGCTGGCATCACCAATGGCAGCCGAATGGACTTCCCGAGACACTTCTCGCCAGGGCGGCATTTCCAGCATCGGGGCAAATGTATCGCCTGCAACCTGCAAATCAATTTCTGTCAGATAAATCCGCCGCGCCACAGGCAGAAACGCCGCATAAATCTGCCCACCACCAATGACGCAGACTTCCGGCACGTCTCCAGCAATTGCCAGCGCCTCTTCGATGTCACTTGCAACTAGAGCCCCCTCGCCCGCAACACCAGGTTGGCGTGTAATGACAATATTTGCACGGCCCGGCAGTGGCTTGCGCGGCAGACTGTCCCAAGTTTTGCGCCCCATGATTATGGGTTTGCCAAGTGTCACCTGTTTGAAACGTTTGAGATCGGATGGCAGGTGCCACGGCAATTTGCCCTTGTTGCCGATGACGCCATTGCGCGACTGCGCATAAACCAGCGATATGATTGTCACGGTCCTGCTGCCCCGCCAAAGATCGAAAGCGTGGTCAGGGCGTTCCACACGCAATGACAAACAATCGTCACCCAAAGGCTACCGAAACGCAGCAACAACAAGCCCAGCACAATTCCCATCATGAATATGATGCCTACAAACAGCCATGGTGCGGTGGCCCCATGTATGAGGGCCCAGATTGCTGACGTGATCAAAACAGCCCCACTCCTGCCAAACCATGAGTTGACAAGTGCAGAAAAAATCGCGCCCCGGAAAATCATCTCTTCCACCAAGGGCACAAAAATCGCAATTCCCGGAATGGCCAGTGCAAACAGCAGCGGTTCATCGGACAGATCTGCAATCACCTTCTCGATCAATCCCGCCATCGATGAAGCATCATCAAGCCCTTTTGCAGATGGTGCATAATCCTTTGGATCAATGCCCAAAATCGCAAATGTCAGGAAGAAAATGGCATAGACTGCCAGCGCAAAGCCGACAATCACCAGCACCCATCCCATAATGCCCAGTGCTGGCAAGTGGAGCGCAAGTCCGCTCTGCTTTGTGGGATTCCACCACGATGAGGCGCGCCAGCAAATCCAGGCGCCAATGAGTGATGCAGGCATCAATCCGACTACAGCGGCTTTGGTGAAAGTCGCGAGACCGGCAGGATCGCCCGCAGCCAAGACCCGCCAATCACCAAAAAACACGGCGAAAGCGACGTAAGCAAAAAACGCCTGGAGGAAAGTCAAGACAACGAAAAACCCAATCATCAGCAGGAATGCGGCGGCCAAAGACTGGCCGCCCTTGGCTTCGTAAAGCCAATGTTGCCGGGCCAGCTTGAAATCAGCACCAAGTTGCAAGCCCATGTCAGACCGCCACCGGTGCCGCAATAGCGCCATCTGGCTCATAGCCTTCGATCTTGAAATCTTCATATCTGAAGTCTTCGATTGCTGCGACATTCCGCAGGATTTTGAGTTGCGGCAAAGTCTTGGGCTTTCGCGTCAATTGCAAATCGGCCTGCTCCAAATGGTTTAGATAGATATGCGCATCGCCCAATGTGTGGACAAAATCCCCAACACCCAGGCCACAGACTTTGGCGATCATGTGAGTCAGCAGGGCATAGGATGCGATGTTGAATGGCACGCCCAGAAAAATGTCGGCTGAACGTTGATAGAGTTGGCACGAGAGTTTTTGGTTGGCCACGTAGAACTGGAAAAGACAGTGGCAAGGCGGCAAGGCCATGCGGTCCACATCGGCCGGGTTCCACGCTGTGACGAGCAGTCGGCGTGAGTCGGGAGACGACTTGATTCGCGCGATCACGTCAGTCAACTGGTCGAGGGTTGTTCCGTCACGCTTTGGCCAGCTGCGCCACTGTGCGCCATAAACCGGGCCTAGATTACCATGGGCATCGGCCCATTCGTCCCAGATCGTCACCTTGTTGTCATGCAGATACTTGACGTTGGTGTCGCCCCGAATGAACCACAACAATTCATGGATGATTGACCGCAGATGCAGTTTTTTGGTGGTGACCAGCGGGAAGCCCGCTTCCAGGTCAAATCGCATTTGATGGCCAAACACCGACAAGGTTCCGGTGCCGGTACGATCCTGTTTGCGGATGCCGCGCTGGCGCACATGGGCCATGAGATCAAGATATTGTTGCATAAACAGCTCTTAGCAATGGCCAGCGCGATTCACCAAACAAAAGCGGCAGAACCCACAGGGCTCCACCGCCAATAGATACAGAAATCGGATTGTTCAGCCCAGCTTGCCCAGCGTTCCGGTATTTTCCGCAAGGAGGTAGTAGACAGTCGTGCGCATTTTCGTGCGATCAGCCTTCATGGCTTCGTGAACCTTCTTGATGCCGGCGCGGGCCGCGTCAGCTTCAAGGCCAAGCTTCTTGGCCGCAAAACCATTCACAACGCGCTTGACTTCAGTGTCATCGGTTACAGCAACATATTGCGAATCTTCGCCGCGAAGAGCAATACCGCAAAACTTGATGATGGCGGCCAACGCCGCGTCATTTACTTTCGATGTATATTTCGAGAGATCTTCCTTATAGTTTGTTTGGATCACCATATTATTTCCCCATTATAAGACGACGATATTATTAGGTGCACCTCTTGGTTGCATGGCGAAGGCTAGCAGCTTGCAAATTGGTTGCAAAGCGCATTTTAAGATTGGCACCTGTTTTTCGGCCTATTGGCCCATCCATTCAAACCACTCAAAAATCAGCCCTTCAATTTTATAACAGAACCTCCTATATGTCAGTTGCCCGCGCAAGCGTGGCTATGGTGATAAACGGCCTGCGTAATAAGCTTTTAGGACCCGGGGGCAGTACCCGGCGCCTCCACCACTTCTCTCTGAGCAAGAGGCATGGGGGCGAAATAGTTTCGACTTGAGTGTAAAGGTGGGTTTTTTGCCCGTGATTGTACCGACGTTATCGGGCTGTTTTATAGTTGCAAATGACAACTATGCTCCGGTTGCAGTCGCTGCGTAACGCAGTGCCTAAAGCCGAAATCAAGTCCTAGGGCTTTGCAGCTTTAGGCGGGGTCCGCCGGCACCTGGCAACAGAAGCCGGCACTTCTCCCTCTCTTCAATTCTGCTGACAATTACCGCCGCTGTGTTAGTTTGAATTCGTTGCCTCAATGACAGGCCGCGCATTCAAGCGGCGGAACAACTTCAGCCATGCCCTTGACATGTTGCGAGGCAGCCAAGGCAGGCTCCAACTGAGACGAGGGTACAACCATGGGCTACTACCTCTACCAACTCAGCTATACACCCGAAGCTATGAAGGCTATGATCGCAAAGCCATCGGACCGCGAAGCGGCCGCCCGGAAACTGATTGAAGCGGCGGGCGGCAAGTTGCACCACCTCTTCTTCTGTTTCGGCAAATATGACGTCGTGGTTCTGGCTGAAGCCAATGATGACAAGACAATGATGGCCGTATCGACAGCTGTTGCTGCATCCGGCACGGTGGCTGGCGGTGTCACCACCAAGCTCTTCAGCCACGCCGACGCAATGGCAGCACTGGCGCTCGCCGGAAAAATCACTGGCAGCTACAAAACTCCCATGGCCTAGAAGTCCCGGTGCGGCGGACACCGTTTCGCCGCACTCTTCTCTCCCCTGTTCGGATGGCAATTTTGACACTTCAAGAAACAGCACAAATACTGGGCGGAATTGGCGTTATCGCCTCCGTCACTTATGCGGCCATTCAGCTCCGTAACAATGCGCGGGCCGTGCGGGCGGCCAGTGTGCAGCAGTTGAACCTGTCCATCATGTCGCAATTGGACGAGCTTGCCCGCAACCGCGAATTTCTCACGACAGTGTTGAAGGGTGGCGATGATTTTGAGCAGTTGGACCGTTGGGACAAAGCGCGCGTGCGCTATTTCTTTCTGGCCCGCATGCAACGCTATGAAGTCGCACATTTTCAACACCTCGTCGGCAACATCAC
>JANOVS010000230.1:0-26550 GCA_031417515.1 Hyphomicrobiales bacterium
CAATCAGAATATACTTGGCCGTAACTTTTCGCCCACCCGCCAATTGCACCGTGTGCGGATCAATCAGGGTGGCGCGTTCGTTGATGAGTTCGGCCCCTGCCGCTTCAAGGTTGCGGACATAGGCACGGCTCAGGCGTTCGATTTCCTTGTCCTTGTTTTCAATCAGGGTTGACCAATCGAAGGATATTTTTTCCGATGTCCAGCCAAAGCCAATGGCGTCTTCAAATTCCTCCGCAAATTTCGACGCGTAGACCAGAAGTTTTTTCGGCACACAGCCACGAATGACGCAGGTGCCGCCGGGGCGGAATTCTTCTGCCACCACAACCTTGGCACCGTATTTCGCAGCAATTCGCCCTGCCCTGACACCGCCAGAGCCAGCGCCAATGACAAAAAGGTCGACGTCGAATTCACTCATGTTTTTGCAATTTCATCAACCGTGCCATTGGCCCGGCCAATGAAAAGGTGACTTGCCATGCCAACAAAAAGACCGTTGTTCACGACGCCGGGAAGATTGTTCAACATCACTTCAAGACGGTCCGGCTGTTTGATTTCGCCACAGGCACAATCGATGATCAGGTTGCCCATATCGGTGCGGAAGGGTTGACCATCTTTCATGCGCAGCGCCATCTTGGGTGTCATGTCAACCATCTTGAAGACGCGCTCAAGTTTCCAGCCCGTGGCCTTGACACCAAGCGCCACAACTTCAATCGGCAGCGGGAACTTGCCAAGTTTTTTGACCTGCTTGGACTCGTCGGCGATGATGACAAGTTCACGGGCAGATGATCCGACAATCTTTTCCACCAACAAGGCACCGCCGCCGCCCTTGATCAGGCGGAACTCCGGATCGATTTCATCGGCACCGTCGACGACCAGATCAAGAAACGGAAAGTCCTCCAGCGAGCCGATGGGAATGCCGACGGACTTTGCCAGTTCGAACGTGACTTTCGATGTGGGAATACCCGTCACATCCAGCCCCGCCTTGGCCTTTTCACCGAGTGCCTTGATGAAATGGTTGGCGGTTGAACCCGTGCCCAAACCCACTTTCATGCCAGGCTTTACAAGCTTCAAGGCTGCGTGGGCGGCAAGTTTCTTTTGACCATCAGCGTCTAACAGTTTCTTGGCGCTCATTTGCCAAGTCCTCCCATCAACATGTATTTCACTTCTAGGTATTCTTCCATGCCATGGGCTGAACCTTCACGACCCAGGCCTGATTCCTTGACGCCGCCGAAGGGCACTTCAGCAGTTGAAATCAAACCTTCGTTGATGCCAATCATGCCATATTCCAAAGCTTCACCGACACGCCAAACGCGGCCGATATCGCGGGTGTAGAAGTAACAGGCGAGGCCGAATTCCGTGGCATTGGCCCACGCGATCACTTCCTCCTCAGTCTTGAACTTGAAGAGCGGTGCAACCGGGCCAAAGGTTTCCTCGCGGGCCACGGCCATGTCGCTGGTGACGCCTGTGATGATCGTTGGTTCGAAGAAGTTGCCGCCAAGCCGTTTGCCACCTGCCGCCAATTTGCCACCTTTGGCAAGTGCATCGGCTATGTGTTCCTCGACTTTGGCAACAGCGGCAGCATTGATCAACGGACCCGTGGTAATGCCATCGGCGGTGCCATTGCCGACTTTGAGTTTGGCAACAGCCGCAACCAGCTTTTCAGCAAAGGCGTCATAGACAGCCTCCTGCACATAAATCCGGTTGGCGCATACGCAGGTTTGGCCAGCGTTGCGGTATTTGGAAACCATGGCACCGGCAACGGCGGCATCCAAGTCTGCATCATCAAACACGATGAAGGGGGCATTGCCGCCAAGTTCCAGTCCCATCTTTTTAATGGTGGGGGCGCATTGCTGCATCAGCAGGCGGCCGATTTCCGTTGAGCCGGTAAACGTCAGTCCACGGACAATCGGATTGGATGTCATCTCGGCACCGATGTCTTTTGCCGATCCTGTCAAAACAGAAAACACGCCTGCGGGAATGCCGGCGCGGTCAGCCAGTTCGGCCATGGCAAGCGCCGAAAGTGGCGTTTCGCTGGCAGGCTTTACGACCATGGCACAGCCTGCCGCAAGTGCGGCACCAGCTTTGCGGGTGATCATGGCATTGGGGAAATTCCACGGCGTGATGCAAGCAATGACGCCGACGGGTTGCTTGATGACAACTGCACGACCATGGGGAAACGGCACAGGCACGGTTTCGCCATAGACGCGGCGGGCTTCCTCGGCAAACCACTCGATGAAAGATGCACCATAGGCAATTTCGCCGCGGGCCTCGGCCAGTGGCTTGCCTTGTTCGGCTGTGAGAATCTGGGCGAGGTCTTCCTGATTGTCCATCATCAGGTTGAACCATTTGCGCAGGATTTGTCCGCGCTCCTTGGCCGAGCGTTTGGCCCAAAGTTTTTGAGCGGCTTGCGCGCCTTCGATGGCTTTGCGTGTTTCGGCAGCGCCCAGTTTGGGCACAGTGACAATCAGGCTTTCATCCACCGGATTGGTCACCCTGATGGTCGCATCAGATCCCACCCATTGACCGTTGATATAACATTTGTCCTTGAGCAGGGACTTGTCTTTCAATATGTCTCGCAAGGCTGTGGGTTTGCCGATATCCATGGTTTTCTCCGTTATCTGGCGCGGCTTAGCACAGGCCTTGCCACCTGACAAATCAACCCGTTTCAAGGAAACACATGACCCTCAAGGCCCTGATTTTTGATCTCGATGGCACATTGGTGGACACTGCGCCCGATCTTCATGCTGCTACCAATCATGTGCTGGGCCTGATTGATCGACCGCCGATCAGCATGCCTGAATTGCGGGCCTTTGTTGGCCATGGTGCGATGAACTTGATTGAACGGGGCGTTGCGGCCACAGGTCCGGCGGTGGATGAAAAAACCCTGAAGCACCTGCACAAAACATTTCTGGAATATTACGGCGACAATATTGCCGACCATAGTGTGGTGTTCGATGGCTTGATCGGGCTGTTGGACGAAGCCCAAGCGGCAGGCCTCAAAATGGGTGTGTGCACCAACAAGGTCGAGCATCTCTCCCGAAAATTATTGACGGAACTCGGCATGATGCAGCGCTTTGGCTCACTGGTTGGCGGCGATACGTTACCCATCATGAAACCCAATCCCGAACCCTTGTTGGAAGCTGCAAGGCGGCTGGGTTTTGCCGCGGCTGACATGATGATGGTGGGAGACAGCGAAACCGATATTCGTACGGCCCAAGCTGCCAATGTACCCGTCCTCGCTGTGTCGTTCGGCTATACATCACAACACGTCAGTACCTTCGACCCTACCCACGTTATTGATCACTATGACGAAGCTTGGCCAATCATTTCAACTTATCTCGCATAAAAGCCACCGCATCGGCCAGCACGGGGGCCGTATCGCGTTTCCATGTTGAGAGCGCCAACAGAATGTCTATGTGCGAAATTCCTTCGTAGATTTTTAGCGTTGATGATGCGCCCGCTTGCCGGAGGGCTGCATCAAGGGCTTTGGAGTTTTTTGGAAAGACTGTTTTATCAGCATCGCCATGCAAGATCAGAAATGGCGGTGCATCTGGTCTAGCATGATTGACGGGCTGGGTGTCGGGCAGGTTC
Source organism: Hyphomicrobiales bacterium (assembly GCA_031417515.1). Classification (GTDB taxonomy): domain Bacteria; phylum Pseudomonadota; class Alphaproteobacteria; order Rhizobiales; family Aestuariivirgaceae; genus Aestuariivirga. The sequence goes on from JANOVS010000230.1 coordinate 3,589, forward strand.
GGCAGATGGCCAAAAACTTCCTTGGTGATTGGCGAATCTATTGGCAGGAAATCGAATGGTCCTGCCAGTGTCACAATACCCAACAATTTTGGGCGGCCCACTGTATATTTTGCAGCCAATACAGCCTGGGCAATATTATAGGCACCAGCCGAATGCCCCATGGCAAAGAGTTTATCCCCTGCCCCACCATAGTCTGCCGCGTGGGCAGCGACCCAGCGCAAAGCAAGGGCTGTGTCTTCCACGAAGGCCGGATATTTATTGTCGGGGTGCAAGCGGTAGTTGATGACCAAGGTGACAAAACCCTGTGCTGCAAGGGCGCGACCCACAAATTCATAGGGATTTTTATTGCCGCCCTGCCATGAACCGCCGTGTACAAAAACGATGACGGGCCAAGGCCCCACACCAGAGACAGGCTTGTAAACATCAAGTTTTTGGCGCGGATCATTGCCATAAGCAACGTCCTTGGCTGCCTGCACTGAACCTTGATCCTTGGGGACCAGCAGATTGAAGGCCTCAAGGGCGGCGAAGTGAAAAACCAGACCCCCGGCGATCAGCAGGAAAGCGAGTGCATAAAGTGATTTGAGCATGACAGACATTGGATCACAGGCCATAAGGCGATGCAAGTAACCTCCCAACGTGAGCATTCATAACATGTCCGTTCTCTCTTCCCTGCGCCTGCCGCCGTTCAACCTGTCAGATTCGGATGTAATTTGGGTTGAGCAAACCCGCAACGGACTTTCCGTGGAAGACAAGTTGCGCCAGCTGTTTGTGCAGATTTCCTTCGGCGATGATCTTGCGGCAGTGGACGCCATCACGGCTTTCAAACCCGGCGGGCTTTGCCGTTTTGTCGGTGCAGACATGGCAGCGGCCCACGCTGCCACCCGCCGTGCTTTGGAGAATTGCGAAATACCGCCCTTCATCACTGGCGATCTGGAAGGGGGCGGCAATCTGGCAGGCTGCATGACGCCCTTCAGCAACAATCTCGGCATGGCTGCCGTCAATGACCCCGCAATGACTGCGAAAGCCGTGGGTATCATGGCACGGGAAGCCAAGGCCATGGGCTATAATTGGACATTCACACCTTGTATCGACATCAACAAGGAATGGACAAGCGCCATTGTGGGCACCCGGTCCTATGGCAGTAATCCTGCAGTGGTTGAAGCGCAGGGGATGGCCTGCATGCAGGCGTTTCAGGCGGCGGGCATCGCAGCCACGGCCAAGCATTGGCCGGGCGAGGGTTTTGACGCCCGCGACCAGCATCTGGTCACGACAACCAATCGTCTGGGACCGGATGAATGGTTCTCGGTGTTTGGCCGGATTTACAAACGGATGATCGATGCGGGTCTGATGTCTGTGATGTCGGCCCATATTGCCCTGCCTGCATTCGCAGCCAAACACGGCATTGCCGAAGGCTTGGAGCGCTACCGTCCAGCATCGGTTTCAAAACTGATCAATATGGATTTGTTGCGTGGCGAACTTGGTTTCAATGGGCTGATCGTTTCAGACGCAACTGTGATGGCTGGATTTGGCGATTGGGCCGCGCGCAGCGAAACGGCCCCGCAATGTATTGAAAACGGCTGTGATGTATTTCTGTTCTCGAACAATCTGGAACAAGATCTTTCATTCATGATGCAGGGATTGCGCAATGGGCAGCTTTCCGAACAGCGGGTTGAAGATGCCGTGACGCGGGTGTTGGGCATGAAGGCGGCTTTGGGCCTGCACCAGCTATCCATCGATGAACGCATATTGCCACTTGATGAAGCGCGGCAGCGCATCGGATTGGCCGATCACCTCGACTATGCGGCAGACATGACTGCGCGGTCGATCACTTTGGTGAAAAATACAAAAAACCTGTTGCCCCTCAATCCTGGAAAGCACAAACGCATCTGTTTGGTGAGTCGCGGCATTCCAGGTTTCCTGCCAGACATGCCCTGGCAGGAACTGGAATCGTTCCGGCAGGCGCTTGAGGGCAAAGGATTTGTAGTGTCGCCCTATGACGGCACCAATCCGCCAACACCTGAAAATTGCGATCTGGTGATCTATGCGCCCGCAGTGGAGTCTTCTTTGGGCAGGTCGCGCATTTACATGGACTGGGCCATGGAACAACCTGGAGTCATGAACACGATGCAGCGCTATTGGCATGATTTGCCAACGATCATGGTTTCGTTTGGCCATCCTTATTATTTGTATGATGCACCGCGCGTTGCCACCTACATCAATGCTTATTGCCCGACAGCAGCGGCGCAACGGGCTGTTGTCGACAGACTGCTGGGCCACGCGCCTTTCACAGGTGTCAGCCCGGTTGACGCTTTTGCGGGTGCGCCGGAAGCACGATATTGACTTGATATTCAAGCCGCCCCTATAGCAAGGCACCAATCGCCGCGACGGGAGATTAGCTCAGTTGGTAGAGCACTGTGTTCACATCGCAGGGGTCGCTGGTTCGAGTCCAGTATCTCCCACCATTGCAACAAGATCGACGGCTGCAGCGGCGAATTTCATTTCACTTTGTCGGGGACAATTCTAAAGACTTGGCCATTGCCCGGATTGCGACAGAGATCGACCCTTGTACCGTCCCAGTGATAATCAAGGTGGCGGCCTTGCGTGGCATTCGTTGCAAGGTCGGGATAAAACAATCCAACGCATTCGCCACCTCGATGGCGTGCACTTGGATAAAAAAGGCCGTTCGAACCTGTGGCCCGCAATTGTGCAGCCAACTTCTGGCTCATGGCATAGCTATCAGGATCGAGTGCATTCAAATGACAGGCATCGGGTTTGCGCAGATCATGCAGCTGCCCTTCAATGTTCATTACAATTTCCCTGAACTGAGATGTCCAACCCGCAATCTCATTTGTCCGCGCCATGAACCGCTCGTGGTGATGAATGGTTTCCAGCAGGGCCACTTCAAATACATTGCCGGCATAGAGCACGCCAAAGCTGCCGTCGCTGAACCTGCTTTTACGATCCGGGCTCACATGGCAAAAGGGTGCCATGAGATAGGTCGCACCTTGACCGCCAACGCGGCGGCCTTCGGGAACAAGTTCCCAGTTGCCGATATTCTCCATCAGCCGGGGATTGGTTTTTTGCTCTGCCGATATGAGCAACGGCCAGTCTGCCGGATCAGCAATGTCTTCAAAAAGATCAATCGGTGGATAGATACTGCGAATGATCCGAACCGCGCCTTGCCATTTGATAACTGAAACGGGCAGAGTGGAAGGGTCGATCACCAGCCGCCGCGTTCCGCATCAAGATAGCGCCGCACCCGCATCAGGTCAGTAAGTTCACCGCCCAACATGATTTCCAGTGCCGAAGCGCCACGAAACGCTGCATTGGGAGATTTAAGCCACCTATAACAACGTTCAGGTTCACGGAAGATATAACGCAAGGCCTTGTGAATCCCCATGAGGTTTGAAAGTCGGGCTTTTCCGTCACGGTCAATCCTACCCTGTTCGCCCGTCTTCCAGCGGCGATATGACCTCACAGGCAAGTCTAACAGGATGGCGGACTGATCATCCGTGATGTCCCATTTGGCAAACATCATGACGACTGCGCGAAACATCGCCGCCGCCTCAGCATCGTTGATCGGTGTGGGGTGAAACTCTTGTGGAGCGGTATCAACTTGCAATAGGGCTGTCATATCCATATTCTCATTATGGCAGTATATAGATTAAATTATGCCAAATGGCAACATTTTTCAGAATACGCCCCCCATGACGAATATTTTTGGACGGCTGGCATTCGCGACGATGCCGCGCTACTGCTCTTCAAATGAGTTTCACACCACCAAAAACATTCGCCGTAGCACCCATGATGGATTGGACGGATCGGCATTGCCGGTTTTTCCATCGCCGTTTGACGCGCCATGCCTTGCTGTTTACGGAGATGTTGACAGAAATGGCGGTGCGGAAAGGGGATCGCCAGAAGTTGTTGGGGTTTGATCCGGCTGAACAGCCGGTGGCTTTGCAACTGGGTGGCAGCAATCCCGCTGGTTTGGCAGAGGCTGCGCGAATTGGCGAAGATTTTGGCTATGTTGAAGTCAACCTGAATGTCGGCTGCCCTTCCGACAAGGTGCAGGAAGGGCGCTTTGGGGCGTGCCTGATGGCAGAGCCCGGATTGGTTGCCGAATGCGTTTCAGCCATGCAAAGGGCTGTATCAATTCCTGTCACCGTGAAATGCCGCATCGGCATTGATGATCAGGATGATTTTGCCGATTTGCAGAATTTCGTGAAACAGGTTTCTGATGTCGGCTGCAAGAGTTTCACGGTGCATGCCCGGAAAGCCTGGTTGAAGGGATTAAGCCCCAAGGAAAACCGTGAAATTCCACCTTTGAACTATGACCGTGTGCATCAACTAAAGGTATCGTTTCCGCATCTGCAAATCGTATTGAATGGCGGGCTGACGTCGCCACTTGGCGATGCAGCTCATCTGGTTGACCTCGACGGTTTGATGTATGGCCGTGAAGCCTATCACAACCCATGGATTCTCAGTATGGTGGATACCTTGATTCAAGGTGTGCCTGCCCCCGTTTCAACGCGGTCGCAAGTTGTCGAGGAAATGCTACCCTATATAGATGGCTTGACCAAAAGTGGCTTGCCGCTGCATCGCATCACGCGACACATGCTGGGGCTTTATCATGGTCAACCGGGTGGGCGCATTTGGCGGCAAATCCTGTCGACTGAAGGTTGCAAGCTGGGTGCGGGAATAGCAGTATTGCGCAAGGCCTTGATGGCTGTTGAAGAACAGGCGGCGCGCAAACTTGCAGCGGCCTGAACGATCTGGTCAGGCTGCGCCCAATCTGCCCCGCCTGCCGCCGCGGCGGGTTTTGCGCAGGGTCAGGGTTTCCACACGATGTGGCAGACTTTCCATGACGCTGCGCCGTTCAGTTGGTGATATTGACAACCAGCTGGCGATTTCCATGCGCGTGCGGCCGCAGCCAATGCAAAATCCGGTCTCAGGTTCGATGACACAGATTTTGATACAGGGCGTTTCGATTTCGGGAAAGCGGGAGTCGTCCATTGGCAACAGGTTTGCCACGACGGATTAGTTCATGTCGTGTTGAATCGTCATGATTGCGGCAATTAGCGTCAGTTCTTTAAAACAAGTTTGCCGTCTTCAACGCTAAAGCTTTTCAACCGTCCAAGAAAGCTCATGCCCAGCAGAGTGCCGCGCATGGCACCTTTCTGCAATACAAGCCCTTCAACATCTCTCACGCGCACACCGTCAATTTCAACATTGCCCAACATGACGCGGGCCGCAGAACCCTCGCCGTTTGCCGTTGAAACCTTGACGTTGAACTCAAGGCTGCGGGGTTTCAGTCCAACGCTTTCGGCGTCTTCGTAACTCAGGGCCACGGCGCTGGCACCTGTATCAACCAAGACACTGACACTGCGGTGATTGATGCGAGCGTTGGTAACGAAATGGCCGTTGCCTCCTGCTTTCAGTTCAGTGATGGAAAACAGCCGCAGCGGTTCCGCGTTGGCTTGGTCAGACGCTGATTGGGAAAGTGGTACAAAACCCGGCAATCCCGCACCTGCCGTTAGCAACAAGGCCAGAATTATGCTGGAAAACAGGCGCAAACGGCGATTGGGGAAAAGCAAAGCAGGATGCATGGCAAGCCTCGTGAAGTTGTGAGGCCCGAAGTTACGTCAACGAGGTTTGATCAATCCTTGCAGTCGTCAATGAATTTGATACCAAGGTTAACCAATGGTTGACGCAAAAACCACGAGCATGACGGTTTCGCAAGTCACCTGGACGGCACCACAAACATCACCAGTTTGTCCGCCCAGTTTCTGTACGGCAAGACGCCTGACAATGGCAGTTACGGCCAATCCCAACCCCAAGGCAACAACGCCTGCCTCGGGCCGGATGACCAGTCCCGTTGCAAAAGTCAGCCCTAGTCCGATGACGATGGCGAAAACGGCGACTTTGCGCGTCGGCCTCCCGGCGAGAACCGACAAACCATCATTGCGGGCCGGTTTGGTGGCCCACAGCAAGTCAACCACCATGGCGCGAGAAAAAGATCCGGCTGCCGCCAGCAGCAGGATCATCGCAGTAACTGGCAAGGCCAGCAAGTTGACAAAGGCGAAGACCCGCAACGCATATATGGTGATCAAGGCCAAGGTGCCATAGGTTCCAATGCGACTATCACGCATGATTTCGAGGCGGCGCTCGCGGGTTTTGCCACCGCCAATGCCATCGATAAAATCAGCCAGGCCATCTTCGTGAAGCGCACCGGTTAACAGGCAGCCTGCTGACGCCGCCAACACGGCGGCAAGTATTGGCGGAACTTGAAGCCTGGTGAAGATCAACAAGATAATGCCAATCAGCGCCCCAATAATTGCCCCGACAACTGAAAACATGCGCATGGTGTGGGCGAGTGGTGGGGGATCAACGGTCCTGATAAACGGCACCGGAATCCGCGTCAAAAAGCCGAGGGCATGCAACAGTTCGGCCAAGGGCCGGAAGCATTGGCGATCCGAAGCGGTCTTTGCAATGTCAGAAATGGGGGGCGTGTCGGTCATTAATGGCAACAGGTCTGTCGTTGGCTTGACCTCTAGGGCCTGAAAGCCCCAAAAGCCACGGCAATCTGACAAGCCAACAGGATTCTCTTTCACATGACCACCGGATTGCCGTTTGACGATATTCGCGCCTTGCTGAATTCCATGCCGGAAGCGGATGCAGATGCCGTAGCCACAACACGGGCAAGGGATGGGCAATTGACCAAGCCGCCGGGGGCTTTGGGGCGTTTGGAAACAATCGTGGAATGGCTATCGGCCTGGCAACAACAATCGCCGCCCAAGGTGGAGCGGCCGGTGGTTGCGGTTTTTGCGGGCAATCATGGCGTGGTGGCGCAAGGCGTTGCGGCCTTTCCGCAGGCGGTGACGGCCCAGATGGTGGCGAACTTTCAGAATGATGGTGCTGCCGTCAACCAGATTTGCAAGACCTATGATCTTGGCCTCAAGGTGTTTGAACTGGCGCTGGAAGTGCCAACGCAGGACATTACGCTGGGAGCAGCACTGGAAGAGGCCGACTGTGCGGCCACCATGGCCTATGGCATGGAAGCCATTGCAGGGGGGTGTGATCTGCTTTGCATTGGCGAGATGGGAATTGGCAATACGACGATTGCCGCGGCGATGGCTCATGGTCTGTTTGGTGGCAAGCCTGAGGATTGGGTGGGGCCTGGCACGGGTGTTGATGCCGAAGGGATTAAGCGTAAAGCCAGTGCGGTGGCGCGGGCTGTAGCATTGCACAAGGACCATCTGGATAATCCGTTGGAAGTATTGCGTCGATTGGGTGGACGCGAACTGGCGGCTATGGCAGGTGCCATTCTGGGGGCGCGGATGAACCGGGTTCCCGTGTTGATTGATGGCTATGTCGCAACAGCAGCAGCGGCAGTTTTATATTGCGTCAACCCCCGCGCCCTTGACCATTGCATGGCTGCCCATGTTTCAGCGGAACCGGCGCATCGGACGTTACTCGCCAAACTCAATCTCAACCCCTTGCTCGATCTCGGCATGCGGCTCGGCGAAGGCTCAGGGGCGGCATTGGCAGCAGGCATCGTAAAAGCCGCCGTCAATTGCCATACGGGGATGGCCACGTTTGCAAGTGCCGGGGTGGCGAACAAGGAGTAAACGCGTTGGCGCATTGACGCACCACGCATCCCCCACCTCCGGCCTTCGGCCACCTCCTCCCCGCCGAAGTGGCGGGTTGGAGGGCATTGAAGTTTGAGGTCGGTGTCTGGGTTCACCCTCCAACCCGATTCTTCATCGGGGAGGAGGTGGCCGAAGGCCGGAGGTGGGGGACGCGCAATGTCAAGCAGTTGTCTCAAATATCAAATGGATCAATCTGCAAGAATGCCGTGCGCAGGGCGGATGACCAGTCGCTGGACAACTTTCTGAAATAAGGGTCTTCCGGACCGATGCGTTTGGTGTGTTCGATTTTCAGGCTGTCTGACTCATAGGTCAGCATGTCGATGGGAAGGCCGACGCTGAGGTTGGATCGCAGGGTTGAATCGAATGAAAGTAAAACCATTTTGGCGGCATCGCCCAATTTCATGTCGGGTCGTGCGACGCGGTCCAGAATGGGCTTGCCGTATTTGTGTTCGCCGATCTGGAAAAACGGTGTGTCGGCTGTTGCTTCAATGAAATTGCCTTCGGCATAGATTTGGAAAAGCCGTGGCGATTGACTGCCAATCTGCCCCCCAAGAATAAAACTCGCTGAGAAAGCATCACTGCGGGCTCCCATCACTTCGCCATCGACTTTGCGCACCTCGCGTACCGCCCTGCCGACAATGCGTGTTGCCTGAAACATCGATGAAGCGGCAAACAGGTTGTCGGGGTCCTCATCAACCGGATTGATTTTTGCCCGTTCACTCAACAAGCTCACCACAGCTTGCGTGACCGCCAGATTTCCGGCTGTCATCAAGACAAAAACACTGTGGCCCGGATTAGTCCAGCAATGCATTTTTTTGAATTTGCCAAGACTGTCCATGCCAGCATTGGTGCGCGTATCGGCCGCCATCACCAGCCCTGCATCCAGCAGAAGTCCTACACAATATGTCATTCCAAAATCCCCAAGCACCACGAAAGAATCGATTTTCCTATTGTTGTGCGATCTCAACGCGCACTTCAACTGTCATGGTTTCTGCCACCCCTCCCCGGCGGGATCCCCGCACTGGCGTAACACCAGCCGCATCAATGCCCGCTGCAACGCGGACATATTGTTCTGTGGGGCAAATGCAATTTGCCACATCAAAGCCAACCCAGCCCAAATCCCGGACATTCACTTCGACCCAGGCATGGGACGCTGTGGATGCTGCACCGATACCCATCACCAGATAGCCCGTGACATAGCGGGCGGGATATCCCAGGCTGCGCGCAAGTCCCAAAAAAATATGGGCATGGTCCTGACAAACGCCGCTGCCATTTTCAAAAGCCTCTGCGGCTGTTGTCTGGGAATCGGTGACACCTGTCAGGTAGGCGACATTGTTGTGGACCAGAAACATCAGGCCGTGAAGTTCGCGCAAGGGATCAGCCGGGTTCAGGCTTCGGCCCGCCAGCATTTGCAATATCTTGTTGCTGGGCATGGTGGCACTGGTCTGCCGCATGTAGACAGCGACTGGCGCTATTTCAACCAGTCCCCTGACCATGCCTTGGGCATCGTGACTTTCGACAATGCCCTCGGCCACAATTTCCACCGGGCCACTGTGGTTGCTAAAAGTCGTCAAAGTTACGGCATTTCCGAAACCATCAAGATACTGCAGGGCATTATCCATACCGGCAGCTCTAATTGTCCAGCTTTCTACGTGCTGGGAGGCAAAATTCAGCGGTGTGAGCAGCAGCCTTTGCACTGCATAATCAACATTTGTATCATATTCAAAATGGGTGGCGTGGCGGACTGAGATGCGCATGGTTTCACGGGAAATTATAGGTTTTGGCAATGCTGGCGGATAGGGCGTTGTTTCTGTGCATGAAGTTTTGCAGAAATTCGTGCAAACCGCTCTGGAAAATCTGCTTCATGTTTCCTCGTTTCAAGTCCTGCAGAATATCGTCTGCCATGTTTTGACATTCATAGCGTTGGCCATACAATTCTTCGAGGCCGCGCAGGGCGAGATTAATCCAGTTGTAGGTGAACAGGAGGGAGCGCGGCATCTCATCTTTAAGAATCATGAACTCGGAAATCAGCCAGGGTTTGAAGCGGCTGTCTTTATAGAACCAGCGATAGGAGCCGTGAGCGGAAACCGAACGGAGGATTTGCGCCCATTGCTGAGAGTCAAGTTCACTGCCGACATCGCTGGGGCGCGGCAACAGAATGTAATATTTCACATCAAGGATGCGTGCCGTATTGTCAGCGCGTTCGATAAAATTGCCAAGTTGGCTGAAATAGTAGGGATCATTGCGCAACATGGTGCCGAGCACGGCACCGCGAAACGCCATGGCCTTTTGTTTCACCCAATCAAGAAAACTCGGCAGCCGATCGGAGGTTATGTCTTCGGGCCTGATTTGTGACAATTCATTCCAGGTGGAATTCAGGCTCTCCCAAACATCTCGCGTTAATGCCGTGCGAACGGCCCTGGCATTGTTGCGGGCAGCTTTCAGGCTGGATTTGATGCTGGAAGAATTGTCTTCGTCAAACAGCAAAAAGTTCACGACGCGCGCACCATCAATATCCTTGTGCTTCTTGGAATAGCTTTGCAGACAAGCGGCACTGGCCAATGTGGATTTCCATTCATCGCGGTGGCCTTCAATGGCACCCGGCATCAAGGAAATGCGATAACCCACTTCCAGCAAGCGGGCCATGTTTTCAGCGCGCTCGACGTAGCGTGACATCCAGTAGAGTTCAGCAGCAGTTCTCCCCAGCATGTCAGTCCTCCAACACCCAAGTGTCTTTGGTACCGCCACCCTGGCTTGAATTGACGACAAGCGAACCTTCCTTGAGGGCCACTCGCGTAAGTCCGCCGGGCGTGGTGCGAATGCGGTCACTCGACAGCACGAAGGGGCGCAGATCCACATGGCGTGGTGCGACTATGCCATTGGCGAAAGTTGGCACGGTGGAAAGTGCAAGGGTGGGTTGGGCGATATAGTTACCGGGTCTTGCAAGAAGTTTTTCGCGGAAGCTGGCGATTTCCTCTTTCGTCGATGTCGGCCCCACCAACATGCCGTAACCGCCGGAGCCATGCACTTCCTTGACCACGAGTTCCGCCAAATGGTCTTTGACGTAGGCCAGGTCTTTTTCCGACGAACACAACCACGTTGGTACGTTGCTCAACAGTGGTTGTTCTCCCGTATAGAACTCGATGATGGCTGGCATGAAAGAGTAAACAGCTTTGTCGTCGGCAACGCCTGTACCTGGTGCATTGACAAGTGTGACCCTCCCTGCCCGATACACATCGAACATACCCGGCACGCCAAGACTGCTGTCGGGCTTGAAAGTTAACGGATCAACAAAGGCATCATCAATCCGGCGATAGACCACATCGACTTTGCGCGGCGCTTGGGTGGTGCGCATGTAGAGCCAGCCGTCGGACACAAACAAATCCCGCCCTTCACACAGCTCCACACCCATTTCGTCGGCAAGGAACGAATGCTCGAAAAAGGCCGAGTTGTGAATACCGGGTGTCAACACAACAATGACCGGATCGCTGCTTGCGGATTCAGGCGCGACTGCTTCCAATGTTTTGTGCAGCAAGGCGGAATAATTATCGACCGGTGCGACGCGCTGCTGGGCAAACAACTCCGGGAAGAGATGCATCATGGCCTCCCGGTCTTCCAGCATGTAGGAAACACCTGAGGGTGTGCGGCAATTGTCTTCGAGGACGAAGAAATCGCTTTCACCCACCCGTACAATATCAACACCCATGATGTGGGCGTAGATACCCTTGGTGGGATCGACGCCAATCATTTCCGGAACAAAGGCTTCGTTCTGGACAATCAATTGGGTGGGCACGCGCCCTGCCCGCAAGATTTCCTGGTTGTGGTAGATATCGTGCAGAAATGCATTGATGGCGCGCACCCGCTGCTCAATGCCTGCCGACAGCCTGCGCCATTCCTGGGCGGCAAAAATTCTGGGAACAATATCAAACGGGATAATGCGTTCGCCAGCTTTGTCATCACCGTAAACCGCGAAGGTAATACCCTTGCGGCGAAACCTTGCTTCGCACTCTCTCAGTGCCCGGTCGATATCAGACTTGCCAAGTAGCTTGAGCCAGGTTTCCACTTTCCCATAGGGCTCACGAACCTTGCCGCTGGATGCAAACATTTCGTTGAAGGCCATTGCGCCGTGTCCTCGCCGTGTTGCAACTCAATCTGAACCCAGTTTGGCGATTTGTGCAAGGCATAAGTTCTCTCTAGCCGCGCTCCCCTACGGCCATGGCAGCATCAAGCACCAGTCCTACCGCGCCCAGCAATGAGTCATTTTCAGTGAACTTGCCAACCTGGATCATGGTTGCAGTTGGCTCGCGGGCTTCAGCGTATTTGTACAAGGTATGACGCTGGTAAGATGCAATCATCGGGTTGAGCAACAGATCACCAGCCAACGCCATGCGACCACCGACGAGGATCAGCGGCGGGTTGAGCATGGTACCGATCATGGCAAGGCCCCTGCCGCCATAGTCAGCCACATCGGCGACCATGCGCAAGGCACCTGCGTCACCCGACTCTGCCAGCATGATGGCGTGATCCATCGTCATGGGCTGCTTGTGGACACGCGACAGTTGCTCCAGTGGCTTTACGAAACTTGCATAGAGTTCGAGGCACCCGCGGTTGCCACAGCGGCACAATTCACCTTCCGGGTTAATACTGACATGACCAAACTCGCCAGCCCCACCGGCAATGCCTCGCAACACATTGCCACCCACAACAACAGCACCACCGACACCCACATCCATTTTGAACAGGACAAAATTGTCAATGCCACGGGCCGCACCCCATTTCATTTCAGCAAGGGCGGCGCAGTTGCTTTCGTTGTCAACATGTACAGATTGCTTGAACAGGGTTTCAAAAAAACTGCGTATGTTGATGCCTGACCATTTCGGCAAAATGCCGCCGCGCTGCAAAACACCATCTGGCCGAACAGGACCCGACACTGAAACGCCAACGCCCAACAGGCTTGTCAGCGGCAGGCCATTGGATTTGTAAAATTCGCGATAGGATTTCTCGACGGTGGCCAACACATCCCGTGGATCATAATCAACGCCAAGCTCGATTTTTTGCTCAGCGATGAAACTGTGGGAAATGTCGGCGACGACAAATTGCACATCGTCGTAACCCAAGTGAATGCCAATGCAGGTGCCGGCTTGTGGATTAAGCGTGAGTAAAGTGCCGGGCCTACCGACGGCCGCTTTGCCTGCCGCCGCTGGTTCGACCTCAACAATAACGCGGCTTTCCTTTAATTCAGTAACAGCCGCAGAAATGGTGGAGCGGGCCAATCCGGAATGGCGGGCAATCTGAGCGGCAGTCATGCCGCCTTGTTGACTGAGAACACGAATGATTTGGCTGGCAGGCGTGCCAGTGGCAACCGAAGACATGATCTGTTTGATGCGGCTTTGTGCCATTGCGACACCTTGCAGTTATTGCGCGCCCTTATTGACAAGGCAATTTGTTCGCCATAGAACAAATTGTCCAAAATAAAAAGAGCGGCCTTCAGCCTGCCTTGCACATACAGCTTCGTAGACACTGTTTAGCAATCATACTTCTAAATCACTCTGGGAGGAGTTCATGAAAATGCTCAAGTCACTTCTGGCCGCTGCTGCGGCAACCACAATTCTTGCAGGCGCGGCGATGGCCGAACCCAAGACTTTGATGCTGCATCAATGGGCCACCGGCTCTGATGCTGCCTCAATTGCCAAGCTTGGTGAAATGTTCACGGCCAAGGGTGGCAAGTGGGAGCAGAACGCCATTGCCGGCCATACGGCCAATACATTGGCCAAACTGCGCGCTGATGTGCTCTCCGGAAATGCCCCGGCTGCCGTGCAGTTGAAGGGGCCTGAAATTGCCGAATGGAATGAAACCGGAAAAACCGCCAATCTTGATGAACTGGCCGCTGCCGAGGGCTGGGAAAAAGTTGTGGCACCCGAGCTGTTCCCCGTCATGAAGCCCAAGGGTTCATGGGTTGCAGCACCGATGAACATTCACCGCATCAACTGGATCTGGGGTTCAGTGCCTGCCATGAAAGCGGCTGGCGTGGACGCCTTGCCCAAGACCTGGGCTGAATTCAATGCCGCTTGCGAAAAAGCCATCGCCGCCAAAAAGATTTGCCTCGCCCATTATTCCGCTGACTGGACTGACTCAACGACATTCGAGGTCGTGGTTTATGGCACCGACAAAGACCTTTTCCAGAAAGCTTTTGTCGAAGGTGACACAGCAGCGATGCGCTCGCCCGGCATGATCAAGGCATTTGAACAAATGCGCCTGATGGTGACGAAGTACATGGACCCCGGTATCGTCGGTCGTGACTATGACACGGCTTCCAACCTGATGGCGAATGGCGACGCGCTGTTCCATATCATGGGTGACTGGCAGGTCGGTGTGCTCAAGGCTGTAGGCAAGGAGCATGGCAAGGATTACGTTTGCGCCCAGGCCCCAACGGATTGGGGCAAGCCCGGTTTCATTTTGAACTCGGACTCGGTGGTGTTCTTCCAACAGTCTGACCCGGATTACATTGAGGGCCAGAAGTTGCTGGCTTCAACCATCCTGTCGCCAGAATTCCAGACGGTGTTCAACATCACCAAAGGTTCAATTCCGGCCCGCCTTGACGTTGACCTGAGCAAGGGTTTCAACCCCTGCCAGCAATTGGCACAGGCTGACCTTGCGGCTTCCATCAAGGCAGGTACGCTGGTGCGTTCCATGGCCCATAACATGACCGTGCTGCAAAAGTATCGCGGTGCCATGATGGAGACGATCACGGAATTCGTGAATTCCGACATCTCGGCTGCCGATGCGGCGAATGCCATGGCGGATGCTGTGGACGCGCAGAAGTAGGAGCAAACTTCTCAATCGTCATTCCCGCGAAAGCGGGAACCCAGACTTTCAACAGCTCACGCGCTGACAGTCTGGGCCCCCGCTTTCGCGGGGGTGACGATATCTGAGGTTGTCGCCAAATTTTGGTCGGGACCAATCGATTGAACCAAAGTATCGCTGCCATCAATCCCCCAAGCACAAGCTTTACTTCGCGGCTCAGCGGCAGCCTGCCCTTCTGGCTCATTGTGCCATCGCTTGTTGTCTCTTTCCTTTATACATTCGGTTTTACCGCCTGGACATTTTATCTATCGTTGTCGGATTCCGCACAATTGCCGAGTTATGATTTTGTTGGTCTCACTGCCTATTTCAAACTATGGGCCGGCAAGCGCTGGAACATTGCCTATGTGAATTTGTTTTTCTTCAGTGGTTTTTATGTTTTGGGCACCATTGCTGTCGGTTTGCTGCTTGCCATACTGATTGACCAGAAAGTCAAAGCCGAAAGTTTCTGGCGCACGATTTTTCTTTATCCGCTTGCTGTGTCTTTTGTCGTGACGGGTGCGATTTGGAGTTGGCTTTACAATCCAACTGCCGGCATTGAGTTTCTGGTGCGCGGACTGGGTTGGGAAAGTTTTTCATTCGCCCTGACCAGCAGCCGGAAATATGCAATCTGGGCTGTGATCATCACCGGCATTTGGCAGGCCTCGGGTTTTGCCATGGCGCTATTCTTGGCCGGGTTGCGCTCGGTTGACCAGGACCTGGTGAAGGCCGCGCAAATTGATGGCGCTGGCCCGGTTCGTACTTATGCCAAAGTTATCCTGCCCACCATTGCGCCCATTTTCATCGCCGTTGCGGTGATCATGGTGCAATTCGCCATCAAGACTTTTGATCTTGTGGTGTCCCTCACGCGCGGCGGCCCCGGCATCTCCACCACATTTCCTGCCAACTATGTCTACGATCTGATGTTTCAACGCGGCCAGATTGCCGAGGGTTCAGCAGCGGCCATCATGATGGTTGCAGCACTGGCAGTGGTTTTGGTGCCTTACGCGCTTTATCTGACATGGCGGCAACATCGGGAGCGGCAAATTGTCTGACCTTGTGCACCATGACGCCGAAGCCGCCCGCGCCGCGCGCCGCCATTTGATTTCCCGCGTCGTGATCTATGGCATTCTGTTGCTGTTTTCACTGATCTACATCATTCCTTTGGTTGTTGTGGTGATGAACACGTTCCGCGACAACATCGACGTGGGACGCAATGGACTGCTGGCTTTCCCGCGCTCATTTACAATTGATGGCTGGTCTGCCGCATGGGGCACCTATTGCCTCAACGGGCGCTGCGAAGGCATGTCGGCGAATTTCTGGAATTCGGTTTACATGACGATTCCCGCCACCATCATTTCAACCATGCTGGGTGCGTTGAACGGCTATATTCTTTCGAAGTGGAAATTCTGGGGATCAGAAACGATATTTACAATCCTGTTGTTTGGCGTGTTCATGCCGGGCCAAATCGCGCTGATGCCATGGGCATACATCCTGGGTACAACGGGCCTCAACCAAACCCTTTGGGGCCTGATCATGGTGCATGTGATCCAGGGCATATCGTTCACCACGCTGTTCTGCCGCAATTTCTACATCAACATTCCTGACGACCTGATCAAGGCCGCGCGCATTGATGGGGCCGGTTTCTGGCGCATCTTTTGGAAAATCATTCTGCCGATCTCGCCCCCCATCCTGATCGTTACAGTGATCTGGCAATTCACCGGTATCTGGAATGAATTTCTCTACGGCGTAGTGCTAACAACTGGCAAAACCCAACCGGTGACAGCAGCAGTGGTCGCCTTTGCGGCGCAGGAGCAGAATGTAAAAGAATACAACGTCATCAGTGCTGGCGTGTTGATTGCGGCCCTGCCGCCGCTGCTGGTGTATTTCTTTGGTGGCAAGTATTTTGTACGCGGGCTGACGCAAGGGGCGATCAAGTAATGGCTGTGTTGAATATCAGCGGCGTGCACAAGAGTTTCGGCGCAGTCGAGGTATTGAAGGACATCAACCTGGATGTGAAATCCGGCGAGTTCATTGCCCTCGTCGGTCCCTCCGGCTGCGGCAAGTCAACCTTGCTGGCGATTATCGCAGGCCTTGAGAAGGCTTCCGGCGGAACCATTTCCATCGGCGACCGGGTGGTCAACAGTGTGGCACCCAAGGACCGCGACATCGCCATGGTGTTCCAATCCTACGCGCTTTATCCAACCATGACCGTGCGGCAAAACATGTTGTTTGGCATGGAGGCACGGGGGGTACCGCGCGATCAGCGCGAGGTGGCGTTGAAGCGGGTGGCATCACTGTTGCAAATTGAGCCCTATCTCAACCGCAAACCCGGCCAGCTTTCCGGAGGCCAACGCCAACGCGTCGCCATGGGCCGTGCGCTGGTGCGTGATCCAGCGCTGTTTCTGTTTGATGAGCCCCTGTCCAACCTTGATGCCAAATTGCGGGTTGAGATGCGCAGTGAAATCAAAAAACTGCATTTGCAGATTGGCAAGACCACGGTTTATGTCACGCATGACCAGGTGGAAGCCATGACGCTGTCTTCGCGCATTGCTGTGTTGAACAAGGGTGTGTTGCAGCAGTTTGATGAGCCACAAAAGATTTATGATCATCCTGCCAACATGTTTGTGGCGGGTTTCATGGGGTCACCGGCCATGAATTTTTTGCCGGGAATGCTGAAGGGCAAAAGTTCAGTTGTTGTGGCCGTCGACACTGAAGACCAGACCATTTTAACATTGGCAAAACCTGTTGCAGCCGGGGCGGGTCATCAGGTTATCGTTGGCATTCGACCTGAGCATTTCACGACGGCGATTGGCAAAGTGCCCAACACGCTGAAAGCCATTGTCTCGCTGGTGGAGCCGACCGGATCCGAAACCCATGTCGCGGCGCGTTTCGGCGGACGTGAAATCACCGCAAAATTCTTTCCCTACCAAGCGCCGAAATTGGGCGAAACTGTCCGCTTGGCTGTCGATGTGAATCGCCTGTGCCTGTTTGATGCTGAAACTGAGAAAGCCTTGTGATGCAACATTCATTTGCAACCTATCCCAGTCTCCATGGTGCCGTGTTTCTGGTTTCAGGCGGCGCAGACGGCATTGGTGCTGAAATTGTAAGGGCTGCCCACGGACAAGGTGCCAAGGTTGCGTTCATCGACATCCAGGAAGCCAAAGGGCAGGCGCTTGCCGCTTCCCTTCCCGGCAGTGTATTCTTGCCCTGTGATCTGACAAACACCGAGGCCGTGATTGAATGTGTTGCAAAGACACACGCGGCGCTTGGTCCGGTGCGCGTGCTGGTCAACAATGCTGCCAATGATGACCGCAAATTTCCTGCCGAGATCGATGAAGCCTATTGGGACTGGTCGATGGACGTAAATCTCAAGCACCAATTTTTTTTGGCCCAACAGGTCTTGCCGCAAATGAAAGCCTTGGGTGGTGGCTCCATCGTCAATTTTTCATCCATCGCCTGGCGCTATGGTTCTGACAGCATGACGGCTTACGCCACAGCAAAAGCGGCGGTTATCGGATTAACCAAGGCACTTGCCCGCAATTTCGGAGCCCACAATATTCGTGTCAACGCCATTGAACCGGGTGCCATCATCACTGAAAAGCAAAAGCGGCTCTGGTATCCGACACAAGAGAAAATTGACGCGCTCGTCAACAATCAGAAAATCAAAAAAATGGTCACCGCTGATGAAGTTGCGAGGGCAGTATTGTTTCTGGCCTCCGAGGACAGCCGCATGATCACTGGACAAAGTCTCATTGTTGATGCGGGGATGTCATGAAAATAAATGTGGGTTTGAACCCCTATGGCCTGACTTATCATTTGGGCCTGCAAGGCAAGGGAACGCCGCGCGCCAATCCCCATGGCAAAGGCCTCGAAGGGTTTATTGCGATTGCGACTGAACTCCAGGCCAAGGTGTTGGAGATTTTTGATCCTTGGCTGGCGGAATTGCCCGATCAGGCGCTTGTGGATTTGCGAAAACGATTAGCCGATCTTGGCATGACGCCGGTGATCAGTGCCGGGATCAACATGATGGGGCCACTGGAAAGTGCGTTCCGTTCGGCGCGGTTGCTTGATGCGAAGGTTATTCGTTTGGGATTGTCGCCTGTGCTCGAAGGCAACCGGAGTGCATTGGGTGTGAAGTGGTTTGAATTGTTGAAGGTGGTTCGTGATCGACTGTCGCAATTCACGCCCGTGGCGCGGAACGAGGGTCGGATTCTGGCGATTGAGAACCATCAGGATTTTGGCAGCACAGAACTCGTTGAGTTTTGTCAAAGCTATCGCCAAGCTGTTTTCATTACTCTGGACACAGGCAATACCTTTCCTGTCGCTGAAGCTCCCATGGATTTTGTACGGCGTGTGGCACCCTTCGTGCGCCATGTGCATCTGAAGGATTACCGCGTGCAGTTTACCGACGAAGGCTATCGCCTGATCCGCTGTGCGATAGGCGATGGCGCGGTGCCGATCCGGGCGATGCTGGATGAAATTGCGAAACATCGTACGTCGATGAACGCCGTGCTGGAACCCGGAGCTTTGGAAGCCCGTCACATCCGGTTTCTAAATCCAGATTGGTGGGAGGAATATCGGCCAATGGAAGCCAAGGCCTTTGCCGCAGCACTTGCTGCAGCGCGCTTAAACCGTTTGGCCGATGATGCAGATATCCGCACCCCATGGGAACGACAGGCGGACCACGAACTCGAAGATTATGAATTGCAAATGATCTACCGCAGTGCCGCAAACATGCGCGCACTGGGCATCATGAAATAAGAGGATGACATGACCAAAGAACTGGCTGGAAAAATTGCATTCGTCACCGGCTCTGGCCGCGGGCTTGGCAGCTTCATGGCCAAACGGCTGGCGGAACTCGGCGCCCATGTGGCGGTGCATGATCTTTCGCCCACTGAAACCGCCAAATATGGTGAGGCTTCCACACTTGATGAAATGGTCAAAGCCATCGAGGCCTATGGCGTCAAAAGTGTTGGCGTCACTGGCAATATCGGTGACAAGCAGGCGGTTGCCCGGATGAAGGAGATCATCGAAAGCACACTTGGCGAAGTGGAAATTCTGGTGAATTGCGCAGGTGGTGACATTGGTGCCACGGGCAACAAGCCAAAACCCAACAATGCCCTCGACATTTCCTATGAAGACATCAGTGTACTGACGAATAACAACCTTATTGGCACCATGCTGGTGTGCCAAGCTTTTGTGCCGCCGATGGTGAAACGCGGTGCGGGATCGGTGATCAATGTAGCGTCGGCTGCGGCTCATATGGGTTGTTCGCCTGAGGTGGTTTATTCAACGCTGAAGGCTGCCGTGGTTCACTACACCCGCTGCCTTGCCAAAGAGCTTTATCACGACGGCGTGCGCGTTAACGCCGTCAGCCCCGGTCCCGCCAAAACGGCCCGCTTCCAAGCCACACGGGTGGTTGATCCGGAGCGCATGAAGTCGGACAAGAAATCTTTTGACCGCTATGCCGAGCCTGCGGAAATCGCCGATGCCGTGGCTTTCCTTGCCGGCCCAAGGGCCAAGTTCATCAATGGCCAGGTGATAAGGGTTGATGGGGGATTGACGCTGTTTCCGGGTTGAGGATTTGTCCAATGGGCTGGCAAAGGGACCTCATCCCCCCTTCGGGGGGATGAGGTCCCTTTGCCTGCAACACAACAACTCTCACACCAACAAGCTGGCCAAAAATTCCTGGCGGACTCTTTCGGCGTCTTGGCTGATGTTGCACGTCACATCGATGTTCAGCGATGGCCTGTTGTCATCACGGTAAGAAGGCCACGGGGGCAGCCCCTTCCCGTTCGGATTTCCCGATTTCACGAAATTCACCCAAAAGCTTGATGCGACATCTGCGACCTGCTGATCATTGGCATCGACCAACCATGGGAAAGCATCGAGATTATTCATGACGTACAAAATTTCGCAGGAGTGAAATGCCCCGGCGTCTGCGCCATCGGGAAACCAGCCCTTGGGAGTTTTTGGTGCCCGGTCGAAACGGTAGCGGAACACGTCAGACTTTGCGGTTTTGCGGTGGGCTTCCAGCCAAGCCCATGTGCTGTGGTTGATCAGCAGATCAGCCCCCAGTTCGCGCGCGGATTGAATAGTTAAGGTGCCGCCGGGATAGTGCAGCAACACTTCTTTTGCACGCGCACCAAACATGGTTTTCACCAGATGCTCGTAACCCTTTTTGGCGGGCGGCCAATTCATTACCGTGAAATTGAAGCCCTCATCCTTGTTCCAGCCCGCCAGCAACGGCACATCGGCCTGCTTGCCTTTGGCGAATATTGCGGCGGGCTTCTCGGCAAGGAAATGGCCATCGACGATGGGCCAGAAACCAAGACCGGGATTGGCATCAAGAATTGCATCAACAGAAAGGGCGCGCAGATCTTCGACGGTTTTGGCACCGAGTTTTTTGGCAAAAGCCAAGCCCTGCTCTTCGGCTTCTGCAAGGGACTGCATGGGCCGTTCGGGTGAAGCAAATTGCGCTCCACTTTCGCCAATGGCCTGATGGAACAATCCTCGCGCAAGGGGGGAAGCCATCAGCATGCTGACATACATCGAACCCGCCGATTCACCAGCAATCGTGACAGCTCCCGGATCGCCGCCAAATGCCGCTATGTTTTTTTGCACCCAGTGCAGCGCCGCAACAAGATCGAGCTTGGCAAAATTGCCGGATGATGCGGTTTCACTTTCGGCGGTCAAGGCCGGATGGGCCAAATGGCCGAGCGCGTTCAACCGATAATTCACGGTGACAACGACGATGTTTTGCGAAGCCAGTCGGGCTCCCCAATAGCGCTTCTCTGATCCGGCACCGACGGCAAAGCCACCGCCGTGAATATAAAACAAGACGGGCAGCTTGCCGTTTGCTTCGGGCGTTGTAGGCGTCCAGACATTCAGGGTCAGGCAGTCTTCAGACACACCAATTTCAAACGGATCAATGTCGTCAAACAGCAGGCGCTGGGGTGCATTGAAACCGAAACTGTCGCATGCCCTGACGCCATTCCACGGCATGGCATGCTGCGGAGGCCGCCATCGCAAAATGCCAATGGGTGGAGCCGCATAGGGAATGCCCTTATAGCAGCGAACACCCATGGCGTCCGGCGTGGCGGCTCTGATATGGCCCGTATCAATTTCAAAACTGCTGTTGGCCACACTTGATCTCCTGCGGATTGAACCTCAAACTGTAAATGCGCTGCGGAAGGCCTCAAGGGCTTTTTCGGCATCGCCCGAGGCATGGGCTTCCATGCAGACTGGACCACGGTAGCCCATGGCTTTCAAGGCTTTTGCGACGCCGGCATAATTGATTTCACCCGTGCCGGGTTCCATGCGGCCTGGAACATCAGCAACCTGGATTTCACCGATGTAAGGAAGCGACTTGCGGCACCATTCAATCAAATTACCTTCACCAATCTGCACGTGATAAAGATCGAGATTCAGGGTGAGTTGCGGGCGATTGATTTTTGAAACCAGGGCCAGCGTGTCTTCAATCCGCGCAAAAGGCACACCGGGATGATCAACAGGCAAATTCAGATTTTCAATCATGAAGGTGACGCCGTGCTCCTCGCCCAGATCAGCAATGCGGTTCAAGGTGTCATGGGCTTTCAGCCACATGGCTCCCGTTACAACCTCACAGGGCGTAACAGGCAGGCCGCGATCACCCAGACCTGTGCCGTGAAGATTCAACCGCGCAACGTTCAGACGCTTGCCGACTGCGATGGATTTTGTCGCCGTTGCAATGAGTTCAGCGGCACCTGCATCATCGGCCAAACGGCCTGTGATATAGCCCGTCATGGAGGAGAACACCGCGCCGGATTTCTCCAGCATGGTGAGATCGTGGTTGGTCCAGTTCCAAATGCCACACTGGAAACCCATTTCGGTCAGGCGCTTGAGACGCCAATCGAAAGGCTTGTCGGGCCACAGCATTTCAGCGCAGGCGGCGAGCGTGAAGGGTGAGGACATGGGCACCAACAACTTTCTGTCATAACAAGATCAATTGACGATCTTTGCTTCCGTTGCAGCGCGCAGTTCTGTTTCGGTCACACCATCAGCGCATTCAACAATTTTCAATCCACCCGGCACAACATCCAGAACTCCCAGATTTGTGATGATGCGGTTGACCACGCCTTTGCCTGTCAGCGGCAAGCTGCAAGATTTCAGCACTTTGCTTTCACCTGCCTTGTTGGTGTGGTCCATGACGACGACGACGCGTTTGACGCCTGCCACCAAATCCATGGCACCGCCCATGCCCTTGATCAACTTGCCGGGAATCATCCAGTTGGCAAGGTCGCCATTTTCCGCCACTTCCATGGCACCCAGAATGGCCATGTTGATCTTGCCGCCACGGATCATGGCGAAGGATTGAGCTGAATCGAAGAAGGCGGTTTGCGGCAATTCGGTTACCGTCTGTTTGCCGGCGTTGATCAGGTCGGCATCTTCTTCACCTTCAAAAGGAAACGGCCCCATGCCCAGCATGCCG
>JANOVS010000231.1:0-35044 GCA_031417515.1 Hyphomicrobiales bacterium
TAGAGCGGTTCCAGTTTTCTTGGAATCGCATTCACACCCACACCGCGTCATCCCCGCGAAAGCGGGGAACCAGACTTTCAACCGTCTCGCTGTCGGAAAGTCTGGTTTCCCGCTTTCGCGGGAATGACGGAATTTGAGGCCTTCATTCAAACTAACCCGGAACCGCTCTAGCAACAGAACAATGACAATCGGCCACGGGATGGTGGCTTGCAGTACGATCGCTGCCAATGCGTTGACCAGTGCCACAGTGGACCCGATCGAGAGGTCGATCCCGCCAGTCGTGAAAACGAAAGTCATCGCAACCGCGACAATCAACAAAGGTGAAGATTGCCGCAACAGGTTCAGCAGATTGCCAATCGAGAAGAACGCAGTGCTGATCAGCGAAAATACAATGAGGCAAATGATGAAGAAAGCTGCGATCGACAAAACCTGTGCGTGGCGCGACAGAAAATCAGCGCGTGTTGAACCCGTTGGCCTGCTGCTGTAGTTTGTCATGTTGCATGACTCTTTTTGAAGACATGACCTTCGCCCACGATCAGCTTGACGATATCAGTCAAATCCGTGTCCGAAATCATGCGCTCTGCCACCTTGGTTCCCTCGTACATCACCGCGATGCGGTCGCAAACGCGGAACAGGTCCTGCGGTGGACTCACAGCAGACATTTGTTTTGGTTCCGGCGATAAGAACCGTTTCGAGTCCGAGGCTGCGGAGAACCCGTTCAAGGCTTGATGATCCCGGGATCAGCGCACTGTAGCGGTTTTTGATGATGTGAAGATCTTGCGCATGGACATCAAGTCCCGCCCAGACCTGTTGTCCTTCTCGTCCTGGCGCAAGACTTTCGATTGTACGCTGTCGAACGTCGGCGGCAACGAAGCGGTCGAAGAAGCCCGACCAGTCGCTTCCCGAAGCCGTTGCGACATTGGCATGATTGATCCAGATCACTTGACCGCCCGCCTTGCGAAGGCCGCCAGCGAGCCGATTAATCGGGGCAACCAACGCGCGTGAAAGTGGCAGGCCGGGTGAAATCATAGATACTGGCCTCAACCATGCTACCCACCGCAAGATCAAGGATTGGACGACGTCCAATGAGCGCTTCGCCGGGGTCGGGCGAACCCTCTTCCTCCACAGGTAGTTGAGGACGCGGCATCAGCCCGCGCGCTGTCAAGCGGAACGTGGTCATCTCGATCCCCGCCTCGCGGTAGGCCGAACCTTTGCCAAACTTGCGTTCATATCGTGCTTCGAAATCGTCCATCAAGCGATCAAGGCCCGCTTGATCCAGAGGTGATGTTGCGTGGACCAAAGTCGTCACTTCGTGCACCTGCCGACAATAGCGCAGGTCTACTGACCACACCATGCGTCGGCGGTCAGAGGTTATACCTTCTGCTGCAAGCTGGGATCGCGCGCGCTTCCATCGGCGCATAGATGGCATTGACGTCGGCAGCCGATGCAGGGATTCGCAGCGTCTTTGTCGTGGTGTATTCATGGACGCGGTGCTTCGACCCTCAGGTCGGCACCGCGCAACGCCCACGCCCGGGCGAGATAGGCCCGAGCGAGATAGGCCCGAGCGAGATAAGGTTGGGTGAGCGCCTCGGATTCATTGGCGAACAACAAGACGATGTCGCCGGCCAGGGCCTGCTGTTTGAGCAGCTTGAGCCGCACCCCGGAGCGCGTCTCTATCTCCGCCGCGAGCCGGGGAAGCGTCCAGTTCGTCCGGTTCTCCACTGGCAAACCCAAAACCTCCCGCGCCACCACAAGTGCTGCATCGGCTTTCACAGGTGCCGGGCCGGGAGCGACACGTCGCGCGATCCCGGAAAGCCCATCGCGCATGAAGGCCGAGCGCCAACCGCGAACCGTATCCTCGCGCACCCGCAAGGTTTCGCCGATCTCAAGGCTCGTCCATCCCGACAGCGAAAGCAGGATGCCGCGCCCCCGGTCCGCCGCCTCGCGATCCGAAACCCCAGCCTGAAATTCAAGGGCTTCCCGCTGCTCAGCAGTCGCTTCCAATGGAGATTTGCCAGACATGATTAAGCTCCCGAATCAAACGCCGAGAGTGAATCAACTTTCCTATCCGTTGGCCATCCTTCAAAACGCTGCTTAGCGGCAGCATAGAAAAGTTCTTTGTTTGTTCTTGACAATATTCCTGTTTCAAGCTATATCAGCGCTGCGACATTCCGGCAGGCGTCCAAACCCTGCCCCGCTGATTGACATTGTGAACGAGGCCGCGAGAGGGGGCAATGGAGCTGGTGTTCCACTCTTTTGATGAAACTGTTAACGACGTGAAACTCTGTCGTTTACTAGTGATAACAAGTCGTTAAGGGGGGGGCTTGAGTGGACTTGGGGGATGGCATGTGCAAGAACTGGGCAATGGATTTGAGCTGTATTTTGGCGTTTGCGAGAGCTGCGGGTCGAGGTATTTATGTTCATGCACAGATGACGATTATTCGCTGTCTGGAATTTCATCAAGCGAAGGGACGCTAGATCATGGCTGCACATGCGCAAGGTTCACAGTTCGTTGCAAGTTATTTGGTTGCGGCGGATGGCAAGCAAAAAGAACGCTATAAGTTACGCGAGGACTACGTCAATAGGCTTGAGACTGATTACATCCTCCAGAAACGGTCACGCTTTGGTTTGAAGGAAGGCTTGCAATGGAAGCCCGAGTTTTTCCCAAAGCAGCTGATCTTTCAGAGGGGCAAAAAATTATACGGATACAATAGCCAAAATAACAGCGGCACCCTCGTCAGTCAAACTTTTAAGATGCTAAAGGGAAGCGTCCCCTTTGATTTCCGTCCAAGCAAAACAATGTCAATCATTCTTGTCATTGCGACCGTGGTTATAGCCGCCATATACTGGCTGCAAATCGGATTTTCAAATATTCCGATATCACAACCACATGATTTGTCGAAAAAAGGCACGCTCACTGAACTTAAAGTCAAGCTGAGGCGAAACCCGATAAATCCAAATCAAGACCTGTACTTTGTGGGGTTCTTGGTACCCAAATCTCGAAATGAAGAATGGGTCGCGGCATGCAATGAATCAAGCTCACGTTGTGAATTGGGAGAAAAATTTCGAGTTCGCATCACCGATGACAAATCGAAGGTTTTGGTACTTGATAAAATTTCAAAAACAACCATCGGCGGCGTGAGTGGCAATGATTTCTGGCTACTAGCGCTGTTCAAATTCAGACTTGCTCACGGTAGTTATACCGTCACGATTGAAAATCTAGATGATGACCCAACGCTCAATAATCCCAATGGTCGCGTGCTTTTTGACTACGGATCGAAATAAAACAGGGCGGTAAAGGGGACGCTTCCCTTTGATTTGGTCGCGGTCGGCTGATTTCTCTTCTCGCATGGTGAGTGGTAGTTTACTTACGCCGACAATGCGAAGCGGCGTGATGGTGCGGGGACGCCGTGGCCTAAATCTTTGGCGGCTTCAATCCATGTGCGGATGGCATCGTCCACGTTGGCGAGGGCTTCCTGTGGGGTTTCTCCGTCGCTCATACAGCCGGGCAGGTCTGGTACGGTCGCGATGAAGCCGCCGCCATCTTCGGCGGGGAGCGGTTCAATCACGATGGCGTAGCCTTGTATGTTCACGGCAAGTTTCTCACGGCGGCGATGAATGCGATCAACTGGCGAATATATACAGGCTTAATACCAAAGGCCCGATGGAGTGACTCGGTTTTGGGGATTCCCATTTTGTTGGTTCTGTGATTCACTGTGAACTTCAGTTGGAGGAGCGTCACATGCATGGATCGATAGCAGTCCGGGAAGATTACAGTGTAAGTGACTTGCGCAAGCTGGCACGCAAGGAGAAGAATGGCCGGGTCGCTTTGCGGCTGACGGCAATAGCGTCTGTAGTGGAGGGGGCGAGCCGGAAGGATGCGGCCTTGCACAGCGGGATGGATCGTCAGACCTTGTGTGACTGGGTTCACCGTTTCAACGAGGCGGGGCCGGAGGGATTGCGTAATTCTCCCAGTGGTCGCCCAAAGAAGCGGCTGACACCTGAGCAGGAAGGGGCTGTGAAGGCCCATGTGTTGAAGGGGCCTGATCCAGTAAAGGACGGGCTGGTGCGCTGGCGCTGCGTGGATATCCAGCGTTGGATCGAAGCGCAATACAAGGTGCACTATCACGAGCGGACCATCGGCAAACTGCTGCATGCCCTCAATCTGAGCCACATCTCGACACGCCCCCTCCATCCCGAAAGCAACGCTGAAGTTCAGGCTGCTTTTAAAAAAACTTTGCGGCCAAAGTCGCGGAAATCCTCCCCGAACACGCCAGTGGCAAGCCTCTCGAAGTCTGGGTTCAGGATGAAGCTCGCGTAGGCCAGAAGGGAACGCTCACCTATGTCTGGGGCGAGACAGGCACACGACCACGCGCCGTGCGCGACCAGCGATATGAATGCGCCTACATCTTTGGCGCGGTTTGTCCGGCCCGCGGTGTGGGTGCGGCACTGGTCATGCCGCATGCCGACACCCCTGCCATGAACGCCCACCTTGTCGAAATCAGCACTCAGGTGGCACAAGGAGCGCATGCCATTGTGATCATTGACGGAGCGGGTTGGCACACCACCAAATCCCTCAAAACCCCTGACAACATCAGCCTTCTCCGCCTGCCCGCCTATAGCCCCGAGCTCAACCCGCAGGAAAATATCTGGCAATATCTCAGACAAAACGCCCTCGCCAACCGGACCTACGAAACCTATGACAATATCCTGACCGCTTGCTGCAAGGCATGGAACGACCTCATCGCATTGCCAAATACAATCACATCAATTGCAAGCCGCGAATGGTTCCAACATGTCAGTTCATAGAGCCGTTGGTATAATGCCATCTCGATCACTCCATGTTCCCTCCAGCATCCGCGCCGGAGGAGGTTGAAACATGGGTCACTTCTCAATGGAAATTTATGCCCCTACTGGGTCAAATCTAAGTGGCAATCAACACGGTGCTTTCTGATACTCCCATTCATAGAAGCGGGTGCCACGGGGCAATGACCCCCACACGGGTCCAGCCTTGGGTTAGCAAAGAACTTCTGCTCGCCAAACACGCTCGTTTATACAGAGGGCTTTCAAATCCACAATATGTCTAACGGCCAAACCTTTTTGACAAGCAAGCGCTGAATTTGAATTTCAGACTGTTCCCGACAACACTCAAAGCCGATAAAGCACGTTGATCCGCGCCACATATTTGCTGACTTTACCGGTCAATGGCGCGCCTGCATGCAACACTGAACCTCGGCTATGGCCATGCCGGAAAAACAAGGCACGACCTGTTTTCGGGCGCACGCTCAACTGCTGCTGGCCTTGATCATAAAGAACCGTGTCGCCACCCTCGACGCCGTCTTCTGCACCGTTGAGATACAACAACATGGTCAGCTTTGAATGGGCACCCTGCCATTGCACCATGGTTTGACCATTTTCTGACGCGCCATAACCCGGCCAATCTCCATCGATGTGGAGGTTGAATTCATCGCCTGTGTCATAGCGGTACATGTTCATGCGGTGGCTCAATGCGCCTGCGAGTGGTTGGCCATCAATGGTTGCCGGTAGCAAAGGCGCGATACGACGATAAATTTCAGCCATCGCATCGGCAGGTGCAATCCAGTGAACTGTTTTGTTGCGGCGCATGCCAGGTGGCGTCTGGATACCAGGCGCTGCATCCCGGTAGCCCAGTGACTCGGTGAGCTCTATCAGGCGAGCGGCTTCATTGCGTGTCACCACGTCCTCTATGATGAAGGCGATTTTATCGCCCAACACAAGAGGTTGAAGCGTGGCGTCCGGCGCATCTTCCGATGCCAAAAGCCCCGGCAACTCGGCAGCGTAAATCGGTGTGCCATCTTCAACACCACCCTCTGGGAGAGTGCCCGTAAGCCGGGCCACAATGCGCGTGGTGGTTTTTGAGATTTCAATCATGCTTGCTCCGTATCCATTTTTCCTTGGAAAATATTGCTCTTGCATCAATCGTGATGTGCCACGCAAGCTAGACTTTAGATGGCAGTAGAGGTGTGCTTGTAGACGCTCGTGCGCGAGAGCCGAACAGGGTGCGCTGTATTGCTGACGCTACCGCTGAACTCATGGAGTTTTTGTCGAATGAGGATGGTTTTTGCAGTCCTCGCAGCAGTTTTCAGCAATTTCTATGGGCAGCATAATCCCACTCTCATCGCGCAGGCCGCCGTCAACATCAGGCATGGCACACTCTTCAAATTATTCGTATAGCGCCGCTGCAATGCTTTTGCGCAACGCAGGAAGTGTTTCAGTTTCGAACCACGGATTGCGCTTCATCCAGCCGGTGCTGCGCCAACTCGGATGCGGCAACGGAAAAATCCCAGGCCCAAACCTGCTGAAACCTTTTACCGTCTGTGTCATGCTATCAAAGGAATTGCCTTTCAAATAGTAGGCTTGGGCATGAATGCCAACAAGCAATGTCAGCTTGCGTGACGAAAGACAGGAAAGCGCACGTTCGTGCCACAACGGCGCACATTCAGGCCGTGGTGGCAGATCGGCATTGTTGCCCTTGCCGGGGTAACAAAACCCCATGGGAAGCAGGGCTATTTTGTTTCGATTGTAAAATGTTTCGTATCCGATGCCCGTCCATTCGCGCAGCCGGTTGCCGCTGTCATCACTCCATGGAATGCCGCTCTCGTGGACCTTTGATCCTGGCGCTTGGCCAATGATGACGATTCTTGCGTCAGACCCAAGCTGGACAACCGGGCGCGGCGGATGCCCAAGGTGGATTTTGCAAACCTCGCAACGCGCGATTTCTTCTGTCAGCAGCGTGATTTCATCAGGCATGGTGTTATGGTACCCAATCAAATCGCAGTTTCAAAAACCATTTGCCTGAACCAGATATGAGCCGGATCAGCATCAAGACGCTCAGGCCAGAAAGCATGGAGCGCAAAGCCCTTCACAGGTACGGGTGGTTCAAACACATGAAGTTTGCGTCGCGACTGCGCAACAAGCCGCCTTGGCAAAACCGCTACAAGATCGGTTGACTCCAGCACAGTTCCAACGACCGAGAAACCCGGCACAACCAAGGCAATCTCTCGCTTGTAACCCACTTCAGCCAAAGCGTCATCTGTTGCGCCATGAAAATCACCGCGGTTCGGCGAAACCAGGAGATGCGAATAGGCACAAAATTGCTCAATCCCAACGACCTCTCGGGCCAATGGGTGATCTTGCCGAACCGCACCGACATAGGTTTCTTCAAGTATCGGCGCCGACTTCAATCCAGGAGGGGTGAATTCGGGCACTGCGAGCGCAAGATCGACAACCCTCGTGCGGGACTCAGCCAACAGGGTTTGTGGGTTCAGGGGGCGTAGCGCCAATTTGAGTTTAGGCGCAATACGACGCAATCTTGTAAGCAACGGTGGCAGCAGGATTGCAATGGCATAATCCGTTGCTGCGACTGAGATGACCTCATCGCAAGTTGCGGGATCGAAGTGATGTTTTGCAACGAGCGCTCGCAGGCTCATCAACGCGTGTTGCACTTGGGAATGAAGCGCTTGCGCATGGGTAGTTGCCGCAACCCCCGCCCCTTCCCTCACGAACAATGGATCATCAAACATCTGACGCATTCGCGCCAGTTGACCACTCATACCCTGCTGCGTCAGGCCAAGTCTCCGCGCAGCGCGCGTGACATTGAGTTCGATCATCAGCGCGTCGAACGCAAGAAGCAGACGCACATCCAAGGCAGCAACATCGCGATCCACGATGATCTCCACAAATTTTATCTGTTAGCGTGATGATCCTATCTGCATTAATCTTTCCGCTCAAGCGCCAATAAAGAGCGCAAAACAAATAGCGCCGTGCGCGCCGGGAGGAACCATGATCGAACTCTATGCTGACCCCATCACCGTGAACTGCAAGAAGGTTCTGGCTTCATTCAAGCTGATGAACATACCATACACCTTGAAACACGTGGACTTCTTCAAAGGCGAGCAAAAAAGCGAAGCCTATATGAAGATCAATCCCAATGCAGCCTTGCCTGCCATGAAGGATGGTGACTTCACGCTGTGGGAGTCCAACTCCATTATGCAATACGCCGCTGACAAACATGGCAAATCAAAATTCTACCCAACGGACCTGGTGCTCCGTGCGGATGTCAATCGCTGGCTGAACTGGGAGGGATCCCACTGGTTTCCAAGCTGCTACGTCTTTCTTTTCGAGAACTGCGTGAAACCATTGATAGGTTCAGCCCCTGATCAAAGTATTCTCAACGCTCAACTTGACAACTGGAACAAGCTCGCCAGCATTTTGGACACCCGCCTCGCAGGCAAGGACTGGCTGGTTGGCAATGCGGTGACACTGGCAGACATCGCATGTGCATCAGCCATGCATTTGCGGGGGTGGCAGCAATTGCCAATTGAAAATCACAAAAACCTGACACGCTGGATGACGCAGAACGTCGAGAAGCTTCCGGCATGGCAAGAGACCATGGTCTACGAAGGCTTCACCACCAAGAAAGCAGCCTAAGTCGATTTCTGAAGCAGCAAGGATCACCATCACATGGCCAACCGCGTTTCCGCCGAACTGAAATATTCGGTCGATAATGGCAAACCTATCGACTATTATTTCTATGAGCCCGATCCCAGTCTCGCGCTCAATCCGCCGGGAACCGACGGCCAAGTGATGGAGATTGAAGATGGCTGGCCGAAAGTGAACGAATTCAATGTCGACCGCGAAGGCTTTGAGCTCAGGCATTTCAATGGTGGCTTTCGCGACTTCGACAATGAAGATGCCATAAAGTCTACCTTCTATAACCAGGTTATCGACTACGTGAAACAAAACACGGGTGCAAAAAGAGTGGTTGTGTTTGATCATACCATTCGTCGGCGCCTGCCTGCTGATTTAAAACAGCAAACAACGACAAAGCGTCCAGCGGTTATGTTGGTACACAGTGACTATACGCCAACGTCAGGCGAACAGCGGGTCAAAGACGTTGTTCCAGAAGAAGCAGAGCAACTGTTGAAAGGTCGCGTTGCCTTCTACAACGTCTGGAAATCTATCGGAGATCCGATTGAGGAATTGCCGCTCGCCATGTGTGATGCGCGATCTTCAACGGAAGAAGACATGTTGCTGATGGAACTGAAATACAAGGAACGGACAGGCGAGATTTTTGTCATGCGCCATTCGCCGGACCACAAGTGGTATTACTTCCCCAACATGCAGCCGGATGATGCGTTGCTCCTGAAAACCTATGATAGTGAAACCGATGGCCGCGCACGCTTCATGGGCCACACGGCTTTCGAGGATCCCACAAGCAAGCCTGATGCAAAGCAGCGCCAAAGCATTGAAATCAGAACCATGGCGTTCTTTTGAAACCGGATGTGTGATCAAACAGCCAACTGTGGCGTTCAATATCAAAAGGCGATTGACGGCTTGTGCCCTCGGTTGGGTTTTTTTGACGACGCCGGGGCAACCAAGGGCGAGCAGGAAAGCACGAAACTTGCGCCCAACTTTCTGATTGTTGACGACCATCCCTTGTTTCTTGAAGCGCTTCAGATGTCACTGATGAACGCTTATCCAAGGAGCAACTTCACCGTTGCAACAAGCCAGCGGGTGTTCAAAACCAGCTTAAAGCAAACTCGCTATGATCTTGCAATCGTAAGTCCGCATATTCTTGATGCAGATGGCCTTGCCACGCTTCGCGATTCACAACCTAAAGCATTTGGTAAACTTGCACTGATTGCTCCTGCCATGCGTACCAGAGGAATGTCAGGCAAGGTCAAAAATCTTGGGGCTGTCGGTTTTGTTGCAAAAGACCAGAGCCGCGAGCAAATTTTGAGCGCGATATCAGCAATATTGAGAGATGAGAAACCATCTACAGTTTTTGACGTCGTGAGTTCAACTCCTGAAGAAGATCGCCTGCTCGAAAATCTCCGCCAGTTGACCCCGCAACAACAAAAAGTGCTCCGACGCTTGTGTCAGGGCAAACTCAACAAGCAAATCGCTTTCGACTTAAGCGTCACAGAGACCACCGTGAAATCCCACGTCACATCAATCTTCAAGAAGCTTAACGTCCACAGCCGCACCCAAGCCGTGTTGCGACTTCAACACGTCAAGAACCAAAGGGCCGACGACGACTTCGCTTTGTCATTTTTTGACGCGGCTTGACTGAAGACGGAGATTCAGCGCTCATGGCTTTGGCGCACCAATTTGATTGAGTGGTGCCGCCTTGGCAAAAGCCTCGTTGGCATCAAGCAACGCCATGATGCGTGTGATATGCGGAATGTCCGCCACCTCAATTTTGAAAATCCGCATGACGACGATGATGCTGGCGAGGCAAATATCAGCCATGGTAATGTTATGACCGTGGCAATAGGTGGCGGGGTCCATGGCCAAGCGCTTTTCAAAAGCTTGCAAGCCCGTGGTGAACCAGTTGATTTGCCAGTTGCGGAATGCCGCATCATCCATATGGCCATTGCCAACAAGATATTTTTTGATGCGGCCTGTTAACAATGGATGAGTGTCGGCCACCAACATGGCAACAAGTGAGCGCACGCGGGCGCGGCCATGCAAATCTTTTGGTAACAGAGGATTGGCTGAGTGCGCTTCTTCAAGAAACTCCAATATAGCTTGTGATTGCGTGATCGGTGCCGAACCATTGGCGACAAGTGCCGGGATGGCACCCATGGGATTAACCGCGAGAAAGCTCTCGCCGCGATTTTCGCCAGCGTCAAGATTGATCACGTGTTCTTCAGCGGTCAATCCCTTGAGATTGAGCGCAACGCGCACCCGGTAAGTGGCCGATGTGCGCCAGAAGGCGAAGAGTTCGTAGTTGGGTGTTTCAGTCATGTGGGGGTTCCCTGAAATAAAAAACTCCGGTCTTTCAACCGGAGTCCAGTCTGCAACAGTTTACATCAAGCCGCCTTTTTTTGCGCGATATTTTTATAGACGGCAGTTTCGAAATCCATGTAACCAATGAATGATGGTGCATCGGCAAAGGGCAGGATTTGGGTTGCCCAAAAACCGCCAATGCCATTGCTGCGGTCGATCCAATAGAACAAGTTGGCAAGGCCAGCCCAACCAATGGCACCGGCAGGACGGCCCGTTGGTGCTTCTTCATCATTGATCATGAAGGTGTAGCTCCAGGATTTCTTGAGGCCGGGGAAGAACTCGGCATCATTGGAGAGTGACGGAATGACACCGGGCAACATGACAACTTTTTGGTTGGCTTGCAGGCCGTTCTTGACAGCGGCTTCGACAGTTTCCTTTTTCAACACGCGGCCATTTGGGCCATTGCCGTCATTCAGCCACATGCGGATGAACTTCATGTATTCGCCGACAGTGCCGTAAAGCCCGTGTCCGCCCATGTCGAGTTCAGGTGGCTGCGGCAAAGTAAATGACATGGGTGTCAATGAACCATCGGCACCACGGGCATGAATGTCACCTTGGCGGGCTTTCATTGAGGGTGTCATGGCGAATGCCATGTCTTCGATTTCAAGCTGTTTGAAGATGCGCTCCTTGAACACTTCGCCCAAGCGCTTGCCGCGAATGCCTTCAACAACCTGGCCACACCAATCAATGTTGGAGCCATATTCCCACTTGTCGCCGGGATCGAACAGAAGTGGGGTGTTGATAGATGCACGCGAAGCTGACACCACTGAAGGCTGGCCATGCTTCTGGGCCATGGTGTTATATTTTTCGTTGAAGAAATCATAGCCAAAGCCCGCTGTGTGTAACATCAGCATGCGCGTGGTGATATCGCGCTTGGGGGCGCGCAGTTTCGGATTTCCCGCAGCATCAAAACCTTCCAACACCTGCAACTTGCCAATGTCGGGCGCATAGTTTTTCGCGGGCGCATCGAGATCAAGCTTGCCATCTTCGAGGCACTGCATCACGGCGGTTCCCGTGATGGCTTTGGTGGTTGAGAAAATGGCATGCACACTGTCAAGCTTCATCGCATTTCCGGAACCGAGAACAGTTTCACCCGCCGCGCCTTCATAGGTATTGCCCCTTCGGTCGGTGAGCATGGCAACGACGCCGGGCACGCGGCTTTTCGCTTCGCCTGACGTCACACCATGCAAGATGCCGTCGAGTGTGGATTTCAATGTCATGTCATGTTTCTCCTCATTACTTTTGATGACGCCGGTTTTGTCAATGTGCCTCCGCATCATACAGCGCGCTGATACGTTCAATTTTCAACTCAGTACCGTGTGCTCCGGCGAATGGCACATCAAGCAGATCTCGCCCGTGCGTTCCTTTGCAGTCCGGCTAGACTTTGCGGCAATTCATGCTCATCGATTCAGCAAACAACGCAATCATATGTCCTCCCCTTCGCGCTCTTCTGGCGCTTCCTATTTCGAAACGGTAAGACTGTTACGACCATCCCTCCAACAGATAATGGCGATGGTGATCATCGTGATCCACGATATTGTTGAATTGGGTGTTCACTTGCTGCTCGTCTGCGAAAGGACTGTGAGGTTCACAAAAACGGTGATCCCGGAGCATCGACTTGGCGAGATTTTGGTACGGAATGACGTCGTTCGCGCTCATTCAACAACAAAATCAGATCACGATGCTGCAACCAGCGCTCTGGTATAGTCAGATGAAAACGCCTGTCCGCGCAGTGCCGCCGAGGTCGCGACGTCGCACACTTTGCCTTCTTGCATCACCGCCAGCCGGTCGCACATGTGCGCCACCAATGCCAGATCATGGCTCACCAGCACCAAAGTCAGGCCGCGCTTTGAACGCAAATCCATGATCAGGTTTACGATTTCAGCTTGAACTGAAACATCCAATGAGGACGATGGCTCATCCAAGGCTGCCATGATGCGTTGTTCAAGCTTGTCAAAACGTGGAAACAAATTTTCTGCACTTCGTCAAAAATCTCGCACGAACCGACCGGTATGTGGCGTTCACTTTAGAACTGGATGCCGCAGTGGAACTGGCCGAAGGAACACTCGTGTTCTTGCCGGTGCGAGACACACGGACAGCGTTGCTTTATCCAAAAAGCAGGAAAAGGCCTGGGCGGAGATCAAACAGCTCGCAGGCCGCATTGCAGCGGCTGATCTCATTCTCATCAGCTCACCCATGTGGAATTACGGGATTCCCTACAAGCTCAAACACCTGATTGACGTGGTTTCGCAGAAAGATGTTCTTTTCACCTTTGATGATCGTGGGCAGCTCGGCATGTTGAAGGGCAAAAAGGCTGTGGCCATGTGTGCCAGGGGCGTTCAGATCGGGGAACACCTGCCGAAAGACAAGTTCGACTTTCAGACTACTTACCTCACCATGTGGTTCAACATGGTGGGTGTGACGGACATTTCGATTCTG
The DNA here is from genome assembly GCA_031417515.1 of Hyphomicrobiales bacterium. Lineage (GTDB taxonomy): Bacteria > Pseudomonadota > Alphaproteobacteria > Rhizobiales > Aestuariivirgaceae > Aestuariivirga. The sequence goes on from JANOVS010000231.1 coordinate 13,273, forward strand.
GAGGTTGAAAGAGGCCTGTTTGGTCCGGAGATCGATGCGGCCTCGCGGGCTGAAGCTGTCAAAGCCGCGAAGGCTCTGGCCGCACGCATCTAGGGTCGGGAGCCAGCCATAATGCGCCGCCACTGGGCCGGGCCTGATGTGTGGATTGAATTTCCCCGCGCGTCCACTGCTACGGTGACGGGCATGTCCTTGACTTGCAATTCAAAGATTGCCTCCATGCCAAGGTCGTGAAAGGCCACGGGCTTTGCCGCCTTGATCGCCTTGGAGACGAGATAGGCCGCACCACCCACTGCGATGAGATAGGCTGCCTTGTATCGGGCGATGGCTTCGATGGCTACTGGCCCGCGCTCAGCTTTTCCAATCATCAGTTTCAATCCAGTGTCGCGCAACACACGTTCGGTGAAGCCATCCATGCGTGATGCCGTGGTGGGGCCGGCAGGGCCGATGACTTCATCGCCAACGGCATCAACCGGACCGACATAATAAATCGCCTTGCCGTGCAGGTTGACAGGCAAGGTTTGCCCGCGGTCGAGCATGTCGACCATGCGCCTGTGGGCGGCATCGCGGCCTGTGTAAAGTGTGCCGGACAGCAGCACCGTTTGTCCCGGCTCAAGGCTTGCCACCATCTTGTCATCCAATGTGTCGAGATCAATGCGAGCGGCCTGTGATCCCATCTGGTCCAGCAAAATCTCCGGCCAGTCTGAAAGATCAGGTGGCATGAACTGGGCAGGGCCAGAGCCATCCAGTTCAAAATGCACATGCCGTGTTGCGGCACAATTGGGAATGAGACCAACCGGCAGAGACGCTGCATGGGTGGGGAAGCTGCGCAGCTTTACATCGAGAACAGTGGTCACGCCCCCCAAGCCTTGCGCACCAATGCCCAAGGCATTGACGCGTTCATAGATCTCTACGCGCAATTCCTCCGTCTTGTCCGCAGGTCCCCGTCGCAACACGTCCGCCATGTCGATAGCGTCATTGAGCGAAGCCTTGGCGAGCACCATGGCCTTGTCAGCAGACCCCCCGACGCCAATGCCCAGAATGCCCGGCGGGCACCAGCCTGCACCAAGTGTCTCGACGGTGTTGACAACCCAGTCTGCCACGGATGCAGATGGATTGAGCACGGCAAACCTCGCCTTGTTCTCGGAGCCCCCGCCCTTGGCTGACACGTCAACCGCGATTTTGTTGCCAGCTACAATTTCCACCGTCACCATTGCAGGCGTATTATCGCCGGAGTTCTTGCGGCTGCCAAACGGGTCAACCACGAGGGACGCGCGCAACGGATTTGTATCATGACGATAGGCGCGGCGAGTGGCTTCATCGACGGCGTCCTGCAAGCTGCCGGACAATGCGAGACGTGCCTGCGAGCCTATTGCAATGGATACATTGGCTGTGCCTGTATCCTGGCAAATCGGCCTGCGCCCAAGGGCGCTCATGCGCGAGTTGACGAGGATCTGTGCCATCGCCTGCTTTGCATTGGGGTTTTGTTCACGCGCCCAGGCTGCTGCCATGGCGCGGATGAAATCTGGCGGGTGAAAATAGGAGATGTATTGCAGCGCTTCGGCGATGCTGTCGATCAGGTCGGCTTCACGGATGACTGTCATTGCTTCGTCACACCTTCGCGCGGGCGAGAATGCGCAGTGCGGCCTCTTTCACCGGCTTGTCAATCATTTTGCCGTCGAGCGCAACAGCCCCGGCCTGACCGTCAATGGCGGCCAGAACGCGTTTGGCCCATGTCACTTCTTCCAATGTGGGCGCGAAGGCAGCAGCTACAGGTACGACCTGTGCCGGATGAACGAGCAGCTTGCCACCGAAACCGAGCTGCCGTGCGGCCTGTGCATCAGCTCGTGCTGCATCAGCATTCCTGACATCGGTCGTAATGCCATCAATGGGAGGAAGCACATTGGCCAGTCTTGACTGAAAAACAATCTGTGCACGGACGAACAGCAGTGATGACCAGTCTGTTGAACAGCCGAGATCAAGCGCAAAATCCAGATGCCCAAACACGGCCCGGCTTACATTTTCTGTACCCAACAGGGACGGCAAATTGGCAAGGCCGCGCACTGTTTCAACAAGTGGCAGAAGTTCAACCATACGGCCAGATGCAGCCCGGACCTTCAAGAGCATGTCAGGCGTCTCGGCCTTTGGCAGAAGAACAGCAGCAGCCTTGCACAACGACAAGAAATTCAAATCGTCTGCAAAAAATGACGACGCCGCATCATTGACGCGCACGACAACGCGCCGCCAGTCGAGATCAGCAGCCAGAATACTGCACCGCGCCGAGGCTTTTTGATCGGGCTGCACAGCATCTTCCAGGTCAAGGACAATGCGGTCAGCGCCAGAAGCCATGGCCTTGGCAAAGCGCTCCGGCCTGTCGCCTGGCACAAAAAGATATGTGATTGCTGGAGTCATGGATCAGTCCGTTCTGTCACACCGCCAGTGACAATGCCCGTCATGTTGGCTAGGCGCAGCGCTTCATCGCATCGGTCGTGTCGGTCATGGTGTTTTCTTCCGCTTCCAGAGTTTTGTAGTCCAGCCGGGTTCATGCCCAACTGATGGTCGTTTTTACTTTTCACTCCGCTTGCGCCAACGCTGCAAATTCGCTGCGCAGACGATCATCGTGTTCGCCAAGGGCTGGCACCGCGCCATAGGTTATCTCCTGTCCCCGCACCATCGCGCCGGGTGCCAGCATTTCAATAGTACCACCGTGCGTTTGAACCGTGATCGTTCGGTTCTGCGGATGAACAAGCAAATCATCCAGATCAGAAAGGCGACCGAAAGCAATGTTCGCCCCGGTCAACAGTGCAATCATCGTTTCGCGTGACTGTGCGGCAAACACCGGCTCGATGATGGCCTCCAGCGCCGGGCGATTGGCCACGCGCATGGTATTGCTGACAAAACGCGGGTCCGTGGCGATTGCGCCGTCCCCCAGAACACGGGCACAGAGCTGCACCCATTCGCGCTCATTCTGGATAGAGATCAGAACAGCTTTTCCGTCTTCGCATGTATAGGCACCATAGGGTGCAATGGTGGGATGTTTCAGTCCCATGCGCGGAGGCTTTTGCCCCCCATAACGCGTTTGCAGGTAGGGCACATTCATCCAGTCCGTCATGGCATGAAACAGTGAAACTTCGATGGTGCGGCCTTTGCCCGTGCGCTCACGCGCAAAAAGACCTTGCAGAATGGATTGATAGGCCGTCATGCCCGCTGCGATGTCGCAGACCGAGACACCCACACGTGCGGCACCCTCTTCCGTGCCATTGATGGCGCATAACCCGCTCTCGGCTTGAATCAGCAGATCATAGGCTTTCTGGTCGCGGTAAGGGCCGTCTTCTCCATAACCGGAGATTGACACATAAATGAGTCGCGGGAAGCGCTGCGTCAGCGCATCACTCCCAAAGCCCAATCGTTGCGCTGCACCCGGTGCAAGGTTCTGAATGAAGACATCCGCCCCTGCGAGCATTGCCTCCAGAAGCGCGTGGTCCTTGTCATTCTTGACATCAAGGCGGATCGATTCCTTGCCGCGATTGAGCCAGACAAAATAAGCGCTTTCACCATTCACAAGCGCATCATAGCCACGCGCAAAGTCACCCTCGGGCCGTTCGATCTTGATGACGCGTGCACCAGCGTCTGCCAAGCGGCTTGATGCATAAGGTGCAGCAACCGCCTGCTCCAGCGAAACAACTGTTATGCCTTCCAAATCCCTCATGCCGGTTTGCCTTCACATTCTGACGTCATGTTTTTCATCCCACGGCTTTGGACGATAAAGGAAAGACTGACTTCCTGCCATGGTTAGACGAAATCCCTATGGCCGTTCGTCGCCAGACCGAATATCAATGGCGAGCAGAGTACATTTCCACTTGCGCTTTATGTGCCACGCTGAAAGTGTGCAACCAAAGTGTTTGGACCGCATGAAGTGAGCAAGATGATGACGACAGAAACCACCCGCCTCAATCACTGGATTGACGGGGCGAGTGCTGCACCTGTGGGTGGCAGTTATTTGCCCAATGTGTCGCCCATGACAGGCGCGCCATCAATCGAAGTTGCGTCGGGCTCCGTCGCTGATGTGGCAATAGCCGTTGCAGCCGCGCAAATGGCAGCACCAGGTTGGCGGCACTTCAACGCAGCGGCGCGTGGCCGCCTGATGCAGGCGCTTGCCGCGAAAATGCGCGAGCAAAGGCATCAGCTCGCCGACATGGAGCGCGAAGATACGGGTAAGCCCATGGCCAGTGCGCTGGCTGAGGTTGAAGGCAGTGCGCAATATTTTGAGTTTTACGGAAGCCTCGTCTATCTTCCCAAAGGCGATGTGCTGGATGTGGCACCTGACCAACACGTGTTCACCAAGCGTGAGCCGTTTGGCGTCATTGGCGTCATCACGCCATGGAACTTGCCCCTGAACCAGGCCGCGCGCGCCATTGCGCCAGCCCTTGTGGCGGGCAATGTCGTGGTTGCCAAGCCATCTGAGATCACATCACAGACCTCCGTTGCCATGGCCCGTCTGGCCACGGAAGTCGGATTTCCAAAGGGTGTCATCAACATGGTGCTGGGTACAGGCAAGAATGTTGGCGAAGCCATTGTTTCACACCCCATCGTGCGAAAAGTGGCGTTCACCGGTTCTGTTGGGGTTGGTCGCGCCATTGGAAAAATCGCAGCCGAACGCATCATTCCCCTGACCCTCGAGCTTGGCGGCAAATCCGCGAACATTGTGTTTGAAGATGCTGATCTGGATTTCGCCGCAACGGAGTCAGTCAAGGGTTTCACCTTGAATGCGGGCCAGGTGTGCTCGGCAGGCACCCGTTTGCTGGTGCAGCGATCGGTCTATGACGCATTTCTGACGAAGGTTGCGAGGGCAACAGAGGCGCTGGTGCCCGGCGACACGCTTGGACCTCTCATCACGCAATCACAGTTTGAACGCGTGCAAAGCTATTTCAAAGTCGCTGCACAAGATGGGGCACGGCTGCTGACAGGCGGCAGCGTTGCCAACATCAAGGGCAGCGAGAATGGTTTCTACGTGCAGCCCACGGTCTATGCCGATGTTGACAACGCCATGCGCATTGCCCGGGAAGAAATCTTTGGGCCTGTGTTGGTGGCCATTGCCTTTGACACGGAAGAAGAAGCCATCCGCATCGCCAATGACAGTGATTATGGCTTGATCGGCACTGTCTGGAGCCGTGACATTTCACGTGCCTTACGCGTTGCTGACCGGATTGAAGCCGGACAGGTTTTTGTGAATGTGTGGAATACCATGTCGGTGCAAACACCGTTTGGCGGCCACAAGAACAGCGGCTATGGCCGTGAAAAGGGCATTGAAGCAATCCACCACTATTCACATCTCAAAACCGTTACGGTAAAAATCTGACGTTTTGTCAGGCCACATCATCCGCACTGTTTTCCGACACCTTCCATATCTTGCGCTTCACAAGGTCATTGACCACCTCAACGGCAATGCGCTCCACCGCCTTGCAGGCTTCTGTCGTGGTTTTGGCCTGGTTGCGCACCAGATAAATCGGCCGCGACATCAGCGTATCCGAGATGCGGGACGAGACCAGTTCACCGCGTTGAACGAGATCAAAAGCCGCAGCTGGTGCCAAGATGGTAAAGCCACTGCCACGCCGCACCAGTTCCTTGATCTGCGCCAGTGAATCCATCTCGATAATTACATGCAACGGCTCTGGAAAATCGCGCGCGCAACGATCAATCCGTTGTCGCAAACCATGGTGCTGGGACGGCAAGATAAGGTCAAGTGCGACGAGATCAACAAGCTGCACAGGTTCACCCACAGGCGTTGCCAAGGGCCAGTTGTCTGCTGCTGCAAAAAAGTGGAGGTCCTCTGACATGAGCTTTTGCACCTGGCAATTTTTGAGATCATCAACGTCATAGAGAAAAGCCAGATCAATGCTCTGGTTTTCAAGCCAGGTCTTGATGAAGCCGCTCATGGCTTCGATAGCGCGCAGTTTCACTTTCGGCAATTCGACAAGCACGGTTTCAGCCAAGGGCACCGAGAGCACCATGGACACGGAACTTGGCAGACCAATGGACACCGACCCATGCGGAACGCCACCGGTTTCACGCACGCTGACACGACAGACTTCCATGCTGTGACAAATTTCGCGGGCATGTTTCAACAGCGTCTGCCCTGACAGTGTGAGCACGATACCACGTGGCGAACGGTCCAGCAGTTGCACACCCAGCTCTTCTTCGATCTTGATGACGTGCTGCGACAGCGACGGCTGCGCCACATGCAGTCTGGCCGAGGCCGCAGAAAGCGATCCTTCTTCGGCAATGGCAATAAAGTATTTTAGCTGTTTGATGTCCATGGCAACAGACTATCAGCAAAGGGTTCATGATGCACACTTTCAAGAAACCTTGTGGTTCAGAGAAAATTGAACGGGGAAACCCGTTATATTACAACCAATTGATCTTCCATCGCAGATACGTATATCTGATATAGCGAAATCATATTGTGGTTTTGACGATGCGTTAACTAGGCTCAACCGCAGAACTCGGCCTTTCAATGAGCCGGGCAAAATGGGAGGGAACCATGAGGCTCTTGAAAACAAGTCTGGTTGCACTTGCGGCAACATTTTTAATCTCGGCACCCGTCATAGCCGATGGTGTCGACGAATTGCCAAAGGACATACAGGACACGCTCTACAACAAGGACATGCTTGATCCGGTGCAGCCGATTGGCGTATCGGCCTATCGTGACTTCAAGGCCAAGAAAGGCCCGCCCTGGAAAATCGGTTATGCCAGTTCCTACGCCGGCAACACCTGGCGCGCCAATGTGATGGAGCGCTTGCAGAATGAAATCATCCCCAAGTGGAAAAAACTCGGGTTGCTGGATGACGTCATCATCACCCAGTCGAACCTTGCCGATGCCACGCAAATTCAGCAGATGCGCCAACTTGTGGATCAGGGTGTAGATGCGATCATCGTTTGCTGCTCCAATCCAACCGCACTGAACCAGACCATTGAATACGCCCATGAACGTGGCGTGCCGGTGTTCTCGGCCGTGGGCTACCTGACCTCACCCTACGCCGTGAACTCTTCGGCCAATTTCGTTGTCGGTGGCAATATGCTGGGCGAATGGATGGCCAAGGAGACTGGCAACAAAGGCAATGTGTTGATCGTTGAGGGTATTCCCGGAACGTCCGCGTCCGATTCCCAAGACAAGGGTGCGAAAGCTGCACTCGCCAAATATCCAGACATTTCAGTTGTGGGTTCCCTTGCCGGTATGTGGACGGACCAGGTGGCGCAGGCTGAAGTGCAGAAGTGGCTGGCCACAAACCCAGGCGATCTCGCGGGCATCATCATCCAGTCCGCCTCTGAACTCGGCGCATTGCGCGCCCTCAAGCAATCTGGCCGTGACATGGTGCCAATTACCATCGGCAGCGAACTTGGTGCATTGTGCTATTGGCGCAAGAACCCGACATATGTTTCCAGCGCCATTCATGCCTGGCCTCCCGGTGATGACTTTGAACTCAGCTGGAACGTCATGATGCGCACACTGCAAGGCCAGGGACCGAAGGTGCAATCAATCCTGACCAAGCCAATCACCATGGATTTTGAGCAGTTGAAGGCGGTGGTCAACGAAGACTGCAACGAAGAATCAGATGGCTGGTACAATCCAGGCATCGAGACCTGGGCGGGCAAGGCCTATCTTGACCAATTCTTCCTGCGCCCGGCAGATCCTGAGGCTTACAAGCCATAAGGGCTGACTCTTGAGCCTGCCGTGCTCGCTCCCTGGCACGGCAGGTTGAAGGTCTTCAGGAAATGCCAGCATGGACGTTGTCAGCATCGATATCTCATCTGTCCGCAAGTCATTTGGCCCAACGGTCGCGTTGGCTGATGCTTCATTGCGCGCCTATGAAGGTGAAGTTCACGCCATTATCGGCGGCAATGGTTCTGGCAAGAGCACGCTGGCGAAAGTTATCTCGGGGGTATTGATTCCGGACAGCGGTCAGGTTTCGATTCTGGGCAAATCCGCTACCTCGCCGATCGAAGCCAAGGCCCTGGGCATCGCCAATGTTTACCAAGAGGTGTTGGTTGCCGATGAATGTTCGGTGCTCGACAATCTTTATCTCGGGGCTGACAATCTCTTCAGCGCCAATCTCGGGCGTGAAGACAAGATTGCCAAGGCGCAAAAATTGATGCGCGAATTGTTGGGGTTCGACCTTGACCTCGACATGTTGGTTGGCGAACTTCCCCTGAGCGTCAAACAGTGGATCACCATCGCGCGCGCGCTGCTGACTGATCCGAAGGTCCTGATCCTGGATGAGTCATCCGCCGCCCTGGATTTTGAATCAACCGAACGGCTGTTCAACAAGATGCGTGAACTCAAGCGCAAGGGCACATCCATTCTCATCGTTACCCACCGCATTGCGGAACTCGTGCGCATTGCTGACCGGGCGACGGTTCTACGGGACGGTGTGAATGTCGGCAGCCTGGACAAGCACGAGATTACAGAAGCGCGCATTCTTGAACTGATCGCGGGAACCGGGCGCGGTAAAACAGATGCCAAGCAGGGCATGGCTGAACGTCAAAGCCAGTCACCCGTCATGCGCGTTGAAAATGCTGGCGTGTGGCATGATGCGGGATCAATCAACTTCTCACTCTATCCCGGAGAAATTGTTGGCGTTGCTGGTCTTGATGGACAGGGGCAGGCAGATTTTGTGCGCTGTCTCGCTGGTGTTCAGCGGTTCTTGTCTGGAACTGCAACAATCATCGACGGAAAGTCGTCCGAGGTCATTGATGGACTTGCGGCGGCGCGCGACAACCGCGTGAGTTATGTCTCGGGAGACCGCAAGAAAGAGGGCATTTTCGCCAATCTCAGCATCTTTGAGAATCTGGTCATGCCGATCTATCACAGCTACCGGCTGGGCGGCTGGCTCAATCTCGTCAACAGCACAAAACTGCGACCCGTCTTTGAATGGGAGTCGGGCCAACTTGCCGTGAAAATGGCATCGGAAGACAATCTTATCACTTCACTCTCCGGTGGCAATCAGCAGAAGGTTTTGATCGCGCGCGCCTTTGCGGAAAAACCAGATGTTCTAGTGCTCAATGATCCGGCGCGCGGCATTGATGTTGGCGCAAAACTGGACCTCTATCGCAACCTGCGCGAATTCGCGGCCAAGGGAAAAGCGGTTGTATTTCTCTCCAGTGAAATGGAAGAATTCCTCAACTTGTGCAGCCGTGTGCTGGTGTTCCGCAATGGTGTGGTCTCGTCGGAATTTGAACCCCCGTTCGATGGCCATGTGTTGCTCAATGCAATGTTTGGCAGAAAGTCTGCGGCAACATTTGCCGGACAGCAAGAATCTGAATCAAGGGTGCATGCGACCCCGCAAGCGTGGCGCGGTTTCGAAGATGGAAGACCCATGCCACGGCCAATTGGTGCCCGTGTGCCCCAACGTGTGCCCCTACGTGTGGAGGAAAAATTGTTTACATTCGAAGCGCCGGATATTCCTCCAGGTTCCATCATCCCGTCGCGATTTGCCGAAAGCAACAAGCGCTCTCCAAAACTGGTCTGGTCCGATCCTCCCATGGGCACGCACAGCTTTGCCCTCAGCATCACAGACCCGGATCTGCCGCCGGAATTCAATTTTCCGCGCGCCTTCGCCCATTGGCTTGTACATGACATTCCCGTTGATGTGCGCGGACTTGATGAGGGTGTCAGTGACACGGCGATGCCCTTGGGTACAAAAGAATTGAACAGCGATTTTGTGACCTTTAAGATTCCAGGATTTGGCCGGGGCTATGGCGGGCCATGGCCACCAGACCGTGAACATCGCTACGTCTTCACGCTCTATGCTCTGAAACAGCCACGTCTCGATATCGCTGAAGACGCTGATCTCACAGCCTTCTCCGCAGCCGTTCTGCCCGTCACCATCGCAACACAGTCCTTCACCGCCCACTACGGTCCGGCGAAGGCACCCCTTCCAACTTGATCCGGAGAAACTGCCATGTGCCTTGAAACCAGGAGGATGCAATGAGCCGATACGCCAACCGCAAAAGCTTTGATCTCGAATGGGTCGAGCGTTGGGCCCGCCTCGTCAATGAAGACCGGATTCTGCCTGTGATCGGGCGGTTTTTTACCGGCCGCTTTGTGATTGGCATTGATGACACGGACTATCTTATTGAAGTCCAGAAGGGCAAGGTTCAACGCATCGCTGAAACGCTTGCATCCAATGATTTCGGCTTTGAGTTTGCATTGCGGGCCAGCAGCAGCACATGGGGAAAATTCTCGCAGCCCATTCCGCCACCGCTGTTCAATGACATTTGGGCCATGGCGCATCCGCTGCACCGCCACCTGCGCATTGACGGCAACACACTTCCATTCTGGCAGAACCTGCGGGCCCTCACCCGCATGCTCTCGCTGATGCGCAACACATGACTTCGGCGAACGACAGGAGAAACCCAGATGAACACCCATGATCCCATTGTCGGCCGCTATGTATATGTGCAGTGCGAGGGCAAAACCTATCGCACCTATTACGAAGAACATGGTGAAGGCATTCCACTGGTCTGCTTGCACACGGCTGGTACGGATGGCCGCCAATACCGGCATCAGCTTTGTGATCCGGATATTTCCGCAAACTACCGGGTCATCGCCTTCGACATGCCGTGGCATGGCAAATCGCTTCCACCTGCTGATTTCTATCTCTTGGAAGACGAGTACAAGCTCACCACCAAATTCTATTCGGAATTCATTGTGGCCTTCTGCAAGGCTTTGGACCTGAAGAAACCTGTGATCATGGGGCAATCCATGGGTGGCAATATCTGCTTGTCGCTGGCCCTGCGTCATGAACATGAATTCCTGGCATTGATCGCACTTGAAGCCTGCGACTATTCTCCAGGCTGGTGGATTGATGCACTGCATCACCCGCACATCCATGGCAACGAAGTTGTGGCGACTTCCACATTTGGCCTGATGTCACCGGAAAGCCCCGATGAAAGCCGTTGGGAAACCTGGTGGTATTACGCCCAAGGTGGCCCCGGCGTTTTCAAGGGTGACCTCTATTTCTACTGTATTGATTCCGACTATCGTGACCAGGTTTCAAAGATTTCCGGCAAATTGCCGATCTATTTCCTGACCGGAACCTATGACTTTGCCTGCACACCCGAAATGACGGAGCGGACGGCGGAGAAGGTGAAAAACTCGGAGTGCATCATTTTCTCCGGTGGCCATTTCCCGACATCAGAAGATCCTGCAAAATTCAAGGAGGTGATCACACCCGTGCTGAAGAAGATACTGGCACTTGATCCGGATCGCCGGACGTCGAATGCGGGCTTCGCCAACCGGAGCACCAGTACCTCTTCATCGCGCAACGAAAAATCACAGGCGGGTGGCCGCCGCGTGATTGATCTTTAGGGGAATTGTGGGTTCCTTGTGACCGGAGTGCGCTGACATGGCAGAATCGAGAGGTGCGCAGAATACCTATCTGCTCATACCGATCCTGTTGCTTGCGGTTCTCGCCTGCACGGCGGTGATCCGGAGCCCGAGTCTTGTTTCGATGTCGGGCTTTGGCAGTGCCATTATTGTTGCGGCGCCACTCATACTTGTAACCTATGCCTTGATGTCGGTTGCCATCGCCGGGCGTGGAACGGTTGATCTTGCGGTTGGTCCCTTGCTCGCCTTCATCAATGTTTGCATTGTGACTTTGAACGGGCTTGATCTTGTCACGTCGCCCTTGGGTGTCTTTGTCGTGGCACTCGGCATCGGCGTGATTTACCAGATCCTGTTTGCCCTGGTGATCATTGTGGTGCGGGTGCAGCCCATCATTGTTGCACTCTCCGGCTTTCTCGCCTTGTCCGGCATCAACCGTGTGATCATGCAGAGGCCAGGAGGCGTGGCACCGGAGTGGATGTCCACGTGGGGCTTGGGCAATACCATCTTTTCTCCGGTATTGTTGATCCTGCTGTTGGCCACGGCAGGGTGGCTGCTGTTCACCCTGTCACCTTTCTACAAACATCTGCGCATGATGGGCTATGATGAGCGCGCGGCCTATACGGCGGGTGTCCGCAGCAATCTGGTGCGGCTTGGTGCCCATGTCATTGCGGGGATCTTCGTTGGCCTCGGTGCGATTTGTTACACTGCACTGATTTCATCTGGTGATCCAACCCAAGGGACGACCCTATCGTTGACAGCGGTGACGGCTGTGGTTCTCGGCGGTGTCAGTCTGGCGGGTGGGCGCGGAACGGTGACGGGATCACTGTTGGGAGCCGTCAATCTTTTTCTTGTCGGCTATGTACTCTCTACTTTCAACTTTGGTGCGGTTCAGGCTTTCGTGACACAGCTGTTCTATGGCTTGATCCTCATTGCATCACTGTTGCTGACAGTGCTGGTGCCGGTTGTGGGGCGGCACATCAGTTTCATCTCGCCCTTTTCCGCATTCATGGTGTTGGGTGTCATCGTGGTCGGCGTCATGTTGCAGGTTGCAACTGCCGACACCTACGCCACTGCTTTTGTTGCGTCAGCCAACCCTGACGCCATGACCAGATATCTTTTGCTGCCACCGTCTGGCGGCGTGGGTTTTGGCAGCATCGTCATGTCGCCCGTTCAGCAAGTTCTCTTGGCAGTGGCCACTGCACTTCTTGTTTGCACGGCACTCTCACGCACGATTGTGGTTGAAGCAGATGGCCGCCGCTTTGGTGTGTTTGGGTATGCGCTGGTCGCGGGTTTCATCATTCTCGTCTTGGCGCTAGTTGCGCTTTACAGCTTGCCAATCACGGGAGGCATTTTGAAATGAGCTTCGCCGCGTTGCCACGTTCTGTCTTCCTCACCGTCCTCAATCTGGCAGTGGCCCTGATCACAGGTGCTATTGGTTTTGGGGTGGGCTTTGCCCAAGGCATGCCAGCGCAGACTGTGATACTTTACACGGTCATTACCGTTGCCGTGCTGTTCTGGGCGCTCAACTACATCGTCGTGACGTTGGAAAGCCGGCAGGTTGCGCCTGCGATCAGCGCCACATCACAAGTTGGTGCCCGCAAACTCTGGCGCGAGAATCGCATTCTCATCATTGCCATGGCCTTGTTGCTGCTGGCCTACCTCATCATCACTGCAACGGTGCCGCCGTTCCGCTCGATCAGTAACCTCATTGCATTCCTGGTTCTCGAAGCCATACTGATCGTCGCTTTCAAGGTCTCAAATGTATTTGTTCATGGCCGCAGCGCCTTCATCGGCCTTGTGGTTTTGCTGGCGCTGATTGTCATCAGCTCCTTCACCATCAAGGGCTTTCTGTCGCCAACAAACATCAAGGCGGTCCTGCTTTTTGCATCATTCCTCGGCATTGCCTGCGTTGGCCAAACCCTGGTGGCGCTGATGGGTGGACTTGACCTGTCGATTCCCTTTGTCATCGGCGCTGCCAATATCGGGCTGCTCTATCTCATCAGCCTCGGGGTTCCGCCGTGGTTTGCTTTTGTGGCTGTCATTCTGCTGGGCGGTTTGATTGGATTTCTGAATGGCGTGATGTCCTACAAGCTGCAAGGGCAAGCCCTGATCATGACGCTTGGCACAGGCTTTGCTGTCGCGGGCCTCGTCCAGATCATCACCAGCATTGGCTCACAGTTCTCAGGCAATGTCTTTGGCAAGGTGCCGCCGTGGCTTTCCAATCTGGCGGCCATGAATGGCAAGTTCTTTGGCCTTGGCGTACCGCCGACAATCCTTTTGTGGATCCTGATCGCGGCTGTGGTCATCGTTGTATTGCGCTACTCCGCCTACGGTCGCTACGTCTACGCCTTGGGTGGCAATCGCCGCTCCGCAAAACTTGTCGGCATCTCCGAGTTCAAATACTGGGTGCTGGCCTATGTGCTCTCCGGTGCCTTTGCCGCACTCACAGGTGCGCTGCTCCTGGGGTGGAGTGGCGGCGGCTTCATTGGCGTGGGCGATCCCTACCTTTTCACAACACTGGCAGCGGTGGTCATCGGCGGCACGTCACTGGCGGGAGGTTACGGCGGCTATGGTTTCACTGTCATTGGCGTTCTGGTGCTGCAGGTCCTGAGCTCTTTCCTGATTGGCATCGGCCTCAAATACGAATGGCAGCAGTTCATCTTTGGCTTGCTCATTCTGCCGATGGTCGCGCTCTACAGCCGTTCCCCCCACATTCGCGCGCAAGTTTAGGAAGAACATGATGTTCACAACTCTTTTCCAGACCAGCGATATCACAGCGAGTGCCTTTGCCTCTGCCACAATGGCCTGCTTTGCGGCAGCAGCCATCATGGCCCTTGGCTTGACCTGGTGCAGCGAGCGCTGGCGCGTGCCCGTTGCACTTGCCGGTGTTGCGCTTGGCGTGTCCGGATTTTTCTATCTGGGCGCCAGTGAGCTTTGGTTGGCAAGTGGAAAAGCCTCTGCTGCCCCGCGGTTTGCTGCCTGGCTTGCCGTGCATCCCTTGCTTGTGGCTGCGGCCTATTTCTATGCCAACAACGCTGGCCCCGTAGCTTCTGGTGTGTTCTGGCGAACCACGATTGCTGCATTTCTGATGGTGTTCTGCCGCTATCTTGGTGACGCACACATTTTCAATTCCACCCTGGGCGTTCTGCTGTCGATAGCCTTCTGGCTATACATTCTGGGTGAAATGTATTTCGGCAAAATGGCTGATGCGGTGCGTAAAGCGTCACGTCCCATTCGCCTCGGCTATTTCTGGATACGTCTCATCATGACCATTGGCTGGGCCATCATCCCCATTCTTCACTTCGTCGATGTCGTCATCGGTGTGGGCCACGGACCCGTGATCGCCACGCTCTATACGCTCGCCGACTTCGTCAATCTCATCACGCTTGCGCTCATCCACCTCGGGGTGGCCGGCAAAGAGCACTACTGAACACATGGACCAGCGGAGTAAACGACCATGACCGGAGCAGATGCAATTGCCCTCATTATCCTGCTGATCATCCTCACAGCTGTCGGCGTCTATCTGCTGCACTGGCTTTACAGGCATTCATCAAAGGACCAGGCCTTTGTGCGAACAGGTTCGGGCGGCGAGAAGGTTGTGATGGGTGGTGGCGCACTTGTCATCCCGATCATCCATGACATTACCCGCGTCAACATGAACGCTGTTCCCATCGAAATCAAACGTACGGGAGAATCATCCCTGATCACGCGAAACAAGATGCGTGTCGATGTCACAGGTGAATTCTCAGTTCGGGTCATTCCGACAAAAGAAGACGTATCACTCGCAGCCCGCACCTTCGGCGAGCGTACGGCATCGGCAGATCAGATGAAGGATATAATTCAAGGCCGCTTTGTCGATGCCATGGCAGCAGTGGCGGCGTCCATGTCGATGGAAGATATCCACAGCAACCGCAAGGACTTCATGGCGCAGGTTTCAGCGCTTGTTTCACCAACACTTGCTTCGAATGGCCTTGAGTTGGAAAATGCTTCACTCACCAGTCTCAACCAATCCGATATCTCGGTGTTCAATCCGGACAATGCGTTCGACGCCGAAGGCCTCACGCAGCTTACCCAGGAAATTGAGGAACGCCGAAAATTGCGCAACCGCATCGAGAATGATGTGCGTCTCGATATCAAACTCAAGGACTACCAGACCGAACAGCGCACCATCGAAATTGACCGCGACCTCGAATACGCCCGCATTGATCAGACCCGGGAAATTGAGGTACGAAAGCTGACCCAACTTGCCACCATCGCGGATGAACGCTCCACTTCTGCCATCAGCATCAGCCAATCCAAAATAAAGGCCGAGCAAGAGACCGAGCGAATCCAAATTGTCAAAGAGCAACTCATTGACGCCGCGCGTATCAACAGCAAGACTGAAATCCGTTTGCTTGAGATTGATCGCAACAAGGACAATGAAGAACGGGCCATTGAAACATCGAGTTCCCTGGACACAAAACGCATTCTCTCCCGCAAGGATGTCGAGTCCCAGCGCATCGAAAGTGAACACAAGGTCAAGGAATTCGAGATCAAATCACGGCAGGAAATCTCCGTTATTGAATCGGCTGCCATGGCAAAAACTGATCAAGCCCGTCATGAAAGTGAAAGGATCATTGAAACCAGCCGCATTCAAGTTGAACAGGCCATCGAGGAACTTGGTGTCGAGAAAGACAAGCAAATTCGCGTGATCAACGAAATCGCCAATGGTGAAAAAGAGAAGGCTGCCATCCTCAAACGCTATAGTGTGGACCTTGATCGCCTGAAAAAAGACGAAGAAATCGTCCAGCTTGAAATCGCCAAAAACCAGAACATCAAACTTTCAGAAGCCGCCGCTTTCCGCAAGATTGAGGACACGCAAATTGTTATCAACCGGGAGCTTGATGAAATGCGCATTGCTGCTCAGAAATTCGTGGAGAAATTCGAAATCGAACGCAACAAGGAAGTGGAGATCATCGACAAGGACCGCCTCATCGCAGTCATCAACAAATCGATCGAGGAAGCAGTTGCCAAGACCGAGGCGGCAAACGCCCACAAGATTCTTGCAGCAACCGAAGAACAAGTTGTTTCGGCAAAAATTGAAGAAGTCGCCAGTCGCACAAAGCGGGTTGAACTGATCGATGCTGCGGCAAAGACCGAACGCGAGCACTTGCGGCTTGTAGGCGCTGCAACTGCTGGAAAAGAAGCTGCGGAACAGCACGCCCTTGCCGAGATTGCCGAAGCCAAGGCGTCGGCGGTGCGTTACGAGAAAGACGCCGAAGGCCAGACCCGGCTCAACGCGGCGGAGAACATGCGAAACGACGCATCGCGGCGCAGTGCCATCTATGAAAATCTGGTGCGCAGCCTGCCGGAAATCATCCGCGAAACGGTCAAGCCCATGGAGAACATTGAATCGATCAAGATATTGCAAGTCGATGGTGTGCCGGGCATCAACAGCCCCTCGGAGGTTGGCGGCGGTGGCAATGGGTCAGGTGGTCAGGGCGATGGCGGCAACATGACCGACCGTGTGGTCAACTCCGCCATGAAGTATCGCACACAAGTTGCATTTGTAGATGGCCTGATGAAGGATCTTGGCTTGCCAATGCAAAACCTTGGCAGCGCGGGAAGCATGTCGTTCCGCAACTTCGCCGAACCGGAGGCTCCGCCAACAGGCATTGCCGATGCACCAAAACCTAAAAGCCGCAAGAGCAACAAAGACGACGATTGAGAAATAACGGGCCATCGCCATGTCCATCCACCGCTTAGAGAACTTTGACCGTCACGCCCTGGTTCTGATGCTGTGGCTCAGTTTTGGTTTTGTGGCAGCAACACTTTTCCACACAGGTTTTGGCATGAATGATCCCTGGTGGATTGTGGCTGGTTTTACCGTGGTTGTATTGGGATTCGTTGGTCATGTCCTGGTGCATGTCACTTTCGGGAGCAGGTTTACGCCGGGAGAAGTGGCTTTTGGACTGGTGACCTATGCGGTTGGAATTTTGGCATTTGTATTGTCATTGTTGCTTGCAGATAATCTGAACAATGCAATTGTCGTTGCTGCAAGTTTGGGCTTTGTTGCCACCGCAGCTGCTGCTGTATTTGCAATGATCATCTGGCTTGGTGTGCGTGGTGCATTCGAGTCTTTTGACGTGATCCGCAGGTTCAACGTGAGATGACAAGCCTTTTTGCCATTGTCTTCGCAGGCCTGGTTGCACTGGCAATATACCTGGGTGTGCAGTCGGCACGCCATGCAAGTGGCATTGAAGATCATCTCGATGCAGGGGCCAGTCTTTCAGGTTGGACGATGATTTTTGCCGGCAGTGGCATTTTGCTCGCCGCGTTTGGTCCCTTGCAGCAGATCAGGTTGGTGAGCACTTACGGGCTGCAGGCCAGTCACCTGGCGCTCGCACTGATTCCAACCGCACTTGTCGCCGCACTTTTCCAAAAACGCCTGTGGTTTGCCGCCCGGATATTGGCGCGGCAAACGCCCGGCGAAACCTTTGGTGCTTATTATGGCAGCCCATCAGTCCGCATCATTTTTCTCGGTGTGCTGTTTCTCTATGCTGTTCCGTGGGCGGCAACACAGCTTCATGCTGTTGGTGAAATTCTGAGTATCGTCTCAGGCAGTGCGGTGACCCCCCGTTTGGCCATGGCAGCCACGGCCCTTGTACTTTTTCTTCTCACTGCTTTGGGAGGCTGGCGCGCAACAGTTTACGCTGTGGCCGCACTCACCTTCATGACAATGATCATGTTGGCGTTTTCAAGCCTGTTTATTATCGCCGCATTTGATCACGTCATCATGTTCACAAGCGACTTGAAGGCGGCCAGCGGTGTTTTGCAAGATGCCATTCCCGGTGTGATCCAGTTTTCAAGTGGTATCGGCAGCGCACAACCGGCATCCGGCATATGGACCACGACTGCCTTGACATCGACCGCTCTGGCAATTGCTGGTGTGGCCTTAAGTCCGTCTTTTGGTTTTCTGACTTTGACTGTGAAGAGCAAAAACGCTTCTGCCTTTTCCCAAGTCTGGATGGTTGGCGGGCTTGCTGCCGGTCTGTTGTTGCTTCTGATCCCGGTCATTGCGGCACAGGTCAATGAGGCTGGAGGCCTTGGACCGTTGTCTGAGAGTATCGCCGCCAAGGAAGAACTTGCCGCTGCATGTTTTTCGTTGTTGCTCCTGAGCGGGCTTTTCGCGGCAATAGCATTTTTTGCCTCATCGGCAGCCAACATCTTCACCCTTGAATTTCTGGCCCACGATCTTCTGCCAGATCTCACGTCACCAGCAAAACGGCTGGCGTCGCGCATTACACTTGCCGTCATCTTTATCATGCTGGTTGTGCTTGCGATTTACCTTCCAGCTTTTGCCGAAAGTTTGGGTGCGCTGGCGCTGCCCCTGTCTGCTCAGCTGTTTCCTGCCTATTTGGGTCTTTGCTGGCTGCCCTGGATGGGTCGGAGTGCCGTACTGAGTGGTTTCATTCTGGGTAGTCTTGTCGTGCTGTTCACCGAACCTTTGGGGCTTTCGCTTTTCAGCGCCTACTTCGTTGAATTGCCATGGGGACGTTGGCCTTTGACCATTCATTCAGCAGCCTGGGGCCTTGCGATCAATCTTGCTGCGGCATTTCTCGCCGCCATTTTCACGCGCAAGGGTGACGGGCACGAAATCCGGCATGCACTTCATGCCATATTCCATCGCGATCATGCACAGGATTTTGGTGGGCACACTACACGCAGTGCAAGGTGGTCACTGACGTTGCTATGGCTGTTCCTCGCACTTGGCCCTGGCGCAATTCTTGGCAACACATTTTTTTCCCGACCGATGTTCTTCGGCGGAGATATTCAGATTGGCCTGCCGTCCCTTTGGGTCTGGCAGATTGTCTTTTGGATTATTGGTGTCATGCTGGTCTGGTGGATGGCCTATCAGGGCAAGCTCTCGATTTACAACTTTGACAGTTTGCGGGCTGGCGAACTGCGTGCACTCCGGGAGATGGGAAAGCCAGCCAACTGGCTGCAACATGTGGTGAGCCGACTGTCGTCGCAGCCAAACAACAAGAAGCGACGGCGTTGATGAAGATTGATGCGTCATCCATTGACTTGAGGCGGCTTCGCTATTTCATCGCAGTCTGCAATCACGGCGGCTTTTCCCATGCCGCAAGCATCGTCGGGGTGGCACAGCCAGCACTCACCCGGCAAATCAAACTTCTGGAAAGCGAAATGGGTTTGACGCTGATCAACCGCAATGGACGTGGTGCTGAACCAACAGAGGAAGGGCGTATTCTGCTGACCCGCGCGGCGCATCATCTTTCGGCTCTCGATGGCATCGTAGCAGAACTGAAACTGGGCACAGGTGCGGTGCAAGGAACTGTAGCGCTTGGCATCTGCCCAACCATTGCGCCATTTTTCCTTGACGGTCTGCGCATGAAATTGGCAGCCAACAATCCGGGTGTCGCCCTTTCGGTCATTGAAGCCTATAGCGGTGATCTGCGCAATCTCATGGCCTCAAACCGTCTTGATCTTGCCCTCACCTACAAGCCCAGTCAGCCAACGTCCGATACAGTCACGGAACTGTTCTCCGAGAGACTCATTGTTGTTTCCGGCCGTCAGCCGGAAACGGTGCGCCGCAGCTTTGCACTGGGAGAACTTGAAACGTTGAGGCTTGTCCTGCCCAGTCGGGCGCATGAACTGCGGGTGATCATTGATGCGGCGTGCAAGAAGAAAGGCATCCTTCTGCGGCCCGAATTTGAACTCGATTCCCTTGCTGCCGTAAAGTCGCTGCTCGACAATAAACCGGCACAGTTTTTTACCATCCTGCCTGCCCATGGCGTTAAAGCCGATATTGAAAGCCAGCGCTTCTCGCACTTTGAACTGGAAGATCAAGACATGTGCCGCACAATCGCGATTGTCGAACCTGAACGCCAGCGCAATGCCGCAACAACAGCGTGCCTCAAGCTACTTATTGAAGCGCAGGTCAGCGCCATAAGGGCGCGGCACATCAACATTTTCTAGTCAGACACAAAGGAAAAAACGCCATGAACTTTTTCGACATCAACCCCGGTCTGGCAGTGGTACGTGACGGTGTGGCGCGGGTTTGCCGCCAGTTTGAGGGAAGCTACTGGCGAGATTGCGATGCAAAAAAGCAATATCCCTCTGCCTTCGTCAAGGCGTTGGGAGACGAAGGTTATCTCGCAGCCATGATTCCGGAAGAGTTTGGCGGCTCTGGACTCAACCTCACCGCGGCGGCAACCATTCTCGAGGAAATTCATCGGCAAGGAGGCAATGCAGCAGCCTGTCACGCGCAAATGTACACGATGGGCACAGTGTTGCGTCACGGCAATGCAGAACAGAAGGAGATGTATCTTCCGGGAATTGCCGATGGGTCTTTGAGGCTGCAGGCTTTTGCTGTGACCGAGCCTACGAGTGGCACCGATACGCTGGCGTTGAAGACGACGGCCAAGAGGGAGGGTGATCACTACATCGTCAAGGGCCAGAAGATTTGGACCTCGCGTGCCGAACATTCTGATCTGATGTTGTTGTTGGCGCGCACCACGCCGCGCAGTGAGGCCAAGAGCAAGACCGACGGGCTTTCCGTGTTCCTGCTTGATCTTCGGGAACTGATTGGCAAAGGCGTTGAGATCAGGCCCATCCGTGCCATGATCAATCATGCCACCACGGAAGTGTTTTTTGACAATGTGAAAATCCCTGCCTCGTCGCTGATTGGTGAAGAAGGCAAGGGGTTCAGATACATTCTCTCTGGCATGAATGCAGAGCGCATTTTGATTGCAGCGGAATGCATCGGTGATGCCAAATGGTTTCTTGAGAAGGGATCAAACTACGCCAAGGAGCGCGTGATCTTCGGTGCGCCCATCGGCAAGAACCAGGGTGTGCAATTCCCGCTGGCCCGCGCCTTTGCCCATATGCTGGCAGCCGAGGCCATCGTCTATCGCGCCGCTGGCATGTATGATGCGGGCGAGGACCCTGGTGTTGAAGCCAACACCGCCAAACTGCTGGCTGCCGATGCCTCGTGGGAGGCCGCAGAAGCGTGTTTGCAAACCCATGGCGGATTTGGTTTTGCCGAGGAATATGACGTGGAACGAAAGTTTCGGGAGGCGCGGCTGTACACAGTTGCACCGATTAGCACGAATTTGATCCTCAGCTATTTGGCCGAACATGTGCTCGGGCTGCCGCGCAGCTATTAGCCGGTGCCGCTTAGGGTGTTAAGTTTTCAATCCGGTCTAGAATTGGCAAAACGGTGATGCCCGGACGTCCAACATAAGCGATAAATGCCTCGAGGTCGGTGGGTCCGACGGTTGCATTTGTGCCGCTGACAAAGCCCGCAAAAAGGTCGCCGCCGTTGGATAGAAAATCGCTGACTGCAACGCGGTAGGGTTTGTCAGCCTCAATCGCCACACCATTCAA
>JANOVS010000232.1:0-1876 GCA_031417515.1 Hyphomicrobiales bacterium
AAGCCAAGGGCTGGGGGCTCACCCACCCGTCCAGCGGGAATTTTTTTGTCGCCAATGTGAAGAAGGCCATTAAGAAACGTTCCCGTCGTGAGCACCACGGCAGCTGCATTGATGCGACGTCCATCTTCCGTCATCACACCAGTGACGACGCCCTTGTCAATTGTCAGGCTCTCAACCGCGCCCTCAATGATGGTCAGGTTTTCCTGGGCTGAAAGTTCGGCCTGCATGGCCAGTCGATAAAGTTTGCGGTCTGCTTGCGCCCGTGGCCCGCGCACCGCTGGTCCCTTGGAGCGGTTGAGCATGCGGAACTGAATGCCAGCCTTGTCTGTGACGCGACCCATCAAACCATCCAGTGCATCAATCTCGCGCACCAGATGGCCCTTGCCCAAACCGCCAATGGCAGGATTGCAGGACATTTCGCCGAGGGTTGAAAACTTGTGGGTGACCAGCGCGGTGCGTGCGCCAAGCCGTGCCGAAGCTGCTGCTGCTTCGGCACCTGCATGGCCACCGCCAACAACAATCACATCAAAGCTTTTCGCTTCGCTTTCAATCATGGGAGTCATCCTCCGTCTACGGAACAAGATTCAAACCATCTCGTTTCACGTGAAACACTATTTGCCGATACAAAATTCCTGAAATATCCGGCCCAGCAAATCTTCAACGCTGATCCGCCCGGTTATGCTTTCAAGACACTGGGCCGCCTTTCGCACATTCTCTGCCATCAATTCAAGTTCATCCGCACCCAGAATAATTGCATCGTTAAGGAACCGAATCGATTCCGCAACAGCTTGTCGGTGTCTCTCACGCACCACCACCGCGTCTGGTAGCAAGGATGAGCGCTTGATGACCAATGTTTCCAGGACCTGCTTCAATTCTTGAAGCCCCGTACCCTGGAGAACCGAAACATAAAAATGATCCTGCTTCCAGTCATCGTTTCGCATGTGAATCGAAAGATCGCATTTGTTCATGACGCGCAAATCAGGCTGGCGCGGCGGTAGGGCTGTATCCGCATGGTCAAAGGCAGATACCCAAATCAGTATGTCGGCGTCGGCCATTTGGGTTTTGCTGCGCGCCATGCCCTGACGCTCAATTGAATCGTCGCTATTTTCACGCAATCCCGCAGTATCGGCGATACTCACAGGCATGCCACCCAGCACAATCGCAGCCTCGACCACATCACGCGTGGTTCCCGCAATCTCGGAAACAATAGCGGCGTCACGCCCAATCAAGGCATTCAGCAAACTTGATTTTCCAACATTGGGTGCACCAGCGATGGTGATGCGCAATCCCCGGCGCACGGCTGCAGCTTCGGCAGATTTCGCCAAACCCTCACGCAGTTCAGCCTGTAGCGCCGCAATCCGCGGCACTGCCTCAGCAACAGCCGCATCTGCAACACCCTCTTCATCAGCAAAATCAATTGATGCCTCGATAAAGGCAAGGGCATCCACCAGTCTTGAACGCCACGATTCATAAATCGAACTTGCTTCACCCGAAAATTGTCGCATGGCCAAACGCCGCTGGGATTCTGTTTCGGCCGCCAGCAGATCGGCCAGTCCTTCGATCTCCACAAGATCCAACCTGCCATTTTCAAAAGCCCGCCGCGAAAACGCGCCAGCCTCAGCCATCTTCAGATTTGGCAGTTTTGATAACTCAGACAACATCAGCGAGAGTACTGCCGAACTGCCATGGACGTGGAACTCCACCACATCTTCGCCCGTTGCACTGTGGGGCCCCTTGAAAAACAGCAGCAATCCCACATCAATGACTGATGACTGATCAAACGTGCGTATGGTTCTCAAGTAAGCCCTGCGTGGTTCAGGACTGCATCCTGTCAGGGCAACTGCCGTTTCAAACGCCGCCGGTCCTGATAACCTGA
>JANOVS010000233.1:0-6356 GCA_031417515.1 Hyphomicrobiales bacterium
TTCACACCCACACCGCGTCATCCCCGCGAAAGCGGGGAACCAGACTTTCAACCGTCTCGCTGTCGGAAAGTCTGGTTTCCCGCTTTCGCGGGAATGACGGAATTTGAGGCCTTCATTCAAACTAACCCGGAACCGCTCTAATTTAATGGCACCAAAATCTCTGTGCCGCTGCCGTTTTTACCCGCAACTGTCCACAAGCCACTCAATGAACCGTCAGCTTGTACCTTGTAGATAACCAATCCAATTTCATCACCCATTTTGTAGCCCGCAGCAAAACTGTCATCATTGCGCATGCAAATGCCATAAGACTCAGTTGAGCCCGTAGTCCATTTGATTTCACAAGTCGTCTCGGAAGTCAGCGTAATCTCCGCCTCGCCATTATAGGACGATCCATTGGGATTTGTGCCCTGCACACTATAGCGACCGCCGAATCCTTCAGCGGCAGCAGGGGAGATCATCGCGGAAAACAGCGCAAGGGCGATAAGTTTATTTTTCATCGTTCAGTCCTCAAAACGCCCCCGTAAGCAAAACTTAGGTGGAATTTCAACGGCTGTAAATGCCACTGTTTAAACTTGCAACGAGATCAGTTGATCATGCGCCCACAAATTGTTAAGTATTTCGAAGGGGGCCATTCGGAGGCATACGGCTATGGCATATGTAACAACCACATCAACCAGCTGGCTCGGCCGGGTTGGCAGTTCTGCCATGGGAACGGTCATCGGGCTGATTCTGGTTCTGGCCACCATCGTCGGTTTGTTTTGGAATGAAGGGCGCGCCGTCAAAACCGCCCGAGCGCTTGCCGAAGGAGCTGGCGCTGTGATCACCGTGGATAATAACTCAGTCGACCCCGCCAATGAAGGCAAGCTCGTACACATGTATGGTCCGGTCGTTGCCAAGGGTGCGCTGGAAGATATACTCGTGGCGGTCAAGGCCGATGGTGCGGTTGCCTTGAACCGCAAGGTTGAGATGTTGCAATGGAAAGAGACGGATAAAACTGAAACGGAGAAATCCTTGAGTGGCACCGAAACCACCAAACATACTTACACTTATAGCAAGGAGTGGTCGACATCGCGGATCAACTCCGGCAGCTTCAAGGAATCGGGTCATGACAATCCTGAGTTCCCAATTCAAAACGAAAGTTTCACAGTCCCGAC
Organism: Hyphomicrobiales bacterium; assembly: GCA_031417515.1. Classification (GTDB taxonomy): domain Bacteria; phylum Pseudomonadota; class Alphaproteobacteria; order Rhizobiales; family Aestuariivirgaceae; genus Aestuariivirga. Next base: position 1,155 of record JANOVS010000233.1, read on the forward strand.
AATTGACGTGGGCGCCTTTGAAGTCGCTGGTGCGAATGTCAGCTATTACGGCAGCAAAAGGCCGATACAACCCGACTCAGCCAGTGAGCAAAAACTCAAGCAGACATTGGGAACATTGTCGCCCGTTTCGCGCGTGGGCGACGTTTTGGTGGTTGGAAACAATCCGCAAGCACCCTCAGTCGGAGATTTGCGCGTCAGCTTTTCACGCACCGATTTGAAGGATGTATCAGTTGCCGGGCTTCAGCGCGGCAAGCTGATCACGGATTGGACTGCCTCCAATGGCAACACGGTGTTTTTGGCCCAGGCTGGAAACGCGTCGTCGCAAGAACTCTTTGCCGATGCAATCTCCCTCAACAATATCATGACCTGGGTCATTCGCGCTGTGGCCTTGTTTGTGATGTTTGTCGGTTTCTGCCTCATGCTCTCGATTTTCAGTGCCATTGCCGATATCATTCCCTTCGTTGGTTCCATTGTCAGTGCCGGAACAATGTTGTTGGCACTTGCCATGACATTCCTCGTGGGGACGCTGACAATCGCCGCAGGCTGGATGTTCTATCGACCGTTATTGGCTCTCGCATTGGTGGCCATCGGTGCCGTGGTGTTTTTCGCCATCGCGAAATTGGGCAAATCACGGGCAGCAGCCCAATCGGCGCCACAGGCCGTTGCAACCTGATTACGCCCGGAGCAGCGGCACACCGTTGATGGCCATTGCGAAAGTGATCGCAGTGGCCAGTATGCAAAGTAACCCGACACAATAAACCACACGCCTGTTGGCGCTGATCGCTGCAAGTGGCATGAATTGCATGGCGTGCAGTCCGATAAAGTGAGACACCCGCAAATCACCACCCGTTGTGGACCAATGAAAAAAGCCTACACCCGTCGCATCGGTTTGATCGCCACCAATCCAGTGTCCTTGCAGGGAAGAAAGATAGCCAGCCGTGATGGTGGCGAGAATGGCACCCAGCATCAGACCGAGTCCCGCTGCTTCGCGCATCAGATTTCCATTTCGGTTTTGCCAAACCCGCCAACCGATAAAACCGCTGAAAAATGTGAGTGACAGCGCAAATACACCCATCACCGAATACAGAATGGCAGCAGTTGGCGTGTCCGTGTTGAAGTGTGAGCCTTCGCCACGCGCAGCGCGATAGACGATGTAGGCCATCTCGATCCAACCTGCGAAGAAGAGGATTTTTGTGGAAATGGAAACACCACGGGCTTTTTCCTGCAGCAGCGAAACAGCCCAACCAATGGTCAGTCCGAGCACCGCCAAGGACATGAAAAACTTGGCGGGCTTTTCCCAAACACTCACGCCGTTGAACAGGCGCGGATCAATAATGAGCAAGGCATAGCAGGCCAAACTTCCGACAAGCATGACGATGGCTGACCAATAGAGCAGGGGCGAGCCACGGCGCGCAGCTTTGAGGAATTCAGTGATTGCATAGGAGTTGTTCATTGTGACGCCTCGACTTTCGAAAAGGCCATGCGGCAGACATGGAATGCGAGAAAACCAACAGGGCCGAACATGAAGGTGAGGGGCAACAAAATGATGAGGAGCAAACGCGGTAAGCCCACTTCCATCACGCGCCTGCTGATCCAGGCCCCAACAAAAAGATCAAACGCCAAATAGTGAACCCAGCCAGCCAAAGCCACCCAAGGAGCGGTAAACAGCAATTGCACATTGTCCAAGCTGTCAAAGCCGCCTTTGGCCTTGAAGAAAAAGCTGACTACCAGAAGTGTGTAGAGGGCCGACAAGGCAAGCGGCCACCAGGTGCCAGCCACCGTATCGCGCCAGAAGGGGCGTTTTCGGACAATGCCAAAGATCAGTATGATCCAGCCTGCGAGCGCAAAGGTGTTGGCGAGGCTGAAGACGAATGAAGCATTCATTTAACGACTCCCAAGGAAATTTGATGTTGACAATGGAAAGTTAGTTTGCAGTTCGACTGTTTGTCAAGTGCATTTTGACATTGGAAAGATACGGATGTTTCTGCTATTGATGTTTATTAATGTCTACAACTCCCACACTGCACACAAAAAAACCCTATCATCACGGTGACTTGCGGGAAGCTTTGCTGATTGCTGGCGAATCTGCGTTGGAAGAACTTGCCGCTGACCAAGTCTCGCTGCGTGAAATTGCCCGTCGCGCCGGGGTTTCCCATGCGGCCCCCAAGCATCATTTCGGCAGCTTGGGCGCGCTGCTGGGCGATGTGGCGGCACGGGGTTTTGAGCAATTTATCGAAGCCTTGCAAACTGCGGCAGACGCAACGTCAGAACAATCACCACATGCCAGGCTATTGGCAATGTGCAGGGCTTATTTGAGATTTGCCACAGCACACCCCGGCACATACGGCCTGATGTTTGGCAAGCGCGATATCTGCGAAACCACTCCACGGCTGGCAAAAGCCATGCTCTCAGCCTGGACACAGCTTGAAGGTGCCGTTGCCGCCCTGGTTGGCCCTAGCCGCGCCATCCATGGTGCTGTGCTGGTATGGTCGTCAGTGCATGGCATGGCAATGCTGAAACTGGACCGCAGGTTGCCACCAAACATCGATCCCGTCACCAGCCTGGAATATGGCCTGCGCATGTTGATTGCAGGCCTTCAAACCGAAAGTGCTGGCTGATGCCGGTGGACGCTTGGCAGCTGGCAGCCCTGGCCGTGGTTGCTTTGGTGGCTGGTTTCATTGATTCAATTGCTGGCGGCGGTGGACTTCTGGCTTTGCCATCCCTGCTGTTGGCGGGCCTCGATCCCGTATCGGCCTTGGCCACCAATAAATTGCAAGGCGCTTTCGGCACAGCATCGGCCACCCATCGCTTCTGGAAGCAGGGATTGTTGAAACCCCGCCAACATCTACCGCAAGTCATTGCCGTATTTGTCGGTGCCATCTTCGGTGTATTGGCCGTTGCCTATGCGCCAACGCGCCTGTTGCAAGCCGCCATGCCGCCATTGCTGATCATCATCGCCATCTACTTTGCCCTGATGCCAAAACTGTCCGTAGACGGATCAAAAGCCAAACTTCCTCACGCCGCATTTGCGTTTACCTTCGCACCCGCCATTGGCTTTTACGATGGCATATTTGGTCCCGGCACCGGATCATTCTTCATGGTGGCCCTGGTCTCGTTGTTTGGGTTTGGCCTCATCGAAGCAACTGCCCGCACCAAACTCTTGAACTTCACCTCCAACATTGCAGCACTACTCATCTTCATCTGGGGCGGCAAGATTGTCTGGACTATTGGCCTCACCATGGGGGTGGCGCAATTGATTGGCGCTCAACTGGGCGCAAGCCTTGTCATATCCAACGGCGCAAAAATCATTCGTCCCCTGCTGGTGCTGGTTTGCCTTGCCATGGCCATCAAGCTGCTGCTTGATCCGGCCAATCCCTTCAGAGCAATTTTTCCATGAAAACGCTGAGCGGATCAGAGTTGTAGTTGCCAAAGGCCGCGCAACGATTGTAACCTAAGGCCTCATAGAGACCCAGCGCTTCAGGCTGCGAAATTCCAGTTTCCAATCTCGCTAATTTAAAACTTTCCGCCTTGGCCTGAGCTTCAAGTTTTTCCATCAGTATCCGCGACAAACCATGGCCCCTTGCGGAAGAATCAATCCACAGCCGCTTGATTTCGACATAATCCGCATGGCGCCAAAACCCGCCACAGCCCACTGCCTGATTATCTACCCAGATTCCCAGAAAACACATCTGCGGCTGCATCAATGTTTCCACGTCGAGCATATGGTTGCTTTCCGAGGGATAGAGCGAAGCCGCATAGTCATCGCCTGCCTGCAAAAGCATGCGAAACTCCGTCTCGCGCGGATCGGCGACGCGGATGCTTGGCATTACTGAAAGGCTTGCAGCCCGGTTTGCGCACGACCCAAAATCAACGCGTGCACATCATGGGTGCCTTCATAGGTATTCACCGTTTCCAGATTCACCATGTGACGGATCACATGATACTCATCGGAAATGCCGTTGCCGCCGTGCATGTCCCGCGCCATGCGTGCAATATCGAGGGCCTTGCCGCAATTGTTGCGCTTCATCAGTGAAATGGCCGGCGGTGCAATGGTGCCGCGTTCAAGGCCGCGCCCCAACGCAAGGCATCCCATCAGGCCCAGGGAGATTTCAGTTTGCATGTCAGCCAGTTTTTTCTGGATCAATTGCGTGGCGGCCAGCGGTTTGCCGAATTGCTTGCGCTCCAGAACATAACTGCGCGCCCGGTGCCAGCAATCTTCAGCAGCTCCCATGGTGCCCCAGGCAATGCCATAGCGGGCCTTGTTCAAACAGGCGAAGGGACCACCAAGTCCCTTGGCCAAAGGCAACAGCGAGTCCTCACCGACCTCGACATTATCAAGAACAATCTCGCCGGTGATTGAAGCCCGCAGGCTGATTTTGCCAGTGATTTCCGGTGTGGAAAAACCTTTCGTCCCACGCTCAACAATGAAGCCCCGGATGTCCCCCTCCAGCTTCGCCCAAACCACTGCAATATCGGCAATCGGTGAATTGGTGATCCACATTTTTGCACCATTCAACACATAGCCATTGGCGGTTTTGCTGGCCCTGGTTTTCATGCCACCGGGATCTGAACCTGCATCAGGTTCAGTCAAGCCAAAGCAGCCGACAATTTCGCCAGTGGCAAGTCGCGGCAGGAACTTTTGCTTCTGTGCTTCCGTGCCAAAATTTTCGATGGGAAACATCACGAGGGAATGTTGCACACTCATGGCCGAGCGATAGCCTGAATCAACCCGCTCAATCTCACGTGCAATCAGGCCATAGGCAACATAACCCAAGCCCGCACCGCCATATTTCTCCGCAGTCATCGCCCCGATGAGTCCCATGGCACCCATTTCATTCATGATAGCGCGATCAAATTTTTCATGGCGAAACGCATCTCTGATGCGCGGCTGCAATTTGTCTTGCGCGAAGGCCCGCGCGGAATCGCGAATCATCTTTTCTTCATCGGTCAGCCAGCTCTCAAAATCCAGCGGGTCTTCCCAGTTAAAGTCAGTGGTTTTGGCCATGGTATTCCTGCAATCATTTATACGCCACAATCAAGCGGCTTGGTTTTGAATTGTCAATCAAAGCTGGGCATGAAAGCTTGGCATTGCGGGCATTTTACGTACCGGCAATTGAAACAGCTCTCTGCATCCGGTTGAATAGGGTTAAGAAATTCCCGTTGGCCCCCACCTCCGCCCTTCGGGCACCTCCTCCCCGCCGA
>JANOVS010000234.1:0-5658 GCA_031417515.1 Hyphomicrobiales bacterium
GCAACCATTGTCCCTTCTCCACGCCTTCGTGGAGAAGGTGGCCGAAGGCCGGATGAGGTCCCTTCGCTACTCCGCTGCTTCCTTCTTGATATCCTCTCGAATAAGGAATCCGCCGGATTGTCTTGCCCAGAGTTTGGCGTAGATGCCGTTTTTCTTCTTGACCAGTTGGGCGTGGGTGCCTTCTTCGACGACTTTGCCTTTGTCCATGACGACCAAACGATCCATGGCGGCGATGGTTGACAGGCGATGGGCGACGGCGATGACGGTTTTGCCTTCCATCAACGTGTTGAGATTTTCCTGGATGGCTGCTTCAACTTCGCTATCAAGCGCCGAGGTGGCTTCATCCAAGATCAGGATGGGGGCATTCTTCAGCAACACGCGGGCGATGGCAACGCGCTGGCGTTGACCACCTGAGAGTTTCACGCCGCGTTCACCGACATGGGCATTCATGCCTTGGCGACCATTGGGGTCGGCAAGATGGGTGATGAATTCATCGGCGTGGGCTTTGCGGGCCGCATCAAGGATTTCGGCTTCAGACGCATCAGGGCGGCCATAGCGGATATTATCGCGGACTGAACGGTGCAGCAGGGAGGTATCTTGGGTGACCACGCCAATGGCGGCGCGTAGGGATTCCTGGTTGACGTGGGCGATGTTTTGTTGGTCTATTTTTATGCTGCCGGAACCGACATCATAAAACCGCAACAACAGGTTTGCGATGGTGGATTTGCCGGCTCCGGATCTGCCGACCAAGCCTACTTTTTCACCGGGTTTGATTTTAAGGTTGAGGCCGGAAATGATCTCACGGCCATCTTCGCCGACGGTTTTTCCGTAGTTGAAGTGGAGAGTCTCAAACTCAATCAAACCCCTTGGAACTATGAGAGACTTTGCTTGTGCAATGTCGCTTACCGAATGGTCACGGGCAATGGTGTCCACGCCATCCTTAACGACGCCAAAATCCTCAAACAGCGACGCGATTTCCCAGAGCATCCAATGGGCCATGCCGAGCATGCGGTAAACCAAGCCAACAGAGAAGGCGATTGCACCAATGGTGATGGCATCGGTTTGCCAAAGATAAACGGCCATGGCAGCCGTGCCGGCAAGCAGCATCGAGTTGATGATATTGAGTGCCACGTTCATTTGAGTGGCCATGCGCATGGATTTGTACACGGCTGACAGCATCCAACCCATGCTTTCTTTTGCATATTCGTCTTCGCGAGAAGCGTGGGCAAAAAGTTTTACTGTTGGCATGTTGGTGTAAGTGTCGACAATACGGCCTGTGACCACTGATCGCATGTCAGCTTGTTTTTCCGACAGCTTGCCCATGCGCGGTACGAAATAGACCATTGTAAATCCATAGAGCACGAGCCAGACGAGCAGGGGAATTGGCAGCCGCCAGTCCAGGAAGGTGAATGAGCCAATGGATGTGACGACAAACGCGACAACCCAAGCGATGACCTGCGTTAACTTCATGATCACGTCGCGCACACCAAGTGCTGCTTGCATCACTTTGGTGGAGACGCGGCCCGCAAACTCATTGTGGAAGAAATCCATGGATTGGCGCAGCATGTAACGATGCGCCAGCCAGCGGATACGCATGGCAAAATTGCCGCGCATGCCCTGGTTTTCCAGTGTGTCAGCAATACCGGTAATGAGAGGCTGGATGAAAACGGCAAGGGCTGCGTAGAACAAGAGTTCCCATTTGTTGTCCGCCCAAAACGTGCTGCGATCTGCTGTTGCAAGTTTATCCACCAAGGTGCCCACATAGGCAAACAAACGCACTTCGATGACGGCGAGTGTAATGGACAAGATGAAGCCAATGGCGATCAGTTCATAAAACGGTTTGGTGTAATGGTGGATAAAGCCCCACGTGGTGGCAGGTGGTTTGGCGGGTTGTTTCGGCGGAAAGCTGTCAACGCGGCTTTCAGCCCAAGAGAAGAACCAGTTCATTGCAGACCTGAAAAAAATGAATTGAACCGGCGGGAATACGCGAAGGCTCGCTGGCGAGTTTGAGTCGGACCAGCCCGCCTGTATAGCTGAAGGGAGGGAGTTGGGCAAATGGGTAGTTGACGTCAACACTCTCAATTCCGGCGCAACCTCTCCACACTGCCCACAGCCACGGCGGCGATGATGATGGTGCCGACGAGGATGTCTCGCACGTAGCTGTCAACACTCAGTTGGGTGAGGCCATTGCTCAGGATGCCGATCATCAGTACACCGATCAATGTGTTGAGGACGCGTGGTTCGCCGTGGCGGCTGATGGTCATGCCAAGGAAGACGGCGGCAATGGCGTCCAGCATCAATCCGCTGCCTTGGGTGGGATTGGCGGAAGCGACGCGGGCGGCATACATCAGGCCCGCCAGACTTGCGCCCAAACCTGTGATGCAAAAGGCGGTGAGGCGGGTGCGGCGGGTGTTGATGCCGGCCAGTCTTGCGGCTTCGGCATTGCCACCCATGGCATAGACGTGGCGGCCGAAGACCATTTTCTGCAGGATGAACCAGATGATGAAGAGGGTTAATGCGGCAATGATCGTCAGGTTCGGCAAAATCAGAACTTGATCATTGGATGACCAGAGCGGAATGCCGCCTTTGGCGATGGCGGAAAAGCTGGCGGGAATATCGCCGCCGAAAATGGTTTTGCCGCCGCTGGCCAGAAAAGCCGTGCCGCTTAAAATCGTCAGGGTGCCAAGTGTGGCAACGAAGGGCAGGATGCCGAAATAGCTGACCAGGAAGCCATTCAATGCGCCACCCGCAATGCCCACGAGCAGGGCTGCCGAAATTCCAAGCGGAACCGATCCTGTGAGTTGAAAAGTGACAGCGGCGACGATGCCCGAAAGACTGGCCATGGAGCCGACGCTAAGGTCAAAATCGCCCATCGCCATGACAACTGTCATGGCAAAGGCAGTGACGGCCAGCATGCTCACTTGCTGCGAGATGTTGATAAGGTTGCGACCCGTCATGAAGGTGCCGGGCAGCATGAGCCAGAAAAACAGCAACAGGCCGAAAAAACAAACAAGCGTGCCGTAGGTTTGGAAAGACTTCAGCACGCTTGGACGATCAACTTATTCGCCGACATTTGCCGCCGTGATCAAACGGGTTGGTACATAGATGACGCTAGATACAATTTTCTCGCCAGCGATCTGGCGCTTGACGGCATCGGCGACGGCACCGCCAATGCCTTTGAAATCCTGGGCCATGGAGGCTTCGAAATTGCTGCCTTTGCCAATGGCGGCGCGGGCTTCAGGATTGGCGTCAATCCCTGTGATGACAATGCCTTCACCGCCACGGCCTGCGGCTTCAATAGCTTGCAAGGCACCAAGGGCGGGTTGGTCCCAAGCCGCCCATACGGCAGAGATTGAGCCTTTGTCAGGGTTGGCGGCGAGGATGGCTTCCATCTTGGCGCGGCTATCGGCAATGCCACCGTCTTTGACATCGGGGGTGACGCGGTCCAGCACTTTGATATCGGAACTGTTCTTGAAAATGGCATCGGCAATGATGCCGCGCTGTTGCACAGGTGGAAATGCGTCAAAGACAAACATGACGATGTTGCCTTTGCCGTTGATGCGGTTGGTGACATAGGCGGCTGTATCGGCGGCCATGGCATAGCCGTTGCTGGTGACGTTGGTGACGAGCAAGGGCGATGCACCTGCATCCATGCCGAAGACGGGAACGCCAGCGGCCTTGGCGGCTTCAAGTCCGGTTGCGACTTGTGACGGATCAACGTTGATGACGATGGCGGCGGGTTTTTGATTGGCGGCATCTTCGAGGCGCGAAATCACGGCGGCAACATCGCCCTTGGTATCGACAACATTGACTTCCCAGCCATTGGCCTTGGCTTTTTCCTGGAAGGCTTCGACATAAAACTGGGTGCCGGGTTGGGCGAGATAGGGTGTGATCACCGTGATCTTTTCGCCAGCGGCAGCTGCGCCGACGCTCATCAATGCAAGGGCGGATACGGCAGCGATCCCCAAAACGCTTCTGCGCTTAAAATTCATCTCAAACTCCCATTTCATGTTGTGTGCTTTGCTTCGCACGCTTCTTCCGGCAAAGTAATAGTGCATAAAATTTTGAGAGGCGCAAATGTTAATTGGGATCGATGTGGGAACGACAGCTGTCAAAGCGGCGCTGTTCGATGCCAGAGGTGGGGTGGTTAAAAGTTTTGCCCAAGCCTATCCGACGCTCCGCCCTCATCCTGGCCATGTGGAACAAAACCCTGCGGATTGGATGCGACTGGTTTTGCTGGCGTTGACAGAACTAAGTGCCGACGTGCCGAAGGGCAGTATCCAGGCGGTTGGGCTTTGTTCGCAAGTGAATAGCCATGTGTTTGTCGATGTTGCCGGGAAAGCGCTTTTACCGGCTTTCACCTGGCAGGATGGGCGCTGTGCAGCGGCGGCCGCTCAACTGGATCTGCAGATTTCGGTTGAGGAAAAGCTGGCCTGGTGGGGTGCGCCGCTGCCGATTGATGCCAGCCATGTGTTGTCGCGCATGGCTTTTGTCCAGCATCATCATGCCGAGATGTGGAGGCACTCACGCTGGGTTCTGGCGCCCAAGGATTATTGTCTCTTGCATTTGGTCGGCGAGGTTGTGACAGACCCGATGACGGCTTTTGGGGTGATCGATAGCGAACTCAGCCTTGTGCCAAGACTGCTTAATCTTGTTGATGGTGCCGCCCATCGGTTGCCAGCGCTTGCGCCATTTACAAAAGTCATTGGCCATATCCGTGAAGGGTTGCCTTGTGCGGGTGTGCCCATGGTGACCGGAGCCATGGATGCCTGGTCCGGCTTGTTCGGGGCCGGCGTCAGCAAGGAAGGCCAAGGGCTTTATCTCAGCGGCACCAGCGAAATTCTTGGCATCGTGTCTTCGCGCAAAGCCGCAGTTCCGGGTGTGATTGCATTTCCAAGATGTGAGGGAATTGTGTTGCATGCGGGGCCCACGCAATCGGGAGGGGCTTCGGTTGCGTGGGTATCGAAACTGTTGGGGCGAACGCCGCCAGAGATTTCAGAACTGGCGGCTGGGGCTGACACAGCAAAGCCCTTGCCGATTTTTCTGCCGCATCTCGAGGGAGAACGGGCACCGCTTTGGGATATTCATTCACGGGCTTCCCTCTCAGGTCTTTCATCCGGAATGGGTGCGGCTGAGGTGGCGCGGGCCGTGTTGGAAGGGGTGGGGTATTCGGCAAGGCTGGTGGTTGAAAGTCTGGAAGCTTCGGCATGTCTGCGGCCCGCTGCATTCAACCATTCGGGTGGAGGAGCGGCGTCTGACCAGTGGTGTCAAATTCGTGCCGACATACTTGGCCGCCCGATCAAACGCATGAAGGTACGCGATGCCGGAGTATTGGGTGCGGCCTTGATGGCCGGAACCGGGATTGGGCTGTTTGCTTCGCTGCAGGACGCCACCCAGGATTTTGTTGTGGTGGACCGGATGTTTGAACCGGACCAACTGCAAGCAAATCGCCACGCGACGGGGTTTGGGAGATATACGATGTTGTATCGGCAGTTGGTGGACTGGAATGGCTGTTTGCAGAACTCCCATGTTGCCCCCACCTCCGCCCTTCGGGCACCTCCTCCCCGATGAAGAATCGGGGTGGAGGGTGATGTCAGAAACTGCCCTCCAACCCGCGCCTTTCGCGGGGAGGAGGTGCCCGAAGGGCGGAGGTGGGGG
>JANOVS010000235.1:0-4601 GCA_031417515.1 Hyphomicrobiales bacterium
CTCATCCGGCCTTCGGCCACCTTCTCCACGAAGGCGTGGAGAAGGGACAATGGTTGCGACTTGTACATTCACTTTGAAAAGTAATGGTGTTCTCAAACGAATGCCCTTCTCCACTCCTTCGTGGAGAAGGTGCCCCAACGGGGCGGATGAGGTCCCTTTGCCATTAACCACACCGAAAGCCGCCTTCATATAACCCATCCTTAACCAAATTGTCGCCACATGTCGGCACGATTAACTTTGGTTCTTAGAGGGGACTTTCCATGAAACATTTGATCATCGCCGCAGCGGCATCGGCCTTGTTGCTCACCGCTTGCACCACCAATCCTTACACAGGCGAACAACAGGTCTCGAAGGGCCTTCTTGGAGCTGGCACGGGCGCTGCCCTGGGTGGCGCTGCGGGCGCATTGATTGGCGCGACGACAAAACTCAAGACCGGCAAGACTGCCATGATTGGGGCCGGTGTTGGTGCCCTCGCGGGCGGCGGCATTGGTGTTTACATGGATAACCAGGAAGCCAAATTGCGGCAGCGCCTGCAAAATTCTGGCGTTTCCGTCACCCGTGTGGGCGACTCGATTGTGCTGAACATGCCGTCAAACATCACTTTTGCTTCCAACCAGTCATCTGTGAAACCTGAGTTCTACGACACCCTGAATTCAGTGGCCCTGGTCCTGCAGGAATATGACCAAACCCAGGTCAGCGTCGTCGGTCATACGGATGCCGATGGCTCCGATGACTTTAACTACAACCTCTCGCGCCAGCGCGCAGCATCGGTCGCACGTTATTTGACCAGCCAGCAATTGGCGGAAGAACGATTCTCGGTTGATGGCCGCGGTGAACAAGAGCCTGTCGCCACCAACGCCTCATTTTCCGGCAAGCAAAAGAATCGCCGCGTTGAAATCACCATCCAGCCGACGGGCTGATATCCAGACATAAAACCATAATGACGGGCGCGGCAGCTTCGGCTAAACCGCGCCCATGTCATATCAAGCTGCTGCCCAAGCCCGTTATACCCTCACTTGCCCTTCGCAAAATCTCGAAGCCGTCCAAAGCCTCGCCGATGCTATCGATGAACACTTCGCCATCAATGCCATGGCCGTCACCATCAATGAGACGGATGAAGCAAATAATCTCTGGAACGCCGTCGCTTATTTTGAAACCGAGAAGGCAGCACAGCAGGCCCGCGACATTCTGAAAATCACAGCTGCTGAAATCGCTCCGGTCCCCGATGTCGATTGGGTGCGAAAATCCCTTGAAGGCCTCGCCCCCGTCATCGCAGGCCGTTTTTATCTCCACGGGTCCCATGACCGCCCTACCCGCCGCCATGGCGGGCACAGTTTTGAAATTGACGCGGGCACAGCCTTTGGCACCGGCCATCACGGCACCACGTCAGGCTGCTTGCAGGCCCTCGATGCCATCCTGAAATATCAACGCCCGCGTCGCATTCTCGACCTCGGCTGTGGCACAGGCGTTCTCGCCCTCGCCGCCGCCCGCAGCACGGCTTCAGCGGTATTGGCAACTGACATCGATCCGGAAGCCGTCCGCGTCACCAAACTCAACGCTGATCTAAATCACCTCGGCCCAAAAATCCATGCAATCACAGCGGCAGGATTGCATCACCCCGCCATTCGGCAAGCTGGCCCCTTTGATTTGATTTTTGCAAACATCCTGGCCAAACCGTTGGCCGCCCTTGCCCATGGTTTGAGTGAGCTTTTGTTGCCCCGTGGCAAGATCATTCTCTCCGGCCTCACCCGCGACCAACTCCGCTGGATCGCCGCCTGCTACCGCCAACAGGGGCTTGTGCCGGTTCAAACCATCAAGATTGATAACTGGGTTGCCTTGGTGGTGACCAAACCGAGCCATGCTTCAAAAATAAAAAACCCGCGAACCTAAATTCGCGGGCAGTTTGTAGCCGGTGCCAGTATCAATATTCTTGGCCCCAGCTGGGAGGAAACTTGAGAGGTTATGCACCCCAAACAGATTGACCGATTTCATGGCGCTTCAAGCCAATGTCGGCAAGCAGACGATCATCCAACTGGCGCAACTGGCGCTCAGCATGGGCGCGCGACAAGTAGGATTTGATCTGGCCCATCAGGCCCGGCGTGGAAGTCACACCATTGTAGAAATTGGTTTCGCGGCTCATCTTGATCGTCGTCATTTTAGTTCTCCAAACAGTCAAAGCGCCCTTGCGCTCTCAAATTTTGTGCACTGCACTTGTTGAGTTGCGTATATGCGCCAAAATTCGACTGCACCAGCGAGACTTCGGAACACTAGTCATGCATAATTCGCATGTCTTATTCATGTTTGGTTAAGATTTGACGAGATGCGATTTAAACATCTAAAAATAAAGGTTTTATACAATTTTATGCCACAATTTACCACCCAGTGCCTTCAAATAATCATAGTCGTTAACGGCACAATGGTCGCAAAAAGTAAAAAATGACATGCAAATTTCACATGCTACAAGAAACGACGATATTGCGACGCAACAAAGCTTGCGCAGCTACCCCCCGGTTGCCTAACCTTTTACGGGAAAGCGACTCGATGCCATGAAAAAACTTGCCCCAAACGAAACGCCCCAGCGCCTCAAAGCGCTCCGCGCCGCCATGCTGAAACACAAGCTGCAAGGCTACCTTGTGCCGCGCCAGGACGAGTTCCAGGGTGAATATGTTGCAGCTTATGCCGACCGATTGAAATGGCTCAGCGGTTTTTCAGGTTCCTGGGGCGTGGCTATTGTTGCCACCCGCAAAGCCGCCATATTTGTCGATGGCCGCTACACGGTTCAGGTGCGCGAGCAGGTTGACTCGAATCTTTTCACGCCGCAACACCTGATCAACGAACCTCCAGCCGATTGGATTGCCAAAAACTTCAAGACGGGCGATCACATCGGCTTTGATCCGTGGTTGATGACCATGGCCGAAGCCCGTCGCTTGGGCGCTTCTTGCGCCAAGCAAGGTGTAAAACTTCTGCCCGTTGTACAAAACCTCATTGACAACATTTGGCATGACCAGCCAGCAAGGCCAGCTTCGCCCATCGAAGCCCATCCTCTGCGCCATGCCGGGACTTCATCCGCCGACAAATGCACCATGATTGTCGCAGAACTCAAACAACGTAGAGCTGATGCCATCATCCTCGCTGATCCCGCATCCGTGGCGTGGTCCCTCAATCTCCGCTCTAGTGATGTTCCCCACACACCCTTTGCCTTGTGTTACGCCGTGGTCGAAAAATCCGGCAAGGCCACCTTGTTTGCCGATGCCAAGCGACTATCGCCAAAACTGAAAGCCGAATTCGGCAAAGCCGTTGCAGTTGAACAACCGGAGAAACTGGCAGCAACACTGGCAGCCTTGGGTAAAGCCAAAGTCACTGTGCTGCTTGATCCAGCACTGACCCCCGAACACTTTCGCATTGTGCTGGAAAAAGCCGGTGCAAAAATCGTCGAAGCTGCCGACCCCTGCATCATGCCCAAAGCGCGGAAGTCCAAAGCTGAGCAAAAGGGTGCCCGTGACGCCCAAATCCGCGATGGGGCGGCCTTGTGCAATTTCCTCTGCTGGCTGCACAGTGAAGGCCCAAAAGGCAAGCTCAGCGAAGGTGCAACAGCCGAAAAATTGCACGCATTCCGCCGCCAGTCGTCCCTGTTGCGCGATCTGTCATTTGAATCAATTTCTGCCGCAGGCCCCAATGCCGCCCTTCCCCATTATCATGCCAAGGGCAACGGCAGTCGCCTGAAACTTAACCAGATCTATTTGATCGATTCCGGTGGCCAATATCCCGATGGCACGACAGACGTGACCCGCACGGTGATCATCGGCAAACCCTCGGCAGAAATGCGCGACCGTTTTACCCGCGTCCTGAAAGGCATGATCACGCTGTCGCTTGCCCGCTTTCCCGAAGGCACCACAGGTGCCCATCTCGATACGCTGGCCCGCAGCGCCCTCTGGCAAGGCGGTTTTGATTTTGATCACGGCACAGGTCACGGCGTTGGCAGCTATCTCTCTGTCCATGAAGGTCCAGCTCGCATCAGCAAAACCGGAAACGTCGCCCTGCAATCCGGCATGATCCTTTCGAATGAACCAGGTTATTACAAACCAGGTCACTATGGCATTCGCATCGAAAACCTCTTGCTGGTTTCACCTCCAGAAAAAATCAAAGGCGGTGATCGCCCCATGCTGGGTTTCGAAACCCTCACCTGGGCACCGATTGACCGCAATCTCATCGATACGCATTTACTGACGCGCGCAGAATTACAATGGCTCGATGCCTATCATGCTAAGGTGGAGAAACTTCTGTCGCCATTGGTTTCAGCAGAAACCGTGTCATGGCTTCGAGAAGCTTGCAGCCCGTTTGAAAAGACCAGTGTTTGAAATTCGTTTTGTCGGCAACAAAGGGACCTCATCCGCCCCGTTGGGGCACCTTCTCCACGAAGGCGTGGAGAAGGGACAAGTGGCGAAAGTTGTCCCTTCTCCACTCTTGTGGAGAAGGTGCCCGAAGGGCGGATGAGGTCCCTTTGTTGGCGACAAAACGAATTTCAAACACTGGTCTTTTCAAAAGGGCTGCAAGCATCTCGAAGCCATGACACGGTTTCTGCTGAAACCAGTGGCGACAGA
>JANOVS010000236.1:0-15036 GCA_031417515.1 Hyphomicrobiales bacterium
CCCCCCCCCCCCCGGGGCGGCGGGGGGGGGGCGGGCCCCCACCCCCGGAGGTGGGGACGTGCAAAGGCTCTCACGCAACTGGCAAAACGAGAAGCGTATTTGACAGCCAGTCTCAAAAACTGCACGGAGAATTGAGATTTCATATTCTCATATGTCTACATAACCCAACTCCTTTACATTGTATCCACAATGATCATAACCAAACTCCCCATCCGCCGCCGCTCTGCCTTCATGCGCAAGGCGTTCCCTTATTTCATGGTGGCTCCGGCCTGTATCTATCTTCTCGGCATCACGTTGTGGCCGGGGATATTTGCGCTGTACCGCTCGCTGTTCACCGGCAAGTTCAATTGGCAGCAAAATTTCGTTGGCTTTGAGAACTATCAACTGCTGTTGGCTGACAAACATTTCTGGGGTGCCGTCTGGAACACATTGCTGTTGGGCTCGGTCACGCTCGTCATTGAATTCGTCATCGCGCTTTTTCTGGCCGCACTCGTCTATCGCTCACCCTGGGTCAAAGGCTGGCGCATCTTGTTCATGCTACCCATGCTGTTCATGCCATCAGCCGTGGGGTATCTTTGGAAGCTGATCTTCAACGATGGCCGCGTCATGGCCGATCTGCTCAACCGTGTCGGGTTGGCCAGCGGTGGCATTGATTGGATGGCCCACACGCTCAACGCACGCTTTGTGCTGGTTCTTACCGATGTCTGGCAGTGGACGCCATTTCTGTTCATCATTCTTGTTGCGGGTTTGCAGGGACAAGACAAGGAAATCGAAGAGGCGGCACGGCTTGATGGCGCATCATTCGGTGCAATGTTCTGGAATATCTCACTGCCGCTGCTGCGGCCGATCATCGCCATTGCATTGGTGCTGCGCGGCATTGATCTTCTCAACAACATGTCAGCCGTCAACATCATTACCCAAGGCTCGCCTGCCGGCTACACGGAAACGCTGAGCTACTTTATCTACCGCACAGCCTTCCGCAGCTTCGACCATGGTTATGCCTCGGCAACCTCCGTGCTGCTATTGATCGCCACCATCTTTCTCGCACAATTTCTGGTGCGCAAATTCTTCAAGTCGGGAACCGAAACATGAGCAAGCGTCTTGACGGCCCGCGCTGGGGATGGATTGTCCTCACCATCTGGGGGCTGTTCGCCCTGTTGCCGATTTTATATTTCGCATCAATCGCACTGCGGCCGCGCAATGAAATCATCGCACCCGTGCCGATTTATTTCCCGACAATCACTACTGAGACGTGGTTCAAGATCTGGACCGAGTGGCCGATTGGCCTGTATTTTTACAATTCCATCGTCACCATCACGGGAAGTGTCTTCATCTGTCTCATCCTCGGCATCCCTTGCGCCTATGCGCTGGCCCGCTACAAGTTCAAAGGCAATGCTGATATCGGCAACTATATCCTCTCCACCAAGATGATGGCACCCGCTGCTGTCGTGGTGCCGATGTTCTTTCTGTTCGGCAAACTGAAGCTCATCGATTCTGTTTGGGCGCTGATGCTGATTTACGCCGCCATGAATTTATCCATCGTGGTGTGGATCATCCGCTCGTACATGATCGACATTCATCCTGAAATTGAAGATGCCGCTCGCACCGATGGCGCTTCGGATTTGCGCATTCTCTGGGAAATCATCATTCCCATGTGCCTGCCCGGCATCATTACCGCCTCTGTCATCGCGGCGATCTTTGCCATGAACGAGTATCTGTTCACGCTGATCATCGCGTCGAAGAATGCCTATCCCTTGTCGGTGGCGCTGGCGAATTTCTCAGGAGGCTCAGACGGCATCATCTACAACGCCATCGCCCTCGTCGGTTTCCTGGCCTTTTTCCCGGCGTTGCTGCTGGTGATCCTGATCCAGAATCATTTGTCACGCGGTTTGACCATGGGGGCGGTGAAGGGATAGGGCTGCGGAAAGTTTGCCGCCACCCACCCCCGGCCCCTCCCTTTCAGGGAGGGGAGAAGGATTTGAGTTCAAATCAGCGGCAGTTCGGCCAGTTTGATTGAGAGTTCTGGTGCGAAGTGAAAATCGAGAAGTTCGTTTGGCTCGATCACGCGTCGCTCCAGATAGCCTTCGCTGGAGGGTTTGCTGAAGCGGTGGGTGCGCAGGCTTTCCGCTTCGACCACCCAGAGCAAAGCCACGTCATGGGCTGCGTAAATCTGGGCCTTGCGACCGGTATCGTAACGCATGGAGGTGTCGGCGACTTCGACGGCGAGCAGGATGGTTTTGGGGCTAATGTCGATGATTTTAGTCTTGCTCGGGAAAAACACGAAGTCCGGTTCAAGGAATCCATTCTGGTCCAACCGCAAAGTTGTTTCCGGCGCAAATTCAATGCCGTCTGGCAGGCGCCTTGCCCACCATTTGTTCAGTGAAATCTTTATATGCTCGTGTTTTGCACCTTTGGGAGACATCGGTACCACCTCGCCGTCGATCAGTTCAAAGCGCTCATCTTCATCAATGATCCCGGCTTGAACCATGGCTTCGATTTCGGCCAGGGTCCACAACCTGCGCTCCAAGCCTTCGGCGGCCCGTGTCGTCATCGGGTGATCAGGGGGGCGGAAATGGCTGTTCATGGGGGTATTATAGCATGGCAGAAGTTTTGGGTCATCTTGGATTGCAGGCGCAACTTGCTGAAGGCGCGATGCTCTGTCGCGTGGTTTGAAGTTGGGGCCGAGAAGGGGTGATAGCGATTGTTGCGTATTACTGTTGAGTTTGGCATGCTGCGAAGCAGAGGTACTCCATGGCTACAATGAACATTTCCGTCCCCGACCAAATGAAAGTTTGGGTTGAAAACCACATTGCTGAAGGGCAATTCAGTGATGCCAGTGATTTTGTGCGCGATCTTATTCGCAAGGCCCAGTACAATGAAGCGGAGAGAGCTTATTATCAAGCCGCTGCCGACGCAGGTTTTGCAAGTGGATTTGAGGAAATTGCTATTGAAGACATTTTACCAGGAATAAAAAAGCGCACAGGCCGCACATGAAGCTCAGGCTTTCGCAGCGTGCAAAAGCCGATCTTGACAGCATCCATTTGCACGGCGAGGAGCGCTTCGGTCCGGCTGCTGCTGATGCGTACATCAACGAGATAGCTGCCAAATTTTCGCTTCTGGTTGCGTTTCCACTCAGCAATCCATTGCGCAGTGAAATTCGTCCACCCGTGCGGCTACAATCCCACAAGGGGCATGTCATCATGTATCGCGTTGAAGCGGAATACATTGTTGTGGGCCGCGTCTTGTCGCGATTCCAGAATTGGCAGGACGAAGCTTGATTTGGCAAGGCCTTGCCTGCGGGTTGCTTTAGGCTGGCTAGGCGGTGAAGGGGTGACTTGTCAGGTCGCAAAGCGCTGGCGTTCATAAACAAGTGTGCCGTTGTCGTTGTAGATTGTCGCTGTCACCAAGCGGAAACCAAGTTTGCCGGCCAGTTTGAGAGATGCCAGGTTTTCTGGCGCGATGATGCAAGAGGTGAATTCGGCAACCAGATTTTGGTCGCCCCAAGCTTGAATGGCAGTGGTGCTTTCGAGGCCATAGCCCTTGTTATGGTGCGCGGGGAACAGGGCCCAGCCGAACTCGGGCTTGCCGTTCAGTGATGGCAAAATCGACCGATGGAAATCGCCATAGCCCATTTGTCCGATCAGTGCGCCACCAGCCTTTTCAACCGCCACCCAATAGCCGTAGCCCAACAAATGCCATTGGCCGGCGTGGCGCAGGATGGCGCTCCAGGTTTCTTCGGGTAGCGAAGCACGACCGGTGATGAATTTGTAAACCACGGGATCGCACCACAATTCCTGCAATACGGGAAAATCTTCAGGACGCATGGCTCGCAAGATGAGCCGTTCGGTTTGCAGTACAGGGGCCTCAGGCACGGGCGCGACGGCGTCCACGGCCTACGGGTGCTGCTGATTTGTCCTCAAACAATTCGGCCAACTTGTCGGTGAGGGCACCGCCCAATTCCTCGGCATCGACAATGGTGACGGCACGTTTGTAATAGCGCGTCACATCATGGCCAATGCCGATGGCGATGAGTTCGATGGGGGATTTGTTTTCGATGTCGGTGATGACCTGACGCAGATGGCGTTCCAGATAATTTCCGGAATTTACCGAGAGGGTTGAATCATCAACCGGTGCACCATCGGAAATCACCATCAGGATGCGGCGTTGTTCACGCCGTCCCAGCAAACGGTTGTGGGCCCAGATCAGAGCTTCGCCATCGATGTTTTCCTTGAGCAGGCCTTCGCGCATCATCAGGCCCAAATTCTTGCGGGCCCTGCGCCAGGGTTCATCAGCGGATTTATAAATGATATGGCGAAGGTCATTGAGTCTTCCCGGATTGGCAGGCTTGCCGGCCCCCAGCCATTTTTCGCGGGCCTGGCCGCCCTTCCATGCACGGGTGGTGAAACCGAGGATTTCGGCTTTCACATTGCAGCGCTCCAGCGTGCGGGCGAGAATATCGGCACAGGTTGCGGCAACACTGATGGGGCGTCCGCGCATGGAGCCTGAATTGTCGATCAGCAATGTCACAACCGTGTCGCGGAAATTGGTGTCTTTTTCCATCTTGAAAGATAGGGGATGCATAGGGTCAATGACGACGCGCATCAATTTCGCAGAATCCAGCATGCCCTCTTCAAGATCAAATTCCCATGAGCGGTTTTGCTGCGCCATCAGGCGGCGCTGCAAACGGTTGGCAAGCCTGGCGACAACGCCTTGCATATTGGCGAGTTGCTTGTCGAGATAGGCCCTGAGCCTCGTCAATTCCTCATCGTCGCAGAGGTCGGAGGCCACTACCACTTCATCGAAACTGTTAGCATAGACCTTGTAGAAATCAGAAGATGCGGCATTGGAAAATGGCAATTGCGGCTTGAAAGGTTCTTCGCCATCGGTGTCCTGATCAGTTTCCTGATCGTCGGGCTGGTCATCGGTGTCGATGGAGCGGGCTTCCATTTCGGCGGATTCAGTTTCGCCCTCGGCCTGCTGCATGTCTTCAGAGGATTGCTGCTCGCTCTGTTCTTCCTGTCCTTCAGGGGTTTCATTGCGCTCGCCAGGATCGTCTTCGGCGTCGTTCTCTTGGTTTTCTTCACCTTCGTCCGGATCTTGGCCAAGTTCGTCACCCATATCGAGGGCGGCAATCAAATCGCGCGACAGTTTGGCAAAGCGCTGCTGGTCGGTGAGGGCGGATGAAAGACTTGAAAGATTTTGTGCGGCTTTTTCCTCCACCCAAGGACGCCAGAGATCGACATAGGCCTTTGCAGCGGGTGGCGGGGCAAGGCCTGTCAAACGCTCACGCAGAATCAGCCCCACTGCTTCCTCCAGTGGCGTGTCACGACGGTTGGTTGAGCGATTGACGACGGTGCGGGAGTATCGATCGTCCAGCATGGCCGAAAGATTTATCGCAACACCCGGCATGGCATTCGCACCGATGGCTTCGATTCTCGCCTGTTCAACCGCTTCAAAAACCGCACGGGCATTTTTGCCTTCGGGTTGATAGCGGGCATGCACATCATCGCGGTGATTGGCAAGGCGCAAAGAGAAACTATCAGCCAACCCGCGGGTGACGGCGATTTCATTCAACGTGGTGTTGGCATTGATTTGCGGCAGCCGGGCTTTGTGGCCGGTGAGGATGGGCTGGTCATTGCCAAAGCTCACGGCCAGATCCGGATCAAGCGCCATGGTTTTCATGGCGGTGCCAAGCACCCCCTTGAAACGTTCGGCCCGGTCGTCTTTTGCCGAAGCCATGATGGCCTACGCGATGGCGATGCGGGCAGCCGACTCAGGCAATTCCTCGCCAAAGCAGCGTTGATAAAATTCCGCGATAATCGGGCGTTCCAGTTCATCACACTTGTTGAGGAAGGTGAGGCGGAAGGCAAAGCCGAGATCACCGAAAATTTCCATGTTCTGGGCCCAGGTGATGACGGTGCGCGGACTCATGACCGTGGAAACATCGCCCTGGATGAAGGCATTGCGGGTGAGGTCGGCAACGCGGACCATGTTGGCAATGGTCTTCTTGTCCTTGTCGCTGTTGAATGACGGAACTTTCGAGAGAACGATTTTGCATTCATCCGCATGGGGCAGATAATTCAGCGCCGTGACGATCGACCAACGGTCCATCTGGGCCTGATTGATCTGCTGGGTGCCGTGGTAAAGCCCGGTTGTATCGCCAAGGCCTACGGTGTTGGCGGTGGAAAACAGGCGGAAGGCGGGATGGGGCCGGATGACGCGGGATTGGTCGAGCAGTGTCAACTTGCCAGATGATTCAAGGATGCGCTGGATGACGAACATCACATCGGGACGACCCGCATCATATTCGTCAAACACCAGTGCGACATTGTGCTGGTAGGACCAGGGCAAAATACCTTCGCGGAATTCGGTGATCTGCATGCCGTCTTTCAAGACGATGGCATCCTTGCCGATGAGATCGATGCGCGAGATATGGCTGTCGAGATTGATACGGATGCAGGGCCAGTTAAGCCTCGCCGCCACTTGTTCGATGTGGGTGGATTTTCCGGTGCCGTGATAGCCGGTCACCATGACACGGCGATTGTGGGCAAAGCCTGCCAGAATGGCGAGGGTGGTATCCTTGTTGAACAGATAGTCGGGATCAAGATCAGGCACATGCTCGCTTGAATCGGCATAGCCGAAGACTTCCATTTTGGACTCGAAACCAAACAGCTTTGAGACAGAAACTTTCTTATCGGGCAGGCCGATCAGGCTGCCATTGGCTTTGCTGGACATGATGCTCACGGGGTTAAAGGCAATTGGGGAGAAGTTCTTCTAGTCGTTTGACAAGTCGGGAGCAAGCTTCAGCAGAATCCACTGGCTCTAAGAGTATCATAGGCCTGAATCACCGCCTTGAAAGTGTCTTCGTTGGCACGTGAACCCTGATTGGCATCGGGGTGCAAGCGTTTCACCAGCAGCTTGTACTTGGTCTTGGCATCTTCTGGCGATGCGTTTTCATCCAGCCCCAAAACCTGCAAGGCCTTCAATTCATTGACCCGCAAGTTTCGGCCAAGCTTGGCTTGGGCTGGCTTGGCATTCTTGCCAAACAACTCAAGGGGATCGCGCATGGCTTGGGCGGCACCGCGCTTGGCTCCCGCTGCGGCATGGGCGTTTTCGCCGAGTTTCCAAGTCGGGCGGTCGCCAGTTTGGGCGGCTTTCTGGGCTGACGATATGTCATCATCAGCCATGCCGGCAAAATAATTGTAGCTTTTGTTGTATTCCTGCACATGGGCCGTACAATATTGCCAGAACTGGCCTTCAAAGCCCCGGCCCTTGGGGGCCTTGTGGCGGGCAGGCTTTTCGCAGCCCTCCCATTCACAGCCTTTTTCGGCCTTGGGTTGGGGCTTGGAGCCACGCGGCGTGACACGTATCTTGTCGAAATATTTTGAGTCGAGTTTCATGGGGCTTGATTATGGTGCTTTACTTAAGATGGTTCAACCTTAAAGGCGATGAACATGATGGGATTAGGGCCAATTGGAACAATACTGGAAACAAAACTGCGGGGCGCGTTTTCGCCTGTGCTGTTGAATGTGATTGATGAGAGCCATCACCACGAGGGCCATGGCGGCAGCCATCCTGAAGGTGAGAGCCATTTCCGCGTCAAGATCGCGGCTGAAGTGTTTCGCGGAATGACACGGGTTCAACAGCATCGGCAGGTTAATGCGGTTTTGGCTGATGAGCTGAAATCAAGGGTGCATGCTTTGGCGATTGAGACGATGTTGCCTTAGCGGGTTTGAAAAAGCTGTTGGGGTGCGCCACGTTACAATCCGATTGTCTGTCAGGGTGTGGCTTGCTGCTGTTGTATGGCCGTCCCACCAATGCGCGTAACCTTGATCGAGGTTATCTGCTGTTTGTACTTCTTCAGTACTTCAAATTTGAAGCCGTGGAAGGAAAAGATTTGACCTGCCACCGGGATCATCTGGGCCTCATGAATGACCAGGCCTGCCAATGTGGTGGCCTCTTCGTCAGGCAGTCGCCAATCGAAGGAGCGGTTGAGATCACGCAAGGGCACAGTGCCGTCAACAACATATGAACCGTCACGGGTTTTGCGCACACCGGTTGCCACACCATCAAACTCGTCCTTGATGTCGCCAACGATCTCTTCCAGAATATCTTCGAGGGTGACCAGCCCCTGCACCTCGCCATATTCATCGACAACAAGCGCAAAATGGCTTTTGCGGCGCAGGAAGGCGTTGAGCTGGTCTTCGAGGGGTCGTGTATCCGGCACAAACCAGGCGGGTGACATCAACTCTTCAATATTCAGTTTTTCGGGATGGCCATCGGTTTTCTGCAAGGCGGCAAACAGGGTCTTGGCGTGTATCACGCCAACGATATTGTCCATCTCGCCTTTCCACATGGGAACCCGGGTGTGGATGCCATTCAGCATGGCATTGACAATGTCCTTGACCGGCAAACCGGCATCAAGGGTTTTCATCTTGGTGCGGTGAACCATGATGTCGGCCACTTCCAGATCCTTGAGATCAAGAATGCCACCCAGCATGTCACGGTCCTTTTTCACAAGCGTGTCTTCCTTGTGATGCAGGTCAATGGCACCGCGCAATTCGTCGTGGGCCGACAAGACACCGGTATCGTCGCCAATGTTCACGCCGAAAAGCCGCAAGCAGTTCTTGACGATGTATTCCACGGTGAGGACAATGGGGCCCAGCACAGCCGCAATGAAACGCATGATCGGTGCCACCGCAAGAGCCACCCGGTCAGGGTAGGCTATGGCATAGGTTTTTGGCATTACTTCGGCAAAAATCAGGATGACGACAGTCATGACACCGGACGCAATCACGGCACCACTGTCACCGAAAATCTTGATCAAGGCGGCGGTGGCAATGGCCGAGGCCGAGATGTTGGCGAGATTGTTGCCCAGCAACAATGCACCGATCAATCGCTCCGGCAATGCCGTAAGTTTGAGTGCCATGGCGGCACGCTTGGAGCCGCGCCGTTCAATCTCGGTCAGGCGGGCCCGCGAGGTGGCGGTCAAGCCGGTTTCGGCGCCGGAGAAAAACGCTGAAACCAAAATCAGGCAGACGATGGATAATATGGCGTAGCCGACTTCAGAGGTCATTGTTGCAACTTGTCCTTCTGCAAAAACTGCAAAACATCTTGATCCCCAACATCGCGGGCAACGAAGGCTTCGCCGATGCCACGGGTGAGAATGAATGTAAGCTTGCCGCCTGAGGCCTTTTTGTCCTGGCGCATGGTTTCAAGCAGCGCTTGGGGTGGCGGCAGAATAGTATTGATGTGGCTGGTGTGGGTGGGCAAACCGGCCCGCGACAGGTGTTTTTCAATCTGGTCGGCGGTGCCTGCGGGGCAGAGTTGCAAGTGTTCGGAGAAGCGATGGGCTTGTACCATGCCGATGGACACAGCTTCGCCATGCAACAGTATATCTGAATAGCCCGTGGCTTTTTCCAAGGCGTGGCCAAAGGTGTGGCCAAAATTCAAGAGGGCGCGAACCCCGGTTTCGGTTTCGTCTTCAGCGACAATCCGCGCCTTGGTTTCGCATGACACACGCACGGCATGTTCCAGTTCCGCCATGTGGCATTCCAGAACGGCTTCGGCATTTTCGTTGAGCCAGTGATAGAATGGTGCATCGCCGAGCAAGCCATATTTGACAACTTCGGCATAGCCTGCCGCACGCTCGCGGCGGGGCAGGGTTTTCAACAGGCCCAAATCGATCAGCACATGCTGGGGCTGGTGAAAACTGCCGATGAGATTTTTGCCATGGGGCGAGTTGATACCGGTCTTGCCACCAACAGACGAATCAACCTGGGCCAGCAGTGTTGTAGGGATCTGGATGAACTTGACGCCGCGGCGCAGAATGCTGGCGGCAAAGCCTGCCAGATCGCCAATCACGCCCCCGCCAAATGCGATGATGGTATCGTTGCGCTCGATGCCGGATGCCAGAAGCTTGTCACAGGTTTCAGCAAGGCCGGCATAGCTTTTGGTAGCCTCGCCGGGTTTCAAGATGATGGACTGATGGGTGATGCCTTCAGCACTCAGGCTGACTTGCAAGGTTTTCAAGTGGTGTTCGGCCACGTTGGAATCGGTGACGATGGCGGTCAGGGGTCTGGCCAGAAAGCCTTTCAGTTTGGTTCCGGCCTCTGCCAGCAGACTGTCGCCAATCTCAATGTCATAGGACCTGATGCCGAGATTGACGCGTATGGCAGCGTCGTCTGGCGGGTGCTGAAATGCTTCGCCATTTCCCCAATGGGCAAGGGCTCTGATCACATCATTGACCATCTGGTTGTGTTGCACATCCTGACTCTTCACTGTGATATCTGCTTCGGCATAGACGGGATAGCGTTTCATCATGAGGTCGCGCATGACCGCTTCCGGATCGCCGGTTTCCAAAAGCGGCCTTCCACCGCGTTTCAAGACGCGCTTCATCAGCAGGTCAAGATCGGCGTTCAACCAAATGGAGACACTGTGTTGCTTGATTCGTTCACGGGTTTCAGGATGGACAAAGGCTCCGCCACCTGTAGCGAGAACCTGTTTGCCGTTTTCCAGCAACCGCGCAATAACCTTGCGTTCGCCATCGCGAAAATGTGCCTCGCCGTGATCGGCAAAAATATCGGGAATGGACTTGCCAGCCGCCTTTTCGATTTCGACATCGGCATCAATGAAGGGCAGATCAAGTTTTTCCGCCAATCTGCGGCCAATGCTGGTTTTGCCAGCCCCCATCAGACCTACCAGCACGATGCTGCGGGACCCCACCCGCTGGCGAGCCATCTCAATTTCTCTGGTGTGGTGTCGTTTGGTCATGGTCACATTCTTTGTCAGCTGGTGCTTTAGCGTGTAATGAATGGTTTGTGAAAGGTCTTGCGATTGGCTGGTAAAATCGGGATTGCCGGGCTAAGTTTGATGCCTACAAGGAAGATGCCTTTGATTCCGGATACATTAAGATTTTTGATGATTTTGGCTGCCATTGTCGGCGCGATCTATGGTGGGGCGCTTGCCTTGGCAACCTTTCCGCCGGAACAATCGGAAATCATCAAGTCGTTGCCGCATGAAAAACTCAGGCAAAATTGAAGGTGGCCAACAAAGCCGCAGGTTAGTCCAGCGCTTTCTGGAAATGATGCTTGCGGAACGGGGTGCTGCCAAAAATTCGATTGTGGCCTATGGACGCGACCTTGAAGACTATCTGGTGTTTCTGGCGGGGCGGCAATTGACCCCTGCAACTTCGGGCAGTGATGACATCAGAGACTATCTGGTGGATTTGGAGGAACGGGGTTTGGCGCGCAGTTCTGCTTCGCGCAAGCTGTCGGCAATCAAACAATTTCACCTGTTTTTGCAAAGTGAAGGTTTGGCGAATGGCAGCCCGGCGACGATCGTGCAAGGTCCAAAAGCGCAAATGAGTCTGCCCAAAATTCTACAGGAAGATGACGTTGGCAAGCTGTTGCAGGCAGCAGAAGAGCAGGTGGCAAGGGCCGATGCAAAAGCCCGGTTCAGGGCGTTGCGGTTGCAATGCCTTGTTGAACTGCTGGCCGCCACGGGTTTGCGGGTGTCGGAACTTGTGGGCCTGAAATATGCGGCGGTGAAGGCAGAGCGGGATTTTCTGCTGGTCAAAGGCAAGGGAGGTCGCGAACGCATGGTGCCTGTGGCCTTGCGGGCGCAAAACGTGTTGCGCGATTATCTCGACCTGCTCAAGGCACAATCTGACGTGGCGCCAACGTGGTTGTTTCCGTCCCATGGCAAGTCAGGTGCCCTGACGCGGCAACATTTCGCGCTGGAACTCAAGGCACTGGCAAGGCTGGCCGATCTTGATGCGGAAAAAATTTCGCCGCATGTGCTGCGTCACGCCTTTGCCTCCGATCTGCTGGCCCATGGGGCTGATCTCAGGGCGGTGCAGCAGATGCTGGGTCATGCGGATATTGCCACAACCCAGATTTACACCCATGTGCAAACTGAAAGGCTTTCCGCTACAATCCGGGATTTTCACCCGCTGGCCCGAAAGTTGGTTAACATTGCCAGTAAAAAGGATGGCGGCAAGACAAGTTGACTTTCGGCCGCCGCATTGCCAGTTAGTCGGGAACATTAAAGCAGGCCATGGTCTGCCAGAAGAATGGCCAAAGAGGTTACATGCAGGCATTTTTAGATTTTGAAGCTCCGGTTGCCGAGCTTGAAGGCAAAGTTGCAGAACTTCGGGCCATGGCGCAAGGCAATGCTTCGGTTTCGATTGCTGATGATGTGAAATCACTTGAAGGCAAGGCTGCCAAGATATTGGCTGATCTCTACACCAATCTTGAACCCTGGCAAAAAGCCCAGGTGGCGCGCCATCCCGAACGACCCCATGCGCTGGATTACATTGCAAGCATGATCACGGATTTTGTGCCCCTCGCCGGGGATCGCAAGTTTGCTGAAGATGAAGCGCTGGTGGGCGGACTCGGTCGCTTTCAGGGCGAGGGCGTGGTGGTGATTGGCCAGGAAAAAGGGTCTGATACCCAAAGCCGCCTCAAACACAATTGGGGCATGGCCAAGCCTGAGGGCTATCGCAAGGCGGTGCGCTTGATGGAAATGGCAGACCGGTTTGGACTGCCCGTCATCACACTGGTTGATACCTCTGGTGCTTATCCCGGTGTTGACGCTGAAGAACGGGGACAGGCGGAGGCCATTGCAAGGTCAACCGATTGCTGTCTGTCACTGGGTGTGCCGCTGGTTTCGGTGATCATTGGTGAAGGGGGATCGGGCGGTGCCATTGCCATTGCCACCGGCAATTCGGTTTTGATGATGGAGCATGCCATTTACAGCGTGATTTCGCCTGAAGGAGCGGCGTCGATTTTATGGCGTGATGCGGCGCGGGCGAAGGATGCCGCTGCGGCCTTGAAATTGACAGCCCAGGATCTGAAAAAACTTGGGGTGATTGATGAAGTGATCAAGGAACCGACAGGTGGTGCGCATCGCAATCCGCAGGCGGCGATTGGCCAGGTCGGGGAAGCCATTGCGCGGAGTTTGCAAGCTTTCGCCGGGGTTTCGAAAGATGTCATTCGCACCCAGCGGCGCGAAAAATTCATGGGAATAGGTCGGGGGTTGTAATTTCTGCGGGTTATCAGAAATCAAACAATTCGGCGATCTCGGTGTATTTTGCGCCGATACCACTCGATGTCGACGAAAGAGCGGGGACAAGCACCAAGCCCATGGCGGCAGCGATGAAGGAGTACTCGATGGCGGTTGCGCCGTCTTCGTTCTCCAGAAATCTGGCAAAATGTCCAAATAGTTTCACGCTCGTTCTCCCAAACACAGCCTCGTGGCATTCAGTGACCATAAATGCCAACCCCTTGCTTTGTTGTTAACATCTACCTGAAGGTTTTACGGGTTCTGGTGGCCTGATCCACTCTGAACTTGTTTTGATTGTAAGTATGGTTTCCAAGTTGTGTAGGTTCGTAACCTCAAAAATGTCGTGATCGTACCGAATGCTTGGGCAAAAGAAAGTCAATCAACATGAAGTTTCCTGGAAGCATTTCAGTCAATCGGCGCAGCGCCATGAAAACCCTCGTCGGGGTGGGAGCGGTGGTGGCAACCTCAACCGGATCTGCCAGGGTTCACGGGCAATCCCGCATTCATGATATCAAGGCCGTTACGCGTATTCTTGAGGTAAAGGGAAAGGCGGCCAAGGTTTTTGGTCTGGAAGTAGATGGTGGCTTGGGTGGACTGGTAACGCGCTATGGTCCGCCATTCCGGGCGCTGGTGACAAATCAACTCACTGAAGACACTTTGATCCACTGGCATGGCTTAACGCCGCCCAGCAATATGGATGGCGTTCCGATGTTGTCGGGACCGGTTTTGAAACCTGGGGAAGCCCGCGAGTTTGCTTTCGAGAACAGCCGCACGGGCACCCACTGGATGCATTCCCATGTGGGCTTGCAGGAACAGCAATTGCTGGCGGCACCCCTGATTGTTCAGGAGGCTGGCGATGCGCTGGTGGATGAACAGGAACATGTTGTCATGTTGCATGACTTCACCTTCCGTGATCCGAAAGAAATTTTGGCTGAGCTGCAAGACGGCGGTGGCTTGCATGCAGGACACCAGATGAGTGGCAGCCACAAAATGCCGGATGGTTCGGTGATGCAAAGCGATGCTGCGCCTGAAGCCATGCTGAGCGATATCGCCTATGATGCCATGTTGGCCAATGACCGGACACTTGATGATCCCGAAGTCATCAAGGCGGAGCGCGGGGGGCGGTTTCGCTTGCGCATCATCAATGGTGCTGCCGCCAGCAATTTCTGGATTGATCTCGGCGAGATTGAAGGCACCTTGGTGGCTGTCGACGGCAATGGCATTTATCCGGTCGAAGGTCGGCGCTTTCCGCTTGCCATTGCGCAACGGGCAGACATTCGTTTGACCTTGCCTGCGGGGACTGGTGCGTGGCCCATATTCTTTCATGCCGAAGGTTCGAAACTTCGCAGTGGCGTTATCTTGCAGGCAGGTGGCGGAGAGGTTCGTAAATTTGATCCCGAAGCTGATTTGTCACCAGCACTTGATCTGGCACTCGAGGTTGGTTTCAAATCGGTTTACGAACGGCCAGAGATTGCCGTGTCGCGTACCGATTTTCTGATGCTCACGGGGGGTGGTTCGGATTATCAATGGGGGCTGAATGGCAAGGCTTCGATGCATGATGTTTTGTACAGTGTGAGGCAAGGCGAACGCTATGAAATCGTCATGCACAACATGACGAACATGGCCCACCCCATGCATCTGCATGGCCATTATTTCAAGGTTGTGGGGATCAATGGCCAGCGTTTTGACGGCGCACTGCGAGACACGGTGCTGGTGCCGCCCAACATGCTGGTGGCGATACAATTTGATGCCGACAACCCCGGCACCTGGGCATTCCACTGTCACCATATCTATCACATGAATGCCGGGATGATGGGTGCGATTGCCTATATCAGTGCGGCTTAGCAGGACTTCACTTGTTCCCCACCTCCGCCCTTCGGGCACCTCCTCCCCGCGAAAGGCGCGGGTTGGAGGGTGTGGTTAGATGCCGGTATTCATCAACTGCCCTCCAACCCGCGCCTTTCACGGGGA
>JANOVS010000237.1:0-2237 GCA_031417515.1 Hyphomicrobiales bacterium
GGTGGGACTGGAGGATTCACTTTGGCTGGGCAAAGGCAGACTGGCTGAATCCAACGCGGCACAGGTCAGGCAAGTACGTCAAATCATTGAAGGCCTGGGGCTCGAAGTCGCCAGTCCCGAAGAAGCGCGCGAAATTCTGGCGCTCAAGGGCGGAAACAAAGTAGCGTTTTAAGGGCTCAAATCACTTCACTGATTCGATGCCTTGCATGAGTTCGCCGAACAATATCGCGACGGCTTCTGCGCCCGGATCATTGTGGCCGGCGAGGTGGCTTTCGGAGACATAGCTGGCGCGGCCAGCTTTGGCGCGTAGCATCTTGCCGGTTTTATCGGCACCTGCGCGAGCGGCGGCGGCGGCCTTGTCAAGCCCCAAGGGCAAGGCATCAAGTGCAGGAGAAAGTGCGTCAATCATGGTGCGATCTCCGAGTTCCGCACCGCCGACTTGCTGAATTCGCGCCAGTCCAGCTTTTAAGGCACCCACCGCATCTTGGCCATTGGCCGATGCATCGCCAGCAGCTGTAAAGAAGATCGCCAGCAAGACGCCCGATGATCCGCCCATGGTCTGGCCGAGCTCCGTGCCGATGGCGCGGTAGAGCTGGGTCCAGTCGGCCAATGGCAGACGATCCAGCGCCTTGATCAAGGCTCGTGCTGCGGTGGTGAGGGTGGATCCGGTATCGCCGTCGCCGGATTTGGCGTCCAGTGCGTTCAAATCAGCTTCAGCCGCAATCAGGATTTCGCAAGCTCTGCGGATCAGCGCTTCATTCCTTGGGTTTTTCGAAGGCGTGGGCCGGGTTGGCTTCAGTCCTGCAGGCATTGGCACAACCTGGATATCAGAAACCGGATGGCAACCCGGCCATGCCCAGGTTGCTACATCGGCCAGGAGCCCCGCCACCATGTGATCTTGCAGCGGCAACAATGAAACTGAAAAACCGTGCATATCAAGCGACGTCATCATGGCTGACGGCCCCACCAAATAGGCAATCTGTTTGCCGATGGACGATTTGCAAAGTTCGCCCGCAAGCACGGACATTTCAAGGGCCGTGGTGCTGCCAAGATTATTGAGAAGCGCGACATGGGGACCCGCCTTGATGCCTTGGGCCAGGCGATCCACAACCATGGCCATGGCTTCACGGGCACCCCGGAAATCCACCTGCTCAACGCCAGGTTCGCCGTGGATGCCAAGCCCCAGTTCAGCCTTGCCAGCGGGAATGCGATTTTCCCTGGGAGAGCCCGGAACGGTGCAGCTGTCCAGTGACATGCCGATTGACCTTGCATTTTCGATGATGTGGTCGGCGGCTTTGGTCACGGTTTCAAGATCGGCGCCTTGTTCTGCCAATGCACCCGCAATCTTGTGGACAAACAGTGCGCCGGCAACACCGCGGGATTGCAGCAAATCGGGAAGGGCAATGTCATCGTCGACCACCACCATGCTGACGTTCAATCCAAGCGCCCGTGCGCGTTCTGCAGCCAGACCGAAATTCAGCCGGTCACCTGTGTAGTTTTTCAAGATCAGCAAACACCCCGGCGCACCCGTTACGGCGAGGATGCCTGCCAGTACGGTATCGACGGATGGCGAAGCAAAGACGTCGCCGCAAACCGCGGCGGTGAGCATGCCGCGACCCACGAAGCCAGCATGGGATGGCTCATGTCCTGAACCTCCACCACAAACGAGGGCGACCTTGGATTTGTCCCAATCGGTTCGCACCACCACTTTGATGTGGGGATAACCGTCGAGCCGCGCCAAGCGTCCATTGCCGGTGCGCAAAAACCCGTCAATCGCATCGGTGACCAGGGTTTCTTTTTGATTGATGAATTGGCTCATGGATGGTCTCCTTGGGTGATAGTCGCACTATTGCTAATCAAGAAAAGCGGATGTGGCAAACATTACATCATCATCATTCTGAGTCCGATTGTAAATTGAGCCATGCAACTTCCACCGTACTGAGTTTAACGGCCAATCCCGGCAGTGTTGATGCGATCTCGCCGGGGCTGCGCGGGCCGACGAGCGCCAATGAAGGGAAGTTCTGGGCGAGCACCCAAGCGGTGGCAATGTTGTGCGGTGACACGCCATATTTCTGCGCCAGCGTTTCGGCCCGCAGACGACGTTCAGCATTGGCAGGGCTGCCAAAACAGGTTTCAGGACTGGTATCAGCAGGCAACCGCGACCGCAGTGCTTCGGGCAGGAAATAGCCGCGGGCCTGAGATGACCAGCTCAGATGAGTGGTTTGGCTTTGGGCGAG
>JANOVS010000238.1:0-12524 GCA_031417515.1 Hyphomicrobiales bacterium
TCTCGTCGAACGGTTCTTCAACAAAATCAAACACTACCGCGCTGTGGCAACACGATATGCAAAGCGAGGCAGAAATTACATGGCGTTCGTTTCACTCGTGTCAGTGATGTTGTGGATAAAGTGAATGTCAACAGAACCTAGTGCTGAGGCATGCCCGTGAGCAGAATCCTACTTGCTAATTTACAACAACAGGAGGAGAATCGGTCCTGGAAACAGAATGAACTTTGACTGTAGAGAGACCAAGATGGATCTAAAATTTAAAATGTTTGGCACAAGCGTTTATCTATGTTCAAATTTGTTGGTCTTGTTGAGTAACTCAGCCTCCGCTGAGGATTCCTCCCCATTAAAGTGCACTTATCGAGACCAATATGCGCAAATTGATTGCCAAGTCTTAGTGGACAACGCGGAGATTGCTGCCGCTACCTTTAATCGTGGACGGTGCGCCACTCCAATACTTACGTCTCAGCACAAGGAGTTATTGCAGTCTGTAATAAACAAGTCGTCTCCTCAACTGGTGGAGGAAGCAACTTCTGATAAGAAAACGGTTGAATATCTTCTTGGAGATCATTTAGCCGTGATGACAAGTGAGTCTTTTGAAAAGGCAATTAACGCCTTGCCTTTGGACCGAAAATTGTCTTTGGCGCAAGCTGTGTTGAAATCGGACAAAGCTGGTACTTATCATTTTGCAGACACAGTCAGTTTGTCGACGATGTACTGTAGAAATCTTCTAGAATATACAATAACTGTAAATGGGGAAATTTTGACATGGAGCATCAGATAACTCTTCTTTGATGCTATCGGTGCTTAAGTGTCCGCCCTACTCATTAATTGATTTTAGAATTATGGTTCCGGCGTTTGCATGAGTGCCCTTAGAAAATCCGCGGGTTGTTCTAGCGAGGTATGCATACTAGGGGTGGGTTGGCCAAAAATATGCGGCTCCAGCTGTGTTTGCGCCATCAGTCATTCTTCGGTGAAAGAAAATATTGGGGACGCTTCACTTTGTTTGACGCCATCGGCCTCCTTCATCCTGTCATCTCCGCCCGCGAAAACTGCCTTGCACGATGCGGTCGATCACCATGGCGCAGAGGAGGATGGCGAGGCCGGCGAGGAGGCCTTGGCCTTTGGCAGCGTATTGCAGGGATTGCAGCACTACTGAGCCCAGTCCTTGGGCCCCGATCAGGCTGGCGATGACGACCATTGAGAGGCACATCAGAATGGTTTGATTGATCCCGGCGAGAATCGACGGGCGGGCCAGCGGCAATTCAACCCCGCGCAGCACTTGCCACTCTGTGGCCCCAAAGGCCCGCGCCGCTTCTTTGATATCTTCCGGCACACCGTTCAGGCCGAGTGTGGTCAGCCGGATCACCGGCGGCATGCCGAAGATCAGCGTGGCGATGATGCCCGGCGGTTTGCCGGTGCCAAAGAATGCTATGACCGGGATCAGATAGACAAATGCCGGCATGGTCTGCATGAAATCCAGCACCGGTTGGGCTGCGGCAAAGGCGGTTTTGGAGCGCGCAAACCAGATGCCCAGCGGAATGCCAAAGATGATGCACAGGATTGACGCAGCACCCAGCAGGGCCACGGTCAGCATCGACAGTTCCCAGAAGCCGAAGAACCCCAGATAGGCCAGTGCCGCTGCGGTGAAAATCGCCACGCGTGCGCCCGCCAATTGCCAGGCCAGCGTACAGATCACCAGCATCACCACGGGCCAGGGTGTGCCGACCAGCACCACCTCGAAGCCTTCCACCAAAATCCGGATGGCATTGCGAATGCCGTCGAACACGCCGCGCCCGGCGTCGTAACTGGCCACGAAGCCGGCATCAAGCCAGCCTTCGACGGCCGAGAACAGCGTCTTGTCCGCCGGGAAGGTGCTGAGCCAGGCAGGGGGTGCGGCGGCAATGAGGGCGTAGAGTGTGACGCCATAGATGGCGGTTGTCAGGGCTGCTGTTGTCAGCAGGCGTGAGGCTGGTGCGCCGTGCGGAAGGCTTTGATTGCCGCGCCAGGCGCAAAAGCGGCGCTCATAGAGGCCGTTGGCGAGGAACCCGGTTGCCAGTCGCAGCAGCAGCAAAAGCAAGATGCCGCCGATCACCCGCATGCCCGCACCATTGGCGCTGCTTGCCGCCTTGGCTTCTGCCACATCGACGGCCTTTTGCAGATTGTCGGCAAGCTTGGTGGCGGTTGCAGCGGCGGCGGTATTGCCTGTCGCCAAGGCCTTGGCTGCGTCGTCCCGGCGGCTGGCGATCGTCGCTTGCAATTGCGTGATACGGGCGAGGCCAGCGCCATCGGTGTTGCCCCACAGGCCTGAGGTGATTTGCGACAGGGCGCTAAGATCGAGAAAGCACAGCAACAGGAACAGAAACGAAAGCCCGCGCATACCAGCCCACAGCGGGCCAAACAGGGCGGCAGCTGGATTAAAAGTCAAGGCGTGTCCGGCGCGGGCCTGAATGACGCCAAAGGTTCTGGCATAGTAAGGCGCATGGGGGCCGGCAAAGCGTGTGATCAAATCTGTATCGGTCATCAACGCCCCTCGCGGATTGCCAGCAGCAGCCGGTCTTTGGTGACAGCACCGACGGGCTGGCCGCCATCATCGATGACCACGGGCACAGCGCTGCCCGTCACCAGCCCGATCAGTTCATCAAGATTCGTTGCCGCGAGACCTCGCGGGGCCGATGCGATATCGAAAGGCCGTGCCGCCTGAACCTTGGCCAGCGGTTCCATGATGCTGCGGGCGGTGATCAGGCCGAGCTTTGGAATGTTCTGTACGAAGGCCCGCACATAGTCATCTGCCGGGCGGGTCACGATTTCTTCCGGCGTTCCGGTTTGCACAATGCGCCCGTCCTTCATGATGGCGATGCGGCTGCCGACACGGATCGCCTCGTCCAGATCATGGGTGATGAACAGCGTGGTCTTGCCCAGCGTTTGCGATAGCGCGATGAACTGATCCTGTAACTGGCGGCGGATCAACGGGTCAAGTGCTGAAAAGGGCTCGTCCATCAGCAGGATCGTGGGATCAGCGGCAAGGGCGCGGGCCAGCCCGACCCGTTGCTGCATGCCGCCTGACAATTCCTTTGGCAGCCGGTCGCCATAGCCTTGCAGGTCGACCATCGCCAGCTTCTCGGCGGCGACACGCCAGCGCGTGGCTTTCGGCGTTCCGCGCAGTTCCAATGGGTAGGCGACATTGTCTTCAACCGTGCGGTGCGGCATCAGCGCCATGTGCTGAAACACCATGCCGATCCGCTCGGCCCTGAGTTGACGTAAAGCCTTCGGTGACAGCGCCCGCACATCTTGCCCGAGAACGCGGATATCGCCAGCGGTTGGTTCGATGAGCCGGTTCACATGGCGTAGCAACGTCGATTTGCCGCTGCCCGACAATCCCATGATGCAGAAAATTTCGCCCTTCATCACCGAGATAGACGCATCAGCAATGCCGACGACGCATTTGTGCCGCTGCAGAACTTCAGCCTTGGAAGCCCCGGCCTTGGCATCGGCCAGCGCCAGCTTTTCAGCGGCCCCGAATATTTTCCAGACGCCAGCCATCTCGATGACAAGCTCAGCCATGACACCCTTTCAGGACATTTTCAAAGCAACGGGCATGGCAGCACATTGCCATGCCCGTTGTTGAATGTGCCTTGTTCCGTTACTTAAGCCAAGCGGTGACACGGGCAGGGTTTGCAGCAATCCATTCTGTGGCAACCACTGCTGCATCCTTGCCGTCAACGACAACCGAGAAGGCGAACGC
Source organism: Hyphomicrobiales bacterium (assembly GCA_031417515.1). Taxonomy (GTDB): domain Bacteria; phylum Pseudomonadota; class Alphaproteobacteria; order Rhizobiales; family Aestuariivirgaceae; genus Aestuariivirga. The sequence goes on from JANOVS010000238.1 coordinate 3,743, forward strand.
ACCCAGATCTGCCGACGACAGGTCCATGTTGCGCAGCATCGAGGCGACCTGTGGCTTGGACGCGTTCAAGTCAGCCGAGAACGCGGGCTGGATGAAGGCGGGCGCCCAGGCCATGGCAACGCTCGACTTGGTCTTCCAGTCTGGGTCCGCATCAGCCGTGACGATTTTCCATTTCGCCGCGTCGTAGGCAGGCTCGGTCAGGATTGTCATTTCCGGATGCACGGTGAACAGATGGTGCGGGGTATAGCAAAACCCGACCCAAGGTTTACCAGCCTTGATCGCCGTATCAAGTTGCGCATAGGCTACACCTTCGTCGAGTTCGACCAGATCAACAACCTGATCGTAGCCATAGCCCAGACCTCTGGCGTGTTCGACTGCCGTCGAGCCCCAGCCTGTAGCACCGATAAACACTTCACCTTTGCCATTGCCATCGCTGTCCAAAAGCGCGGTTTTGGTTGGGTCCGCCAGATCGCTGATATCCTTGAAGCCCGCCTCTGCCGCAACCTTGTTCGCGCACATGCCTTGAACGGCAGGGGCACCATTGGCGTTCAATTCCACTTTGCCTTTGTACTTGTCGACCAACCCTTGCTGGTTGGGCAACCAGACTTCAGGATGAATTTGCATTGATCCCTTGTCCAAGGCTTCAAAGATCACGGGGTTGGTGCCGGTCTGCAATTCGACCGTCAATCCCAGGTTCTTTTCAACAACGGCCTTGATGACGTTGGCCGTGACAGTCACCGACGGCCAGTTCGGCACGCCAACAACCAGGTCAGCGGCAAGCGCTGGGCTGGTCAAGACAAGGGTTGTCAAAGCAGCAGCAAATAATTTGGTTTTCATTTTTTTGTTCCTCCGTTTGGTTTGGTTTTTTTGAATATGTTAATTTGAGACGTTAAGTGCGGCCGTTGCACGGCCTTAAGTTCCTTGGTTGAATTTTTGCACCTCCTCTTGCAGAATTGGCGCGGCCAGAGACATGGAATGAATGCCCATGATGGTGGTGAGTTGGATCACTTCGAGGATTTCCTCTTTGGTTGCCCCAGCCCGCAGCGCGTTCTGGATGTGACGGCGCACACCCGGTCCGTGCAGATGTGTGGTTGCCGCGTTGATGGCGATAAAAATCATTTCCTTGTATTTCTGTTCGAGTGGACCTTTCCGCTGTGGCACGGCCCGAAACGCCAGAAAGGCTTCGAGGTAATCGGGGTCGAGTTCCTTGAACAAGTCCCAAGCCGGGTTCCAGTCGCCAGTGGCCTTCTGGGCATCCATATGCGGATAGGTTTTGGCGTCGGTCATCCCGGTCATCCTCCTCGGTGCTTGAAACTATCACGGCGGAATGAGTAGAGCGCTGCGGGATCAACAGCAACGTCAATCACGGCGGGTTTGCCGCAAGCGAGTGCGGCTTTGATCGCCTCGCTCACGCCCGCCAAACTATCGGCCCGAAACCCGGCTGCACCATAAAGCTCAGCCAGTTTGTCAAACGGCGGACTGCTGACATCAGCACCGATGTAGCGGCCACCAAAGAAATCACGCTGATAGGCTTTTTCAGCCCCCCAACATTTGTTGTTCATCACGATGGTTACGGTGTTGATGCCGTGGTCCACGGCGGTGCTCAGTTCCGACACCGTCATGCCAAAGCCACCGTCCCCCATCAGGCTGATCACGGGTCGCTCTGGCTGGGCCAACTTTACACCCAGCCCACAGGCAAAGGAAAAGCCAACGAGGCCGAAATCCAAAGGCGTGAACAGGCTCTTGGCTTGCCAATAGTTCATGGCGTCGGTTGCCTGCAAACACAGCGTGCCCGCATCCATTGTGATTGCTGCATCATGGGGCAGCACGTCGCGCAAGGTCTTGAACAGGCCCGAGGGCTGGATCAAAGCCGTGTCGACCACGGCATCAGCATCGCGCTTGGCCAGATAGGCGCTGCGTTCCGCCTTGAAGGCAGCGGTCCATTGGTCGGCCAGCTGGCGGTTTTTTATCAATTGCAACGCGACAGTGAGTTGCAGTGCAGCGGTCGGCGCATCGGCCCAGATTCCGATTTCCACAGGGAAATGCCGGCCGATGGCGGTGGGGTCCAACTCGACATGGATGATCTTGGCGTCACGGTTGATGTTGTCATAGCTGTAGAAGGTGGCGTTGAAACCAATCCGTGTGCCAAGGCCAAGGATCACATCAGCCTCGCGCACCAAGCGGGACGCCACGATATTGCCGCGCGGCCCCATTTGGCCAGCGTTGAGCGGATGGCCAAACGGGATTGCATCGCCATGGCCGGGTGAAGTGACAATCGGACAATTCAGCGCTTCGGCCAAGGCAAGCGCCTGCCCATGGCCTTCAGTATTCTTGATGCCACCACCTGCAATGATGACCGGGCGAGAGGCTCCCGCCAGCAGGGCTGCTGCCTGATCGATGGCAGATTGCGCACCTCCCGGAACCGACTGCGAGCGATAGGCTTGCGGCGCTTGAAAGGTCGGATATTCAGCAGAAGCCGACAACACATCGCGCGGCAGGTTTAATTGCACGGGTCCCCGGCGCGGCGTCAGCGCCACGCGGAATGCTTCACGAAGCATCTCAGGCACGCGGTCTGCACCAGTGGCGGTCCAGGTCTTTTTCGTCACAGGTTTGAACAGCGCTTGCTGGTCAACTTCCTGAAAGGCGTCCCGGTAGAGATGCGCTGACGATATCGCCCCAGCGATGGAAACCACGGGCGAAAACGCTGCCGCTGCTTGTGCAAGTCCCGTCACTAGGTTGGTGGCACCCGGACCGTTTTGCCCGGCGAGAATTACCCCGGCAAGGCCGCTTGCCCGCGCATAACCATCAGCCATGTGCGTACCCGTGCGTTCATCGTGCACACCGATGAATTTGATATCCTTTGCATCATAAAGTGCATCAAACATTTCCATGGTGGCTGAACCGATGAGACCAAACACATGTTTGACCTCTTCGGTTTGTAACGCCGCAACGGCTGCCTGTCCGCCGGTCATGGCCGTCATGTTGTGGATCCAATCTTTGATAATTTACGCGCAAGGAAACCCAGGATGGGCTGGATGAAAAGATCAGGCCGTTCAATCAGCCCGAGATGTTGCAGGCCCGGCACGATTACGGTTTCAGCGCCTGCGATTTCCGACGCGATGGCATGAGACATGGAGGGTGTACTGCCGCTGTCATGCTCGCAGGTCATCACGAGGGTGGGTGCCGTAATGGGCGGCATGGGCCGGATCAGTTCAATCACGCCATGGGCCAGAACTTGGCGGTGCTGGGTATAATTGTCGGGATCATTGGCCAAGACCCAAGTGCGGATCCTTGCCACCACATCTGCAGAATTTTTCCGGAACTCCGGCGTGAACCAGCGATCCAAGGTGCTGTCGATGTTGGCCGCCGGTCCGCCAGCATCTGTTTGGGCGGCGCGTTCTTCGACCAGTCGCTGCGCCTCGGGATCGCGTTCATGAGGTGAGTTCAAAACAACGAGTGCGGACACGTGGTCAGGATGATCCATGGCAAAGCGGCGGTTGATCATGCCGCCCAGCGAAAACCCCATGATGGCGGCTTGGGCAATTCCCAGTTCGTTCAGCAGCGCCAAGAGTTGATCTGATAAAAATGTTAGGCTCGGCTTTTCCTGCGGCGCAGCACTTTCGCCATGGCCACACAAGTCATAAGCCAGCACCCGGTAACTTTGCGCAAGGGCTGGCACAAAGCCATCCCAGGTCGCCCGCGTCAAGCCAAGCCCATGCACCAGAACCACCACCGGCGCATCAGCTGCTCCGGTCAGTTCATAGCAAGTGCCTGATGTGCTGTGGGGCAATTCTATACCCCCGCCGGATTGTCAACGGCGCGGCCCATTTCGCGCAGGTCTTCATAGCGATCACCGATCCGATGCAGCGGGTGCCCGCCAATTGACGCGCCAAGGGCGACAATGATTTCATCATCAGCTGGTGCGTCCGGCACGCTGAGATGGATGGTCTGGTAATGCGAGCGACGCCCGCCATCATCCTTGTCCATCAGCGGGATCATCAGGGAACAACCAGCAGCACCACGGGTATTGGTAAACACCAGATAGGTCTTGGCTTGAACCGCATCGCGGAACTGGTTGCCAAACCACAATGAGTGGGTGAGCGCTTGGGCATGTTCAATCTCGCCGCCCATGCCAACCACTGAGGCTTTGCCATAACCCTCAAGTTTGTCGCCCGTCACATCGAGGATCATCTCCGTCAGCAGCTTGCCGATTTCGGGGCAGACATCACGGATCTCAGGCTTCAGGTTTTCCACCCAGCCGCGCCCGAACCATGGATTACGAATGATCGCAAGGGCGGCCACCAGCTTGGTGGGAGTCGGCACAGACTTTCCGCCTTCAATGCGGGTGGTCTGAACTTGCAACAGGGTGCGGCGAATTTCGGCAGGCATTTTTTCTCTCACGTGAAGGCAGGGATTACTTCTTTGCAGAACAGCTCCAAGGAGCGTTTCTGCTCGGCATGGCCAAGGCCAAGACTGGCATAGTAGATGAATTCGTCAACGCCCAATGCTTCATAGGTTTTCAGTTTGGCGATCACTTCATCGGGCGTGCCAAACATTAGGTTTTTTGTCAACATTTCTGGCTCGTATTCGGCGCGGTTGCCGAGCTCTTCCAGCGGCGCACTTTTCGGAAATCCATTGACCACATCACCGAGGTTTTTGAACAGGTTCTCAAATTGCGACAGCACCCGCTGCACAGCCTTTACTGGTACCATCCAATCTTCCTTGCGGTCATAAACCACCGTGTGGCGCATCATCGCCATGATCGGGCGGGCAAAGCCTGGGTTTGCCTGCATGGCCGTTTCGAGGCGGCCCATATAAAGTTCAGCCTCGCTCATGTCGCGGGTCAACGGCCAGGACATGATGTTGCAGCCGTTCTTCACAGCATAATCATAACTGATCGGTGCCCGCGCCGCGATCCAGACCGGTACTTCGGCCTGCACTGGTTTGGGACAAGAAGTTGCGGTTGGGAAGGACCAGTTCTCGCCCTCATGCGCGTAATCGCCTTTCCACAGGGCTCGCACTACCGGCAACATTTCCTGCATATAGCGCCACGCATCGGGTTGTTTTAACCCCGGGCGCATGCGGTCAAACTCGCGCTGATAGGCCCCGGAACCGATGCCAAACTCCAGCCGTCCGCCAGAAATCAGATCAAAGAAAGCGGCTTCACCTGCCAATTTGATTGGATGCCAATAGGGGGCCACAGCCACCGCTGGCCCAAGGCGGATGCGGTCGGTATGGGCGGCCCACCAGGCCAGAATCGAAAACGGATTGGGCGCTATCGTCATTTCCAACGCGTGATGCTCTGCCGCCCATGCAATGTTGAAACCGCCCTGATCAGCCATCTGCACCATCTCCAGCGTATGGCGCGCCACGTCTTTCATATCGAGGCTGTCGTCTACCCGTTCGAGATTGATGGCGAGTTGAAATTTCATGCTCATGGTTCCTCAGCGCGCAACAAACTGGCTGCCCAGCGGTTCATCTGATGTGTTGATCCAGACCGTCTTCGGCCTAGTGTAATCGTAAACCGCCTGCAGTCCGCTTTCGCGGCCGTAGCCAGAGTTTTTCATGCCGCCGAATTCAGCAATCGGTGAAACAACACGGTAGGTGTTGACCCAGACAATGCCGGCCTTGACCGCCTTGACCATGCGCAATTGCCGCGCGCCATCTTTCGTGAAGATACCTGCCGCCAGCCCATGCTCCGTTTGGTTGGCCAGACGGATGGCGTCGGCCTCGTCCTTGAAGCGCAGCACACTCAGCACCGGGCCAAACATTTCGGTATCGACGATATGAATATCCGAACGGGGGCAATCGATAATTGTGGGCTGATAGAACCGCCCGGCCAAACCTTCAACACGACGACCGCCACAGAGAATGCGCCCGCCTTCAGAAACAGCCCGCGCCACTTCCCGCTCGATGCAATCCAGTTGCGTTTGCGTGCAGATCGGTCCCATTTCGGTTTCAGCATCCAAGGGATCGCCAATCTTGATCTGGTTCGCCAAAGCCACCATCCGTTCCAGAAACGCGTCGGCAATGGTGTCCTGTAGCAACAACCGCGAACCCGCCACGCAGCTTTGCCCGGTGGCCCCAAAGATACCGGAAATCGCACCGTTCACGGCACTTTCGATGTTGGCGTCTTCAAACACGATGATGGGAGATTTGCCGTCCAGTTCCAGCGATACCTGCGCAAAATTATTGGTGGAGTTGGTCAAAATCTGCCGCGCCGCTGAAGGCCCGCCAGTAAAGGAAATCCGCGCCACTAGTTTGTGCGAAGTCAACACCCGCCCACACGGATCGCCATGGCCTGAAATGATATTGACCACACCCGGCGGTATCCCCGCCGCAGCGATCAATTCGCCAAATTCCAGCAAGGGGGCCGACGCATGTTCCGACACTTTCAGAACCACCGTATTCCCCGCCGCCAGCGCAGGCCCGATCTTCACCGCAGATAAAAACAATTGCGAATTCCACGGCACCACGGCAGCAATGACGCCAAGCGGTTCGCGGCTTGTGAACACAAACATGTCAGGCTTGTCGATCGGCAAGGTCTCGCCGTTGATCTTGTCGGCGCACCCGGCAAAGAAATGAAAGAACTCAGCAATGTACTTGGCTTGCCATTGGGTTTCTTTCAGCAACTTGCCAGTGTCGATACTTTCAACCCTGCCGATGTCCTCAGACTTCGCAGCCAGCAGATCGCCCAAGCGCCGCAAACAATGGCCGCGCTGGGTGGCCGTCATTGCAGGCCATGGGCCGTGGTTGAAGGCCCGGTCCGCCGCCCGCACCGCCCGGTCCACATCATCCGCCGTCGCCTCAGGGATCATGGCCCTGACTTTGCCAGTGGCGGGATTGACGCTTTCGAACACAGCGCCATCACTGGCCCCCACCCATGCGCCATCAATCAGCATCTTGTAATGTTTCAGCTCAGTCATTGCGGAGTCTCTGCGACATGCGGCACGACGCTATGATAACTGCCATCAAGATAGGTGAGCGGCGCCGCAGCACCCTCGCGCACGCTTATGACATTGCAAATGAAGATGCTGTGGCTGCCGGCGGCAACAATCTGTGCGACTGAACCCGAGAAGATGGTGGCACCTTCGATTTCTGGTGCTGCACCCTCGACCTCAAAATAGTCGACGCCGGAAAACCGGTCCTCCACCAGATGATCGTCCCGGCCCGCAAAACGGTTGGCAAGGTCTGGCCGGTCTTGCGGCAAAACATTGACGCAAAGATTGCCATTGGCAGCAACAGCCTCGGCGATCCGGCTGCCTGTCCGCAAACAGACAAGGATCATCGGCGGATCCGCCGACACCGACGAAAATGCGCTGACTGTGGCCCCGTGGCACCCGGCAGGACCATCAGTTGCCACCACCGCCACGGAACTGGCAACCCGGCGCATCGACCGCACAAATGCATCACGCGCCAATGACGTGGGTGCAATGTTTGGGTTGCTGGACATGGGCCGTTCTCCTGTGCCGATACATCATCCTGTCAGACCCCGACATATTGTCATAATGAAATTTTTGGCATATAAAGTTCGAAAAAATCGAATTGATGGATTTTTCATTGAACATCATCGGACTGCAAACATTCGTGTCGATTGTCGAGACCGGCAGCCTGGTGCGGGCCTCCGAACAATTGAATGTTACCCAATCTACGGTCACGGCCCGCCTCCACACGCTGGAACAGGAACTGGGGGCCACCTTGCTGCACCGCCAGAAATCCGGCGTCACCTTGACCGCTTCAGGCACCAAGCTGCTGGGCTATGCCGAAATCATGATCGGGCTGTGGCGGCAAGCGCGGCAGGAAACCGCCCAGCCGGAGGGCACCGAGTCGGTCTGCAATTTCGGCTGCGACCCCGATCTGTGGCCGGAGCTTGGCAAAGAGATGATCGACGCAGTGAACGCTGGAAACCCCAGAATGGCCCTATCGGTCTGGCCGGGGGACCAGGCGGAACTTTACCGGAAGCTCAGTGCCGGTCTTCTGGATGTGGTATTGACCTATCGGCTGGCCGCACCGGGAAACCAGACCATCCACCGCCTGCCGCCCGACGACCTTGTGCTCTACGCCACCGAGCCCGACCGGCCCGTGCGCTTTGACCCCGGCTATATTTATGTCGATCAGGGGGCCGAATTCCTCACCAAACACGCGCTGGCCTTTTCCGATGCGGGCACCGCAAGGGTCACCTTCGGCTCGGCCATCTGGGCGCTGAATTACATGCTTGAACGAGGCGGCACCGCCTATCTGCCCCAGCGCCTCGCTTTACCGCACCTGAAAGCCGGCCGCCTGTTCGAAATGCCCGACGCCCCAACCTTCCCCCGCAACATCTTCCTCATCATAAACCCCAACACCGCCGCCCGCTGGCCCTGGATGCCAGAACTGGTGGGAAGGTTTGGGGTTTGAGGTGGGGGGGCGTTACAATTCTGGGGCGCGCGACGGCCACTTCCTCAAACTTTTCCCCTCAGAACTTGATGGCGAGACCAAGGCGACCACCCCAAGACTCAGAGTCCTTGCTGAAGTCTCCCGTCCCGGAGAATGACAACGCGGCGTTATCTGTCAATTTGTAACGCAACCCTGCTTCAACACTCGCGTAATCGGCTTTGGCTTTGCCTGAGACTTCGATGCCAAAGGCAGTCATGGATTGCTCCATGGTCACGTGACGAACACCACCAGACAGGAAGGTGCTTGTGGCCTCAGTGTCTGACCGAAAAAGAAGTTGGGTGATATCAATCGTTTGTGATTCAATCGGTGTTGCGAAGCAACGATGGAGTTTCACATGTGGACAGAT
>JANOVS010000239.1:0-33830 GCA_031417515.1 Hyphomicrobiales bacterium
CAATGTTTGCGACTTATAACTCACTTCAACAAGTTCTGGAGCTCTCCAACAAATTCCCTTCTCCACGCCTTCGTGGAGAAGGTCCCCGAAGGGGGGATGAGGTCCCTTGGTTCAAATTGTAGCGACGGAAAACCAATTCTATTCCGTCTACACTTTATGAAAACCATTCCCCTCACCTTCGCCCGCGCCAAATCAATGCGCCATCAGCCAACCGAAGCTGAGCGCAAACTCTGGGGCGGTTTGCGCAATCGCAGCTTGGCTGACTTCAAATTTGTCAGGCAACAACCTGTCGGTCCCTACATTGTGGATTTTGTTTGCCGCACGGAAAAACTGATCATTGAAGTCGATGGTGCGACGCATGGTGATGATGCTGATGTTGCATATGACAACCGTCGCACTGGTTTTCTCGAACGTCAGGGGTATCGCGTCCACCGTGTTGATAATCACGTTATTTTCACGGATATCGGCAGTGTGTTGGATGGGATTTTTGCAGCGCTCATGCGGCGGTAGGAAAGGACCTCATACACCTTCGCCCAAGTGGGCGAAGGTGTATGAGGTCCCTTGCCTCCGCTCACCCTAACACTTGCCGCAGTCACCACGCAGTTCGATGTTGGTTTTGTTGACGGTGAAGCCGTCGGTTTTGGCCATTTCGTGCAATTCCCTGGCAACGCCATTGTCACTGCGTTCGGAAACCTTGCCGCATTTCTCACAGATCATGAAAACGGTTGCGGTGTGCCCGATGCAGGCGGGGTCTTGGCAGGCGACAAAGGCGCTGAGACTTTCAAGCCGGTGCACCCTGCCCTGCGCCACCAGCTTGTCGAGTGCCCGATAGACTTGCAGAGGTGCGCGAAACCCTGCATCACGCAGTTGATCAAGCAGGTTGTAGGCACTCATGGGTGCTTCGGATTTTTCCAGCACGTCAAGCACCAGCGATTGGTTGCGGGTGAGGTCGGGTGATTGAACCGCTTGCGTGGTCATGGTGCAATGCCTTTTGACCAGATGTTTTGCGGCACCAGCAAACCAACAATAAACAACAGGCTGGCAGCAGCCACAATCGATGGTCCAGAAGGTGTGTCCCATTGCAACGAGGCCAGCAAGCCACTGCTGATTGCCAGCGCGCCGACAATCACCGATCCAACCGCCATGGCAACCGGCCCACGTGACAAGCGCCGCGCCGCACTGGCGGGTATGATCAACATGGCGGTAATCAACAGCACGCCGACAATCTTGATTGCTACGGCAACCACCGCCGCCAACAACACCATCAGCAAAATGTCATGGCGAACCGGGTCATAGCCTTCAGCGGCGGCCATCTCGCGGTTCACCGTGACGGCAAACAGCGGTTTCCAATAAGCCGCCAACAACCCCAGCACCAGCATGCCACCTGCAACAATCACGGCGATGTCGGTTTTGGAAACCGCCAGCAAATCACCGAATAGCAGGCCATTCAGATCAACCCGCACCCAGGTCATGAAGGCCAGGGCCAACAGACCAGTCGCCAAAGCGCCGTGGGAAAATACCCCAAGCAAGGCATCAGCCGATAGCGCCACGCGGGCCTGCAATGCCAGCATGGCCAATGCTGCTGCCAATGCCAAAACAAATACCGCCAATGTAACGTTGATTTGCAGCAGCAGCGCCAAAGCCACACCCAAAAGGGACGCATGGGCCAAAGTGTCACCGAAATAGGAAAGTTTACGCCAGACGACAAAACAGCCCAGCGGCCCCGTCACCGCAGCCATGGCGAGACCCGCAATCAGGGCACGGGTGAAAAAATCATCAAGCATCATCAAAGCCTTTCAGGGCGTAGCGGCGCTGCGTGCCGGTTTCAACGTGATGATGGCCATCGTCGGGGTGGCAATGTTCGGTGATGCTGCCATCGGGATGTTGCACCGTGCCATCGGCCAGATGCGTGTGATCATGGTGATGCTGGTAAATGGCAAGTGCTGCTGCTGCACGTTCGCCAAACAGGTTGCGATATTCCGGGCTCTTGGCCACCAGTTCCGGCGTGCCATGGCAACAGACATGGCCATTCAGGCAGACGACTTGATCAGTGGCGGCCATCACCATGTGCAGATCATGGGAGATCATCAGAATGCCGCAGCCCAAATTGTCCCGCACGTCCTTGATGAGATCATAGAGCGCAAGCTCGCCGCTGAAATCCACGCCTTGCGCAGGCTCATCCAGCACCAGCAATTCGGGCTGGCGCGCCACGGCACGGGCCAGCAACACGCGCTGCAATTCACCGCCCGACAGATGCCGGACTTCGCGCGACAGCAGGGGTGCAGCACCCATCATATCCAGGGCCTTGGTCATTTCCGCGATGCTGAGTTTCTGCGTGAGTGCCAGCAGATCTTGCACGCGCAGGGGCAAGGCCCAATCGACTGCCATTTTCTGGGGCACGTAGGCGGTGCGCAATCCTGCCCGCCGCCGGACGCTGCCTTCGCTGCAAGCAACAATTCCCAGGGCAAGCCGCGCCGTGGTGGATTTTCCAGAGCCATTGGGGCCAATCAACGTGACGATTTCGCCGCTGCGCACCGAGAGATCAACCCCCCGCACCAGCCAACGCCCACCACGCTGCAAACCCGCACCATGCAAGGAGACCAGGGGGTCAGGAGTTTTCAGCACGCCACACCTCAATGCCAATGGTGAAATTCGATTTGACAACAATAGATGTTATATCATAACAAGTCGAGTGTAATGTTATTACATGACATGAACCTTTGAGGACAATGTAATGCGCCGATCAAAAACCTGCCTGCTGCCAATCTTTGCATCCCTGCTGTTTTCGACTTCCGCCCTGGCAGAGCCGCATGTCGTGACGTCGATCAAGCCCCTGCATTCCCTGGTAGCTTCTGTCATGTATGGCCTTGGAAAACCTGATCTGATCATCGAGGGCCAGGCATCGCCCCATACCTACGCCATGAAGCCCAGCGATGCGACAAGCCTGCAAAATGCTGATGTGATTTTTTGGATCGGTCCTGATCTTGAAAACTTCCTGGCAAAACCCATCGACTCGCTAGGGCTCAATGCCAAAGTGGTTTCCATGATGGAGCAACCCGAACTCAAAAAATTGCCCCTGCGTGAAGGAAATAGCTTTGATCACCAGGATCACGGCGACAGCGGCGAGACTTACCATGCGGAACAAGATGCCCATATCTGGCTTGATCCCGACAACGCCAAATTGATGCTGCAGAAGATTTCCAAAACCCTTGGACTCGTTGATCCCGCAAATGCCGCAATTTACGAAAAAAACACCGTGTCTGCCATGGCCGAGATTGACGGGCTGGACGCCAAACTGAAGGCTGAGCTGGCGCCGCTCAAAAACCTGGGTTTCATCGTGTTCCATGACGCCTATCAATATTTCGAATCCCACTATGGCCTTGCCGCGGCGGGCGCGATTTCCATCAATCCTGAAAATCCGCCGGGTGCGGCTGGCATTGCGGCCCTTCAGGCCAAGCTGCGCAACGACAAAATAAAATGCGTGTTTGCCGAACCGCAATTTGACAACAAACTGGTGCGTTTGATTACCGAAGGTACAGCTGCAAAAACAGCATCACTCGACCCCCTCGGCATGAATCTCGAGAGTGGACCAGCCATGTATGGTGAATTGCTGCAACAACTCGCAACCACTTTTACATCATGTGCCGGACAATAAATTTTCGATCCGCTGTTACTTTTCGGCACGGCCATCACGCAAGGCTGCGCCTGTCAGATTAGAAAGTTCTTCAAGACTGAGGCCGGGGATGATTTCAATGGCGACAAAACCATCTTTCGTTACATCAACCACCGCAAGGTCTGTATAGATGCGCGACACGCAAGACTTGCCCGTGAGGGGATAGGAGCATTGTTTGACTAGCTTGTGCTGGCCATCCTTGGTGACATGCTCCATCATGATCCAGGTTTTCTTGGCCCCGATGGCAAGATCCATGGCACCACCAACGGCAGGAATGGCATCGGGCGCACCAGTGTGCCAATTGGCAATATCACCCTGCTCCGACACTTGAAATGCGCCCAGCACGCAAATATCCAGATGGCCGCCGCGCATCATCGCAAAGGAATCAGCATGGTGAAAAAATGTCGAACCTGGAACCTCCGTCACCGGCTGCTTGCCGGCATTGATCAGGTCCCAGTCCTCTTTGCCTTTGGCAGGTGCGGGCCCCATGCCGAGAAGGCCATTCTCCGTATGCAGAATGATTTCGCAGTCTTTCGGCAAGGCATTGGCCACCAATGTGGGAAGGCCGATGCCCAGGTTCACGTAGGAAGCATCAGGGATATCAATTGCCACGCGGGCAGCCATCTGTTCACGGGTCATGCGTTGCATTTCAAACACCTCATGCGGCCACTGCCATTTTTGCATCAACCCTGACGACGCGCTGAACATAGATGCCCGGCGTTGGCACAGCCTCGGGATCGAGTGCGCCTAACTCAACAATTTCCGACACCTCTGCAATTGTGACGCGCGCTGCTGTTGCCATGACGGGTGCAAAATTGCGTGCAGTCTTGCGGTAAACCAGATTGCCCCAGCGGTCTGACTTCAACGCCTTGATCAAGGCCACATCGCCGTGGATCGGATATTCCAGCACATGGTTGCGTCCATCAATCACACGGGTTTCACGATCACCCGCCAGCAGCGTGCCATAACCCGTGGGACAGAAGAATGCGCCGATGCCCGCCCCTGCGGCCCGCATGCGTTCTGCCAGATTGCCTTGCGGAACAACTTCCAATTCAATTTCGCCTGCACGATAGAGACCATCAAACACATGGGAATCAGTTTGACGTGGAAGTGAGCAGATGATCTTGCGCACGCGTTTGGCCTTGAGCAATGCCGCCAGCCCGGTTTCACCATTGCCTGCATTATTGGAGACAATCGTCAGGTCTCGGGCACCTTGCGCCAACAGGGCGTCAACCAGATTGAACGGCATGCCAGCCGTGCCGAAGCCGCCTATAAGTATGATGGAACCATCCGCAATATCAGCGACGGCGGCTTCGATGGACTCGACAATCTTGTTGATCATCAGCTTTGCCTCACTTGGTTTTTGCCAGAACCACGTTCCACTCGCAGATGCGGAACGGGTTCGGCATGCCGAGAGAAGTTGCTTTCGCCGGATCATCCACCGTCCTGAAGTCAGCGATCAGGCTCTCCTTGACGCCGAACACGGCATCGTCCTTTAGCCACGGACAATCCGGTGTAAATATATGCGTGATGAGTTTTTCAAAGCCCGGTGCAGAAACAATGAAATGCAGATGCGCCGGACGATTGTGGTTGCGGTCGAGGGCCACCAGCATGTTGCCAACGGTGCCATCAAACGGGATCGGATAATGGCGGGGATAGACCGTTCTGAAACTGTATCTGCCGTCTTTTTCAGATGTAAAAACGCCCCGCAGGTTCATGTCGGGCTGGATGCCTTTCTGCTGAACGTCATAGAAGCCTTCATCATTGGCTTGGAAAACGTCAAGCACAGCACCTGCAATAGGACGGCCCTTTGCATCAGTCACCCGGCCATGCACCCAAACAGGTTCGCCCTTGCCATCAAGACAGATGTTGGCACCGTTGCGATATTTGGGGGCGTTCTCAATGTAGAAGGGCCCCAGCACAGTTGATTCAGTTTCACCGGACATTTTGTCGTTGTTGAGTGTTTCCACCAGCATGGAAACCCCCAGCGTATCAGAGAGCAGGATGAATTCCTTTCGCCAGTCTGTGGAAAGATGTCCTGTCTTGGTGAGGAAGTTGATGCCATACATCCACTCATCCATGGTGATGTTGGTTTCCTTCACAAAGGCATGCAGATGCTTCACCAGTGAATCCACTACAAACTTGGCGCGCTTGTCGGCCTTTGGGCCAACCCGGTCCTGCACAACTTTCACCGAGTCTTTCACTGTGAAGTAATACTTGGCACCCTTGTTTTTCAGCACCGCTTTCTTGATCGGTTTCTTTGCGGTTTTCTTGACAGTTTTTTTGGCCATGATCAAAATCCCAGAATGGAGTTGAGTGCGGAGGTCAATTCTTTTTCGGCAGTCTTCGAGGCCTTCATGGCCCGGAAAGCTACATGTTGGTCGGGTCTGACAAGCAGGCAGCCGGAGTCAGAAATTTCCCGCGCATTGGCCCAATCGCCCGTATGATCTTCAAAGTCACGTCGCGGGCCAATGACGCTGGTTTTGATGGTGATGCCCCTCGCCTTCGCCAATTTTTCACCGCTTCTGCCCATGCCTCGCCGCCGATAGATGTAATGAGCGTGAATGCACCCTGCCCCGTGATGTCGAGCGTCGAGTGCTGTGAACCTTGCTTGTCAAACACCCAGACGTGGGGAATGCGGGCACCCGGTGTTGTGGTGGGCACATAGTGCAATTCCATGTCAACGCCATCACCCGGCACTTTCACACCATCGGCAACGACAGCGTTTGATTCATAGCGTTGGTTCATCTCAACGCCATGGCAATCGAATTCGTATTTTTTGTAGGCTATGGCTTGACGCAATGCTTCGCGTTGGGCCTCCGCCTTGTCACCCGTATCACAACGGGCATCCATGTTGCGTTGGATCTTCGCGTGATCAACCCCGCCATCCATGCCGAGTGCCTGGAAGATGGGGCCAAATTCGCCAATCGACTTGTTGGCGCGGCTGACGATCTGCTTGGCAATTGGCGTGCGCTCTTGCGAGTAGCTGTCCAGCAGTTTCTGTGTCGCCTTGCCTTTCAGAACTAACGCAAGCTTCCATGCCAGATTGAACGCATCTTGAATCGAGGTGTTGGAACCCAAACCATTGGATGGTGGATGACGGTGCGCTGCATCGCCCATGATGAAAACGCGGTCTTTCTGCATATGCGTGGCGTACATGTTGTTGACGGTCCAGGTGCTGGTGCTTTTGATTACAATCGGCACATTCGAGTCGCCGATCAATTGATGGCAAACACTGCTGGCAAATTCATCGCTGACTTCAGGTGCAGGCTGATTGATGTCATATCCCCAGATGATCAGCCATTCGTTCCACGGCCTGACCATGCGCACAACGCCCATGCCAATGCCGCCCACGTCCGCACCGGGCTGCATGACCCAGTACAACACCGACGGGCGATGTGCGACGAATTTGGACAGGTCAGCCTTGATGAGAATATTGATTGATCCACCAACACCCATTTGTCCTTCAAATGGAAGTCCAGCATGTTCCGCCACCAGCGAATTGCCACCATCAGCACCGATCAGGTATTTGCAGCGCACGGTAAAATTCTTTTCGGTCAAACGGTCCTGCACGCTGACGGTAACGCCATCCTTGTCCTGAACATGCGAAAAATACTCACAAGACATCCGGGCCTGCGCACCGCGTGAACAGGCAGTTTTCAACAAAAGTGGTTCCATGAATGTTTGCGGCAGGTCATTCATTAAAGTCGGCGCTGACAAGTGATGTTCAGCCCTTGAGTTCGGGTGTTTGCCCCAGCTTTTCATGCGGCCCAATTCTTCGCCAGCCAGACTGACGCAAAACACGTTCTCACCCATCAGGTCCTGGCTTGTGGCATGCATGTAGGCTTCAGCTTCAACATCTTTGCCAAGGTCACGCAACACTTCCATGGTGCGCTGGTTGGTGATGTGCGCACGCGGCGTGCTGGCCAGCCAGCGGTAACGATTGATGACCAGTGTCTCGACCCCTTGTGTCGCGAGCAAAGCCGCCATGGCAGAGCCTGCTGGCCCGGTGCCGATGATCATTACATCTGTTTTGATGTCTGCCATGATTTCCTCTTATGTGGGCCTGCGGCCATGATAGGCATCGTCAAGCAATTTGCGAATAGCGTCGCGTTCCAATGGGCGCGGATTGGGATAGGGATTGGCAACCGCAATATCAGCGGCCTTGTCGAGACCGGATTCCGGCATGCCGATGTCTTTCAGGGCAAGCGGTGCGCCTAGTTTTTTGGCAAGGTCAAACAAACCCTGCGCAGCCGAAGGGACGCGAAGAGCAAGGCGAATGCGTTTCATTGCGTCTTCAGTGTAAGGCGCATTGTAAGCAGTGGCATGGGGCAAAATCACTGTGTGAGTTTCGGCATGTGGAAGGTCAAAACTGCCACCTAAAACATGGCAGAGTTTGTGATGAAGAGCCATTGATGCCGACCCCAAAACTGCACCACACAACCATGCACCATAAAGTGCCTCTTCTCGGCCATCGTTGCCTCGTAACAACCCTGAAGCAAGACCGCGAATACCCTCATCAGCCATCATGGTAACAATAGGATTGCCATCAACCGCATAAAGTCCTTCCACCGCATGGGCGATGGCATTCATGCCGGAGGTTGCTGCAAATTTATCTGGCAAAGTATCCAGCAGATCAGGATCGTAGATCACGGATTCCGGTTGAATTTTTGGATCGCGCTTTGTGGTCTTTGCCCCGTCGGCGGTCTCGCCCAGAATATTTGTCATCTCTGAGCCCGCATAACTTGTGGGGATGACCAGTTGCGGGCAGTCAGTGCGAAACGCCAAGGCTTTACCCAAACCGGTTGATGATCCACCGCCGAGCGAAATTACGCCATCGGCCCCGCGTTTCCTGAAAAACTCAAGTGCTGCTTCGGTTTCCTTGACCGGCGTGTGCATGGCCGCTCCCGCCCAATGGGTCCCGCCAACGGCTCGGGCAAGGTCTGAACCTTGTATCATCTGATGCGGTGTCGTGATGACCAGTGGATACTTCATGCCAAGGCGCTTCGCCTCGTTGGCGGCTTCAATGATCTTGCCTCGTCCGAAAACAACACGGGTGGACAATCCAGTGTGGGTAAAGTTCATTTCTTCTCCTCCACGCGATAGCCCGTCGGGAATAGCGAAATGTTCCAGCGCGCCATGATGTAGCCCCAAATGCCCTTGGGGGCGACCAGCATGATGACGATGGCCAATGCACCAAGCAACATCAGATAAAGTGAGCCAAGGTCCGCCAGGAATTCGCGCAGCAGGAAATACACAATGGTGCCGACAATTGGTCCTTCAATGGTGCCTATGCCACCAATGACAACAATAAAAATGACGAAAGCTGTCCAATCATTCACGCTGAAGGCCGCATCGGGCGAGACGCGGATTTTTTGCAGCGCGATGATCGAACCGACCATGGCTGTCATGCCGGCAACAGCCACATAAACCGCAAATTTGATCCGCTCGATATTGACGCCAAGGCTGGATGAAGCAACTTCGCTGTCACGAATTGCTGTCAGCGCCAAGCCGATGCGTGAACGCAACAGGCCACAGACCAGCGCCAATGCACCAATGCCCAACACGACCGTGATCCAGTATATTGATGTCTCGCGCCAGAATTTGTTGACGGCCAAAGCCCGCATCACATCCGTGGGAATTGATGTGCCAGAACCGCCACCCAAACCAACGGAACCGAGCTGTGCCGCGATCAATCGGAAAACTTCCGCCACCACCCAAGTGCCAATGGCGAAATAGGCACCCTGCAAACGAAACACCAGTTTGCCCACTGGCAATGACAAAAGCACAGCGGCAAGCCCTGCCAATGGAATGGCAAAATAGGGGTGAATGCCCAGATAGATCGTGACCGCCACCATGATGTAGACGCCCAGGCCCACATAGGCCTGTTGGCCCACGGAAACGAGGCCCGTATAGCCCGCCAGCAGATTCCAAAGTGAAGCCAGCGCCAGATAAACCATCATCTCGCCAATCAGGCGAAGCGTTGCCGTCGCCCCCCACCAGGGCGCTGCGACAAGGATGGCAATCAAAATAATTGCCAGCACACCGGCGATGCGGCTGGCCTTTGTCGCGCGGGCAATACTGGCGTTCATCCGTGCATTCTCGGGAACAGGCCCTTCGGCTTGATGGCCAGCACCAGCAGAAACACCAGATGTCCCGCCAGAACCTGAAAGCCCGGATGGATTTGGGCACCGATGCCTTGGGCCACACCGAGGATCACACCACCAATCAGCGTGCCCCAAAGATTGCCCAGACCACCAATGATCACGGCCTCAAAGCCGAAGCTCAGTCGTCCCGGACCAATCGCCGGATCGAAATTGGCGCGCACGCCCAGGAACACCCCAGCGATGGCAACAACGCCAAGACACAGCGCCATGGCCCAGGCATAAACCCTGCGCTTGTCGAGGCCCATCAGAAGTGCGGTTTCGGAATCATCTGATGTTGCGCGGAACGCACGTCCCAGTGCCGTGTTGTAAAACATGTATTGCAAGCCCGCGATGACAGCGACTGCGACGCCGAATTGCAGCAGTGGCAAATAGCCAATGTCCACACCGGAAAGCAGCGGAAACGATCCGGTTTCCAATGCACCCGCATTGAGTTTGCGCGTGTCTGCGGTGAACAGTTCGAGCAAACCGTTTTGGATGATCACCGACATGCCAAAGGTGACCAGAAGTGGTGGCAGAATATCCATGCCCAGTGCACGGTTGAGAATACCCATTTGCAGCACATAGCCAAAACCCATGGCAATCGGGATGACGAGCAGCAAACTCAACAAGGGATGAATGCCTGTGATGTATATGATTGACCAGGCCAAATAAGCCATGGCAACGATGAGGTCACCATGGGCGATGTTGACGAGCCGCATCACACCGAAGATCAATGGCAAGCCGGCAGCAAACAAGGCATAAAGCCCGCCGACCAGAATACCTTGGATGATGATGTTGACCCAGGTCATCTCTCACATCCCGAAGTATGCAGCTGAGATTTGGTCTTTGCTGAAGGCGCGTGGTGCTCCTTCAAGCGAGATGCGTCCTTCCTGGATACACAGGAATTGGTTTGCGGTATCGAGTGCGCGTGTCACATCCTGTTCAACCAGAATGGCCGTCAAACCATTGCCGACAATACGTGGCAGCATGGCGTAGATATCTTTGATGACGATGGGAGCAAGGCCTAGGCTTAGTTCATCCAACAAAAACAAATCGGGATTTGACATCAACCCACGTCCAATCGCCACTATTTGCTGTTGACCACCTGAGAGTGAAGTCGAGGGTGCATTGCGCTTTTCTTTCAGAATTGGGAACAGGCTGTAAATCCCATCAAGGTTCCATGGGCCGGTGCGCTTCACCTGCCCACCAAGGATCAGGTTTTCCTCGACTGACAGCGAAGCGAACAGGCGGCGGCCTTCTGGCACAAGGGAAATGCCCTATCGCGACACAGGCGGGGTGCCGGCAGATGTCCATGGCGGCGCGTGCAATACCAGTAGCGCCGGAGGCAATGCACAAACCCAGCACGGGCCCCGCCTGCGACTTGAAAACCGTTGGCGCATTGGGGTCAGTGTAGGGTGTCGTCTGGTTGGAGAGCAAGGCTGACAGCGAAAGGAAACGCTGGGATGGCACAACTGGCGAAAAAGGAGCGCTGGAGAGTTGTTAGCAGTTGATGTCAAAGCCCTTGGCCGTGTCGCGCGCAAGCAATTGCGCAAGCGCGAGGCACTGGTGCAGGCTGGCTATAAAGTCATGTCGGAACGCGGCATTGACCAAGCCACCATGCAAGAAATTGCCGAACTCGCTGATGTCGGTGCGGGCACGGTTTACAGCTATTTCAAATCCAAGGATGAACTTGCAATCGCCGTTCTCGAACGACTGATGCATGAACTGGCGCTGCGCATTGAGGCCGTAACAGATACATTTGCGGACCCTGCACAGGTTTACGCATTTGGCATACGCACCGTCATTGAAGCTTGCACACATGACTTGCGCTGGAAACTACTGCTGTTTCGCTCCGAAGTTATTGCAGATGCGATGCACCGCCGCATGGGGCCGTTTGCGATCCGCGATTTGGAAAACGCCACAAAGGCCGGGCGCTTCAAGGTGAAAGATGCGAGCCTCACCTTCAAAATGGCAGCACATGCCATTGTCGGTTCCTGCCTTTCGATTACCCAGGGAGACTTTGCGGCTGACGCGGTGGAAGAAATCGTTGTGCGCATTTTGTGCATGACTGGCATCGGCGAAACAGAAGCCATTGAACTCGCCAACCGTGAAAGACCGCCTTTGCCTGTCGAAGGCAGCATCATCTCCAGGAAATCGAAATTGGTGTAGGCAGGCCGCTGTAAACCTGGGGTTGAAATTCAACGCAGGGCATCTGCCGTGCCCACACAGAGGAATTTAGTCCTGTTGACTACCCTGGTACCCCGGTAATCAAAAAACAGCTCCAGGGCGCCTTTAAATGCGATTAAATACCTATCTGAGAAGTGGGGTAAGGAATAACCACCAGCATCTTGCAGACATGATTTGAGCGGTTGATGATCTCCCGCACCTCATTAGGGGCGATGGTGCAGGAATCCATTAAGCCCAGAACGGTTTCCTTGCCACCGATGATGACAGTCATCTCACCTTCAAGCACAACATAAACTTTTTCAAACGGCGTTGCATCTGGCCCTGCCCCGCCACCCGGCAGGAATTGTGAATAGCCGACCCACTGGTTTCGCGGACCACCACTTTCAAACCCCTGCAAGCGCAAGCCAACGACAGCGCGGTGGTTTGGGGCTTCATAGGGTTTCGCATCTTGAAAGCGTTTGACAAGCATAGTTAGCTCTGTACCTTTCCACTGATTGCCGTCATGTTGTTCTCCAAAGCGTTTTGCCCGTTACTTCATCTTGCCAATTTTCAGGCTGATGGGTTGAAGACCATCAATTCCACCCGCAATCTTGTCGCCCGGAACAACCGGGCCAACACCTGCTGGTGTGCCCGTCATGATCAGATCGCCGGGTCCGAGGTGATAAAACTCTGAGAGATGGGCAATAATCTCATCGACCTTCCAAACCAGATCACTGAGATGCGCATCCTGCTTCACTTCACCGTTGAGCAAAAGTTGAATGCGCTGGGGGCCAACTTCGTCAAAATCCTTGGCCTTGGTGATCCCGGAAATAATTGCCGACTGCTCAACATCTTTCCCCAGATCCCATGGTCGTTGATGTGCACGCTCTGACAATTGCAGATCACGGCGTGTCATATCTAGACCAACGGCATAACCGTAAACCGCCCTTCGCGCTTTCACGAGATCACCATTGAATATCCGTTTGCCAATCGCCACCACAAGTTCAACTTCATACTGAAAATTTGTGGTGCCGCCCGGATATGGAATTGTTGTACCAGTGCTCTGAAAATGCGCGGCAGATTTCAGAAAATAAAACGGCTTCTCGCGGTCAACCGCAATGCCCATCTCTTTGGCATGCTCTACATAATTGCGCCCAACACAGAAAATACGGTTGACCGGATAATGCAAACGCTCGCCAATCACCGGAATGGCTTTGATCGCAGGTGGAGGAAACAGATAGGCCATAGAATTGTTGCCTCAGTTTTTAGCGAGCAATGCCTCAGTGGCACTATTGGATTGAGTCGATGAAATTGCCGTTCAAGATTTACAGCATGTTAAGGGCACAAGCAGCTCAAGACAATCGTCCGAATTGGAAAAGCTGCATTCATCCAGCATCACAGCCTGACCAGGCCTGCCATTTTTAGAACGTGGCGCACCAGCGGCAGTTTTGCACCTCTGCGCCAAACCAGCGAAACAGGAATTGTAGTCAGGGGCGTGACTTGCCGGATGGTCAAAGCACCTCCTTGATAAAGTGTGGGAGTGCCCGCATAAAAGGCAATTCCCATGCCTTTCGCTGCGAGCCCCATCAGCGCAGCAGCACTTGATGCTTCAGCGACGATCCTGGGGCTGGCACCTTCTTGCGCGTAAAGCCTGAACAAAACATCCCGGAAGGCCGCCCAGTCCGTTTCGTTGCCAAACAACACTGGTTCGTGAACAACATCCGAAAATGCCAAACGCTTCTTTGATGCCAGTTCATGTTTTTTGGGAAGTGCCACAACCAAAGGCGCATCAGCAAGTCGAATGGAATCCACGAAAGGATTATTCATCTCCCCGATCATGATTCCGATGTCAATTTTGGCTTCCATCAACGCAAGCCGCTGTTGCGCAGTGGACATGTAAGTGAGATCGATGTGGATATCAGGACTGGCTTTGGAAACTGCAGACAGCAAATCCGGCAAGAACTTGTGAACAGCAAAGTCCATGTAAGCCAACGTCAGTCGTCCCGCCTTACCCATTCCCGCAGACTGCGTGTTGCGTATCGCTGAAGAGAGCTGACTGACCAAGGCACGTGCTTCGGCAAGGAATATCTTGCCCGGCTCCGTCAACGCCACATGGCGTGTTGTGCGTTCCAGCAATTTGACTTTGAGATCGCCTTCAAGATTGCCAATGAGGCGGCTCAAGGCTGGTTGCACTGTTCCCATTTTTTCAGCAGCGCGATGAAAGTTCAGTTCTTCCGCAACTGCGATGAAGGCTTTGCACTGTCGAATGTCGGTCATTTCCATTGATAACACAATGCTATCAATTGATCAAAACATGGTATTTCCCATTATATGTTCGAGTTGCCAGTATGCATTCATCAATTCATTGGAGCACATCATGCAAACCAGCGACGAAGTCAAAAAAGCCCTCGAAATCGTCTTCAAAGCCAATGCTGATTTTTACAAAACTCGCGGCTTTCAACGTCGCGTCGGTTACGGCAAAAAGCCCGCCTTGTTGATTATCGATCTCGCCAATGCCTGGACGCGCCCTGGCAATGCTTTCACGTGTGACAACATGGAAGAGATTATTCCAACAAACCAGAAACTGTTGGAAGCCTTCCGGCGTCGTGGCCTGCCCATTGTCTACACAACCACCGCTTATGATGTTGTTGATCGCACTGTGCCTGGCGACATGGGCCTTTGGCATAATAAAATTCCGGTTGAAGTGCTGAAAGTTGGCTCCGAAGCCGCCGCCATCGACAGCCGCATTGCACCGCGTGAGGGTGAGCATGTCATCGTCAAAAAGCGGGCCAGTGCCTTCCATGGCACCTATCTCTCCGGCATGTTGAAAAACATGGGTGTTGACACCGTCATCGTCACCGGCGTTACCGCCGCCGCCTGTGTGCGCAATTCGATTGAAGACGCCATCGCCGATGGTTTCCGCCCCATTGCCGTCAAGGAAGGCATAGGTGACCGCATT
Organism: Hyphomicrobiales bacterium; assembly: GCA_031417515.1. Taxonomy (GTDB): domain Bacteria; phylum Pseudomonadota; class Alphaproteobacteria; order Rhizobiales; family Aestuariivirgaceae; genus Aestuariivirga. Next base: position 14,945 of record JANOVS010000239.1, read on the forward strand.
GCCGGTGCCGTCGAATGGAACTTGTTTGATATCGATGCCAAGTTCGGCGACGTTGAACCCTTGAAAAATGTTCTGGCCTATCTTGACTCCAACGATCTTCACGTATGAAGTGTTATTAATGCAGTAGCTTTCTCAGGGGGTTTTGATGATCAGGGTGGGTGTGGACGTCGGCGGTACATTCACTGACATTGTGCTGGAGAAAAGCTCAAAGTCGGGTCAGCAGAGCATTTTTGTGCATAAGGTGTCGTCAACACCAGCCGATCAATCGGTCGCAGTTGTGCAAGGCATTGTTGAAATTTGCAAGATGGCAGATGTGGCACCTGCCGATGTCAACATGGTCTTTCACGGTACCACTGTCGCCACCAACATGGTGATCGAACGCAAGGGTGCCGAGGTCGGCATGATCACCACGCGCGGCTTTCGTGATATCCTGCACATGGCCCGCCACAAGCGGCCGCACAATTTTTCCCTGCAATTCGATGTGCCTTGGCAATCAAAACCGCTGGTGAAACGACGCAACCGCATCGTCGTTGATGAACGCCTGATGCCGCCCACGGGTGAAGTTGAAACACCGCTCGACGAAGCACAGGTGCGGGCTGCGGCTGAGCTGTTCAAGAAGCGCGGCCTTGATGCTGTGATCATCTGCTTCTTGTTCTCATTCCTCAATGACGCCCATGAAAAACGGGCCAAAGCCATTGTTGATGAGATCATGCCCAATGCATTCGTGTGTTGTTCATCAGAAGTGGTGAATGTCATCCGCGAATACGAACGCTTCTCGACGGCAGCAATGAACGCCTATATCGGACCGAAGACGTCTCTTTATCTGCGCCGCCTCGAAGACCGTCTGAAACAAACCGGCATCAACGCTGCTGTGCGCATCATGCAATCCAATGGCGGAATTTCGACAATTGAGAATTCTTCTGTGAGACCCGTTGGCTTGCTGCTGTCAGGCCCGGCTGGTGGTGTCATTGGTGGGCGTTGGACGGGGGCTGCCTGCAAAACCAAGAATGTCATCACCATTGATATTGGTGGAACCTCAGCTGATATCTCCGTCATTCAAAACGGTGAACTCCGCATCAAAAACCCACGCGATACAGAAGTAGCCTCGCTGCCTGTGTTGGTGCCAATGATTGATATCGATGCCATTGGTGCAGGCGGCGGCTCGATTGCTTATCTTGATCCCGGTGGCGCATTCCGTGTTGGGCCACGTTCCGCCGGTGCAGACCCCGGCCCAGCCTGTTATGGCAAGGGCGGAACTGAACCTGCTGTGACAGATGCCCAAGTGGTGTTGGGCCGCCTTGACCCGGAACATTTCCTCGGCGGTGATCTCAAGATTGATCCTGCACTTGCCCACAAAGCTGTCGATGAACATATCGCCAAGAAGCTGGGACTTTCAGTCAAGGATGCTGCTCTCGGCATCTTGAAAGTCGTCAACAACAACATGGCACTGGCCATCAATGCAAATTCTGTGGCCAAGGGCATTGATCCCCGCAACTTCACGCTAATGGGCTTCGGCGGTGCTGGTCCCTTGCATGCAACAGCCCTCGCGGAAATGATCCATGCCAAAGATGTCATCTCCCCCCTGCATCCCGGAATCACCGCAGCCATGGGTTTGCTGCTCACCGAACTGCAATATGAATTTACCCGCTCCGTGCTGATCGTTGCCAACACAGCCGAAGCCAATGAATTTACCGACGCCAACACGATTCTGGCTGACCTTAAACAACTGGCCAGCAAGCAACTTTCAGCTGATGGCATTGGGCTGAGCAGGCAGCGCTTCACCGCCATCGCCGAATGTCGCTATGTTGGCCAAGGCTTTGAACTGCGCGCCGCCATGCCGAAACAAACTTTGTCGAAGAAAAACATCGGCACGGTGATCAGCAGTTTCTACGACGCCCACAAGCAGGTTTACGGCCACGCCTTTGAAGATCAATTGGTCGAGATCATCACCTTGCGTGTGGTCGGCAGTGCAGAAGTCGACACGTTGAAACTTCCCAATTTGAAAAAAGGCAACCGCAACAATCCCGCGTCGGCAAAACTTTACATGCGCGACACCGTGTTCGATGATGGAAAATCTGTGAAGACGCCGCGCTATGATCGGGGCAAATTGCTGGCGGGTGACAAGATCACCGGCCCTGCCTTGATCGTTCAACACAATTCAACAACCCTGGTGCCACCGAAATACAGAGCCCTCGTAATGGGCCATGGTGACATTGTTTTGAGCCGCGGCAAGTGAGGGAAACAAAAATGGCAAAATCCTCGAAAACCAAATCCCGTAAAACCAAAAAGATTGATCCCATCTCGCTACAAGTCATCGGTGGTGCATTGCATTCCATCGCCGAGCAAATGGGCAATGTGCTTTACCGCATGTCCTATTCATCCATCATCCGCGAAAGCCAGGATCTGGGTGCGGGTTTATTTGACGCCAACTACAACACGCTGTGCGAATCTGATTCAACACCCATGCACATCGGCTCCCTGCCCGGCTATCTCCGCGGCATTGAACACACGATCAAGCTGAAAGACTGGAAACCCGGTGATTGCATTCTGCACAATCACCCCTATTTTGGCGCAAGCCATTCGCCAGACATTGCCGTTGTCATTCCCATTTTTTACAAGGGCGAACTGGTGGGCTTTTCCGCCAACACGGCCCACCATGTTGACATCGGTGCGGCAACCCCCGGTCTCATCATTGACGTGCCTGACATGTTTGCCGAGGGCATGTTGATGAATGCCTTGAAGCTCTATGATCAGGGCAAGCGCAATGAGAGTGTGTGGAACTACATTCGCAACAACACGCGCGTGCCAAGCCTCGTTATGGGTGATCTTGAAGCGCAAATAGCTTCGGCTGAATTGGGCGTAAAGAAGTTTCAGGAATTGCTGACGACCTACGGCAAAGACACGGTGATGCAGGCGACGGAACAGCTGATGGATTACACTGAGTCTATGCTGCGCCGGGAGATCGACAAGATTCCCGATGGTGACTATGTGGCCGAAGGATTCCTGGATGATGACGGCCGAAACCGCGACAAGACGCTGCCGATCAAAGTGACTGTGAAAGTGCGAGGAAATGGTGTTGAGGTTGATCTCACCGGTTCATCGCCCCAAGTGCCCACGGCCTTCAACGTGCCATTCGAAGGTTCAACCAAGGTTGCGTGTTACTTCGCTTTCCGCTCGCTGTTGCTCGATACCTACACCCACAGCGAATACATTCCGCAGAATGAGGGCTCTTTCCGGCCCGTAAAAGTGACAGCACCCAAAGGCTCCATCTTCAATCCGATCCCGCCTGTTGCCGCAGAAGCGCGCTTCTGCCAAATTCAGCGCGTGGTGGATTTAATCATCAAGGCACTGGCACCCGTGTTGCCGGACAAATGCACCGCAGGCAATGCCGCAACATTGTCATTCGCCGCTTACTCCGGTGTTCGTCCTTCAGGCGATTACTGGGTCTTCCTCGAAGTCAACGAAGCGGCCATGGGTGGCAGGCCCATGTCTGATGGTCCAGACACCATTGAAGAACTGATGCGCAACACCCGCAACAATCCGCTGGAAGATTTGGGCATGCACATCCCCTTGATCTGTGATCGCTACGAATGTCGCTCCGACGTGTTCCCCGGTGCCGGCAAATTCCGCGGCGGCCAAGGTGTGATCAAATCTCAACGCTTCCTCACCCCCGGTTTTGTCACCCATGAATCTGACCGTCACAAGGATGCGCCATGGGGTGTGTTTGGTGGAACGGCGGGTGCCGTAGGTCGTCTCGAAACTTACAACAGTGCCAAACCCGGTGACGTCACACAAAACTACGCGAAGTTCTCCGGCCTCCGTGTCGAGCCCGGCGATGTGGTGTCCTATGTCTCACCATCAGGTGGTGGCTATGGGAACCCGCTGGATCGGGAGCCATCAAAGGTACTCGATGATGTGCTCGATGATTTCATCGACGTCGCCCATGCGCGTGATGTCTATGGCGTGGTGTTGAAAGCCACCGATGATGGTTATGACTGGGGGCTTGATATGCCCGCCACAGAAAAGCGCCGCGCCGAATTGCGACAATAAAAAACGGCCCGCAGTGATGCGGGCCGCTTGCATTTATTGACGGTGAGTGATCACACCACTTCAGGCCGCTTGCCACCGGCAAAAGGATAGCGCTTGCGGAAGTCCACGGCGATTTCCTCGAAGGTCATCCATTCCGTGCCTTCTTTCTTGTTGATGTACTTGATCAAGCGTTCAAGCATCAACAACACCTGCGGACGACCGCTGACGTCGGGGTGAATGGTGAAAGCGAACACGGCGTAGTCCATGTTGTCGTAAACCCAGTCAAACTGGTCACGCCACATTTCTTCAATGTCGCGCGGATTGACGAAGCCGTGGCTGTTGGGCGCCTTCTTCATGAACATCATGGGTGGAAGATCATCCACATACCAGTTGGCACCAACTTCGACGAGGTCAATTTCCTTGCCATGGATCATCGGCTTCATCCATTCCTTGGCGGTCTTGGAATAGTCGATCAGATTCCAGCTGTCGCCAACCTTGGCATAGAAAGGTTGGAAGTCGCGGTAGCCTTGGCTGTGGTCATATTTGAAACCGTACTTCAGCAACAGCGCTGCTGTTGAGTTCGACATTTCCCACCAAGGTGCCACATAGCCGCGTGGCTTCTGGCCAGACACCCGTTCAATCAAATCTACGCAGTGCGCGAGAACATCTTCTTCCTGCGTCGGCGTCATGGCGATGGGATTTTCATGCAGGTAGCCATGGGCACCAATTTCATGGCCTTCATCAGCGATGCGCTTCACTTGATCCGGGAAAGATTCAATCGAATGACCAGGGATGAAAAACGTCGTCTTCAATTTATATTTCTTGAACAGATTGAGCAGGCGAATGTTACCCACTTCGCTGGCGAACACACCGCGCTGAATATCAGAGGGTGAGTCACCACCACCATAAGACCCAATCCAGCCGGCAACTGAGTCAACGTCGGTGCCGAAGGCGCAAATGATTTTCTTTTTCTTCTTCGTTGCAGATTTAGCCATTTTTTATTTCCTCCTGTTTACTTGAACTTCGTTGTCCATTTTGGGTCTTGCAATGCGGTTGGGTAGGCGATGCCGTAATCAAGCGCTGGCCGGATCACATATTTTCGGTCAAACGGCAGCCAGTTGTAAGGCTGGCCAGAGCGCACAATGTAAGGCCAATCGGGGTGCGTGAAACTTTGGCGGCCAATGGCCACCATATCGCCGCCAGCTTCTTTCAAACATGCTTCAGCTTCCGCACCATCCGCAATGCCACCATTGGTAATCACCGGAATGCCGGACGCTTTGCGAATGACTGTCGACATGGGTGTTTTGTTTTTGGGATCACGATTGTCGCGCCAACCGAAACTTGACCAGTGGATGGCATCAATCTCCGCACCACGAAGGGCGTTGCCGATGGCGCGGGCGTAATTCACGCCACCCGGAAAAGCGCCGACGAAATCATCTACGCCATCCTGCGACACACGCAGAGTGATGATCTTGTCCTTGCCGATGGCCTTGCGCACGCGCTCACACACCATGCGGGCAAAGCGCACATTGTTTTCAGGCGAACCACCGAATTCATCTTCGCGCAAATTGGTTTTCGGATTGATGAATTGCCAGAGCAGATAACCATTTGCGCCATGAATTTCGACACCATCAAATCCTGCTTCAACCGCGCGTGCAGCACCATCCGCAAAACCATCAGCAACAATGCCAAGCTCCTTCACTGTCAAAGCCCGCGCTTTGCCAAAGGTCACCTTCGGCCATGTCTTGTTTTTGATATCGCGAATTTGACGTTCATCGTCGGAGTCGGTGTAAAGCGTCCATCCCCCGCTTTGTGTTGCTGAGGCACTGACTGGGGCTTTACCACCCAGTACGCGCGGATCAGACACGCGTCCGCCATGCATCAATTGCAGAATACCCTTTGCTCCATTGTCATGAATGGCCGTGGCGGATTTCTTCCAGCCCTTCACATGCTTCTTGTTGGCAATGCCGGGCTGCGAGAGATAGGCGCGGCACCCCAGCTTATCCTCTTCGTATGTGCCCTCGGTGATGATCAGGCCAAAACCGCCACGCGCGCGCCGAGCATAGTAAGCGGCCATTTCATCGGTCGGTGTGCCATCAGCTTCAGCCATCTGGCGTGTCAGGGGTGCCATGGCAATTCTATTGGCAATTGTCTGTCCTGCCAGTTTCAGTGGTGAAAAAAGTCGTTTGTAAACCTCAGCCATTTTTATCCTCTTATCGCTGCTTCCAGCGCCAACCCAAAAGAAAGAACATCATCATCGCCTCCATGCGGCGCTGAAATTAGAAAACCAGTTGGCATGCCATCACGGTCAGTACCGTTGGGAATAGACAGCCCACACCAATCCAGAAAATTGCCGAACATGGTGTTGCGTAAGGTCTTGGCATTGACGCGGAAAAATTCTTCCATGTCGGCTTCAAGTGGCGCAATCGGCATAGCGACGTGCGGCGTTGTTGGGCACACCACCATGCCTTCGCCAATCAACGCGTTTGTTGCAGCAATCAACTGCTGGCGTTGCAACATGATTTCAACAAGATCAACCGCCGTCATTTTTTCAGCGAGCTTGATGCGTTGTACAACGCGTTGGTCCATGCGGGCGGCATCAGGTCCATAGACGCGGGACTGATGCACCTGCAGCGCCTCGGCTCCCAGAATATTGCCGCGTGTAGTCACAAGTTTTAGAATTGCATCAAATACCGGAAAAGCAACACGCTTTATTTTTCCACCCGCTTTCGAGATGCGTGAGAGTGCACTTTCAAAGTTCGCAGCAACAGCATCTTCAATGCCATCGAACATCACATTTGTCGGCACGATGAATGTGCGGCCCTTCACCTCAGCTTTTTTCACGCCACGTTTTTTCTGCCCGCGTAGCACCGCATCAACCAGCGCACAGTCCTCAACCGTCTGTGCCAATGGGCCCAACGTGTCGAAGCTCCGGGACAACGGAAAGACACCATCCATCGGATAGTGGCCCGTTGATGTCTTGAAACCAACAACCCCATTGAAAGATGCAGGGATACGAATTGATCCGCCGGTATCCGTGCCAATCGCAACTGGTAACAATCCCTTCGCCACCACAACACCGGAAGCCGATGACGATCCGCCGGGTGAGCGATGTACCTTTTGGTCATGCGGATTGCGCGGCGTACCATAGTGCGGATTAAGGCCAATGCCGGAATAAGCAAACTCCGTCATGTTGAGTGCGCCCACCGAAACCATTCCAGCTTTTACACCCGCCTGCACCAACGCTGCATCAGCAGCGGCAGGCGGGTTGGATTTCAACACAACAGACGCTGCCGTGGTAACGCGCCCTTTGATATCAAACAAATCTTTCCAGCCAATCGGAACACCATCAACAAGGCTTGCAGGTTCGCCCGATTTCAATCGCTTGCGCGCAGCTTTCGCTTCAGTTCGAGCTCGCTCCGGCAGCATGTCTATGAAAATGGCCTTGTCATCGCACTTCGCGATACCATCCAAAACGCTTTCGGTCAGCTCAACGGCATCCAATTTACCCTTGCGAAGTTTTGCAGCGAGTTCAGCAACAGTTTCCATGACTACCCCACAATCACCGTTGCACCATCTTTTTTCCAAGCGATGATGGCCTTGTCACCGACGGCAAATCGGCCACCATATTTATCCGCGTGTCCCTCAAGACCAATGGTGCGGCCTTCATCCAGCACCACATCCATTTGCACAATGTGCCCTATCTGCTGAATGCGTCCGACGGTGACAGGAATAGCGCAAGTTCCATAGGCCTTGGTAATTTCAGCTTTCGATGTGGTGCCGGGCAACAGATCAACTGACTCTGCTGGCAAAATCAGATTGGCCTTGCTGCCTGCCGAAACACCCTTCGTCGCCGATCCAACCAGCGAACCATAAGGCGTATCAACTGTCACAGTCGCACCATCGGAAGCGCGAACCATGCCAGGGATCAAAGTGTTGCGGCCAATAAATTGCGCCACAAACAAACTCTGTGGCCGTGTGTAGAGTTCATAGGGCGCACTGATCTGTTCAATGCGACCCTGGTTCATCACCACGATACGATCTGACAAGGCCAGCGCTTCAGACTGCGCATGCGTCACAAACACAAATGTAATGCCCAATGAGCGTTGCAGCAGTTTCAATTCATTTTGAATGCTCTTGCGCAAATTCGCATCAAGCGCACCCAGTGGTTCGTCCAACAAAAGAATACTGGGCTCAACCACCAGCGAACGCGCCAATGCAATGCGTTGACGCTGGCCACCCGACAAGCGATCAGGGCGTTGGCCCTGCACTGCCATCAAATCCAATTTCTCCAATATGCGCGTAACCTTCGCATCGCGTTCAGCTGCTGGCATGTTCTTCACATCAAGCCCGAAGCCCACATTGTCCCGCACTGTCATGTGCGGAAACAGCGCGTAGTTCTGAAAGATCATCGAGGTCGGACGCTGTTCCGGCAGCAGATCATTGATGCGCTCACCCCGAATGGAAATATCGCCCGAGCTGATATCTTCAAATCCTGCGATCATGCGCAGTGTCGTTGTCTTGCCGCAGCCCGATGGGCCAAGAAATGCGATGAACTCGCCCTTGTTCACATCAAGATTAAAATCAATGACAGCCGCAGTGCCGTTGTCGAACACTTTGCCAATATGCGAAAGTTGAAGATCGTAAGCCACGTTTGAGGAAATTCCGCCTGAAATGAAAACCAGTCGGGGCGAAACACCCCGACTGGCAGAAGTTTAAATTAAGCCGACAGGAATTCGTCCCACTTGGCGATGAGGTGATCATACTCATCTGGCCATTGATGCCAGTAGGCCACGTTCTGCGAACGGGTTTCGAGCGAACCACCATCACGCAAGTCACCTTCCTTGATGCCGCGATCTTCAGCGCCAACCCAAGGCTTGCCTTCATACCAGAACGCATACTTATCCTTGTCCATGGCGGCTTGGATGTTGGTTGTTGGCGAGTAGTAACCCTGTTCCGACACAGCGATGGCCGGCGGTCCAGAGAGCCAATAATCACTATAAGCCACAACAGCTTCCATGTTCGGTGTGCCGGCAATGGCCGAGTTACCGATGGACCAAGCGCGATAGCCTTCCTTTGCCACAGCATAGGTGCAGGCCTTGCCTTGGGCCTTCACCGCCATGACGGCAGGTTGCCAGGCGTCAGCGAGGATCATTTCGCCAGATGCCAGCAAGTTTACCAATTCGCCGAAGTCACCCCAAAGTGCACGGAACTGACCTTCCTTCTTTTTGGAAATCAGGAACTTCGCAGCTTCATCAATCGATGCCTTGTCGGGGTTGCCAGGATTTGGCACCTTCAACAGGCCAAGCGAGTTCATGGCAATCACAGCTTCACCGAAAGCAATCAGCGGATCAACGTTGAGGCCGGTCTTGCCCTTGAACTTCGGATCGAAGATGGCGGTCCAAGTCGAAGCTTCTTCGGCCGACACGAGGTCTGGACGATAACCAATCGAGTCATAATTGTAGACGGTTGGCACCATCCACAATTCTGTCTGCGCTTCGTCTTTCCAGATTTGTCCAACGATTTGGGACTTCTTGTCCCACTTGTCAGAACCCTTGGTGAAGGTATCGCGGATGTTGGCCCAGTTCTTCAACGAGGCTGTTGGAATGGCTGAAATCTTCTCCGTGGCAATCACGGCAGGAAGACGCTCACCAATGGTTTCCCACACGTCATAGGCTGATGTACCGGCCAGAAGTTCAGTTTGCGTGTTGGGGAAAATATCAGCTTTGCCTGATACGGCCTTCACACCCGATGCGGCTTTGAAATCGTTGAGGATGCGTTCTTGCACCGTCACCGACAAACCAACCGTACGTAGTTCCTGGTCTGCAAGTCCCGCTGCAAAGGCCTGTTGGGCGCCCCAGGGCATCCCCACAGCCATTGCAGCACCACCAGCCGAGCTCGCGAGAAATTTGCGGCGCGAGATGTGGTAGTTTCTAATGCTCTCTATCGACATTTTACTTCCTCCATTGTTAGTCTTGAATTGCTGCAGCATTCTCGTTTCATGTCAGTAGCGGCCAACGAGCAGGCCACCATCCACCACCACCACCTGACCCGTCATGTATCGGGCCGCGTTGGAAGCAAGGAATTGGATAACGTCAGCGATGTCCTCCGGTTCGCCAATCCGCCCCATGGGGATGTATGCGCCGCACTTGTCAGCGTCCGGCCCCACGGAGTGTTCCTTTGAAAGCAATTGCGCGGTGCGAATGTAGCCGGGCGATACGCCATTCACGCGTATGCCGTCTTTCGCGAGTTCAACAGCGAGGCCACGCACCAATCCCACAACGCCAGACTTCGCCGCCGAATAATGCACATGCTCATCCCAGCCATAGGTCGTGCCCATGATCGATGACAAGGCCACAATGGCACCCTTCTTCGCTGCACGCATGGCAGGGATAGCTGGCCGCACAATGCGGAAGATGCCTTTGAGATCGATGTCGAACGTGGTGTCCCATTTTTCATCCGTGAGCTGAGCAATTGGAACCCGGTGAGCGATACCTGCATTGGCAACGATGCAATCGAGAGCACCATGTTTTTTTTCTACTTGTGCAATGACAGCATTGGCATTTTCGGTGGAGCGCACATCAAGCTTGATGAACTCAGCATTCTTGCCAATTTCAGCAACGACTGACTGGCCTTCCTTTTCCAGAACATCGGTCACGATGACGTGGTAACCCGCCTTGCCAAAAGCCTTCGCCGTGGCCCGGCCAATACCGATACCTGCGCCTGTAATGAGAACGGTTTGCTTCACAGCATCACATCTCCCGAATTGGGGCCAATGGTCTGGCCCACAAACAAAGACGCTTCATCTGACAAAAGAAAGGCAACCGTGGCCGCCACCTCTTCTGGCTCACCAAAACGGCCGAGTGGCAATTCCGCCGCCTTGGCTTTGCGCCAACCTTCAGACAAGTTGCGCACAAGTGGCGTGTTGATGGGACCCGGTGCCACGGCATTCACACGCACCCCCTGCGCACTCACTTCGCGCGCCAAGGCTTTGGTCATGCCAATGATGGCGGATTTCGCCGCAGAGTAATGCACCAGTTCAACGCCACCAATCTGGCCGAGTTGTGAGGCGATGTTGACAATGGAACCCCTGCCCGCCTTCAGCATGTCTTTGATCACAGCCCTGATCATCAGGTAATTGCCTCGCACATGCACCGCCATCATGCGATCAAAATCAGCAGGTTCCAAATCAACAAACTTCGCCTGATGCACATGGCCTGCGTTGTTGACGAGATGCGTGCAAGGTCCAAACGCTGCTTTGCAGGCTGCAATGATAGCAGTCACATCCGCTTCTTTTGAAACGTCCCCCGCAACTGCAATGACTTTGCCACCAATTTCCTTGGCTACAGCATCCGCCGCATCTCTACGCACATCATTGACGACAACGCTATAACCATCACGCGCCAAGCGCTGCGCAATGGCACGCCCGATGCCCGACCCTGCACCCGTGACAATCGCCACATTCATGCCCAAGCTCATGCAATGTCCTCCTGAATCGCCATCTTCTTGGCGCGCCGCACAGAGAGCGTCATGAGAATGGCGTAGACGGTCAACAGCGAAAATGAAAACAGCGTGGTCAGCACACCGAAGGCAAAGATGTTGGGATGAATCTCGACTGAGAATGTTCCGTAAATCGCCAGCGGCAAGGTCTGCTCATTCGACGACAAAAGCGTGCGCGAAAATTCATCATAAGACAGTGTGAAAGCAAACAACATGGCCGAAAGCACGCCCGGAAATATAAGAGGGAATGTGACTTTGCGGAAAGTCTTCAAGGGTGAAACACCCAGTGACCACGACGCTTCCTCAACTGAACTGTCAAAGCGATTGAGTATGGCCAACATCACAAGGAACGCAAACGGGAACGTATAAACCACATGCTGCACAAAGGCGGTGCTCCACCAATGGCGGTCAATATTGAGAATGTTTTTAGCAACCAGCGCTACGCCAAGACCCGTGAGCAATCCCGGAACAATCATGCCCAAGACAATGAGATAGAACACCACCCCTGAGCCTTTGAATTTCTTGCGAAACGCCTGTGCTGCCATCACACCCAACACTGTCGAGGTTACCATTGTCGCAAACGCCAGCGTCAACGACCGCATCATCGCCTGACCAATCGGCAGTGGTGCAACACGCGTGGCTTCCGTCAAACCGAAGATATGACGATACCAATAGGTCGACCATTCAACGATTGGAAACTGCGGCCCGCCTTCCGGCCCCTGCTGGAATGACAGGATGGTCAAGACAATGAAGGGCCCATAGAGAAACAGAATGAACAGCGCCACATAGACGGCCAGCACAGGTTTGAGAACGCGGGACTCCATCTCTAAAGTTCCCGTCTCAGATCAACGATGCGCAGGAACAGCGAAATCACAACCCCCATGATGATGGTGAGGATCACCCCCACTACCGAGGCCAACGCCCATTTCAACGAACCCACCTGCGTGACAATAATGTTCCCAAGCAAATTGACCTTGCGACCCGAAAGCGCCGAGGCGGTGGCAAATTCGCCCAACACCATAACGGATACAAAGATCGCACCCACAACAACACCGGGCAGACTCAAAGGGAAAATGATGGTCCGGAAAATCCGCCAGAAGCCAGCACCCAAATCCCGCGCCGCTTCAATGATATTGGGATCAATGCGCCCCAGCATGAAAGCAATCGGCCCGACCATGAAAACACAATAAATTTGCGTCATGCCAATAATCACCGAGAGTTCAGTAAACAACAGCGCTTCAATCGGGTGATCAACAATGCCAAAATATTGCAGCACAATGTTGATGGCCCCTTCCTTGCCCAACATGGGCCGCCAAGCCAACACGCGGATAAGAAAGGAAGTCCAAAATGGAATTACACAGATAACCAACAGCACTGTGGAAAGTGTTTTGCTTTTCAAAAACAACCCGACAAATAGCGCCGTCGGATAGCCAATAATAAACGTCGTGGCCAATACGATGAGCCAAATCCGAACCGTCGTCCACAGCGATGAGAGATAGGTATCAGAAGCAAAAAACTGCTGCCAACTTTTTAATGTCAGTGTGGGTTCAATTTTGAATGTCGTTTGCGTCCAGAACGACACATATAAAATCATGAGCAGCGGTACGACCAGAAACAAGATCATCCAAATGGCACCAGGCGCGATCAGCCACCAGGCCGTTGTCGAAGATGATTTTGCTGGTGTTGTCATGCCCGTACCCTAACCAAACACAATCGCGTCTTCGGGCTTCCACCGCAGGCGATAAGTCTTTTTCGCTTCATAGTTTTTTGGTGCCCCGTTCGAGAGGTGATGTTCAACCTCAATCATCTTGCCGCCAGCTGCTTCAAAAAAATACATGATCGACGAGCCTAGATATTCACTCGCCACAAAACTTGCTGAAAAACCCGGGCCAGTTATTGCCGCAGCTTCGTTGTCAACCGATACCCGGTCATAGCGGATGGCATAAGCGGGCTTCTGCGCATCCGTGCGCTTCTTGAACGCAAGATCGCCAAATTCCGATTTGAAAACCGAGCCCGCAATCGCGCCCTCAAACAAGTTATAGCGATTGAGAAACATCGCCACGTTAGGCGAAGCTGGCTTTCCGTAAACCGTATCAGGCGCATCAAATTGCGCGATGCGGCCGTGATCCAGCACCACAACACGGTCGCCCATCGCCAGCGCTTCTGTTTCACTGCCCGTCACATGCAAAAAAGTCACACCCAAACGTTCGCGGATCGCCCGCAATTCATTGCGCATGCGTGACCGCAAATTGGCATCGAGCGCACCCAGCGGCTCATCAAGCAAAATCAGTTTTGGTTCGGTGACCAAAGTTCGCGCCAAAGCAACGCGCTGCTTCTGTCCACCGGAAATTTGACCAATGCCCCGGCCTTCCAGCCCTTCAAGGCCGACAAGCTTAATGACATCATTGACGCGTGAAGCAATTTCTTCCGCAGGGGCTGGCACTGCACGATTACGCAAACCAAAAGCCACATTGTCACTCACGGTGAGATGCGGAAACAATGCAAAATTCTGAAACACAAATCCAATGCCACGCAAATGCGCAGGCAGATGTGAGACGTCCTTGCCCATCACTTCAATACTGCCGTGATCGGGCACATCGAAGCCCGCAATGGTTCGCAGCAGAACGGTTTTGCCAGAACCACTCGGCCCCAACAGTGACACATATTCATTCCGGTCAACAGCAAGGCTGATAGTGTCAAGCGCAACAGTGTCACCAAATCTCTTGGTAACATTCTCAAGACGAAAGACTGATGCTTCTGTTGTCATCTCTTCGCTTGCCCGCGTCCATTGAACCCCAGTCAACGAACACATTTCCTCAACTGAACATTATCGTTCAACGTCTCTCTCCGCCCGGCTCAGAGCGCAGGAAACTTTGGTAACCAATGAAAGCAAAAACGAACAATGTATGCAACATGAATCGAGATGTCTGATCAGGCAGCAGAATAACTATTATTCAGACAAATTCAGCAAGAATTAAATGACTATTAAATCCAATATTCATTTTATTTAACCTTCGTAAGGTAAGACACTTGATGTTCGGCCTCACTCACAACAGCCACAATTTTGAGCCGCGCCAATGACTTCTGCGCCATAAGTTTCAAATGGTTTTCAAGATAATCCGCCGCCGGATCAATCAAGCGCCGCTCAATCAAGCCGAACAATGACCGATATTCATCTGCAGCAAAGCGGTCCCGTGGCAGACCAAGTGCAGTAAGCGCGCGATTGGCAGCATTGAGCGGCAATTGAATACTTCGAATCACGGAAATCAGTTCGACGTTCCGCGCCTTCGCAATACAAGTCTCCATCAACGCGACTTCAAAGTCCTCCTCTTCTTCAACCGCACTTTCTGTTTTGCGGGCGAGCCGTCCAACCTCCACATAATCAATATGAGGTGCCGCAAGCTTGAGCGCCGCCGGTTCCAGAATACTGCGAATGGCAAAACGTTCCCGGACCGATTGCGCAGTGAGAGGCCCCGCGATCCAGTGCGAACTTTGATTTTTGCGAATAAGCCCGCGTTCGCTCAAACGGCTCAATACATCGCGCACCACCGTGCGGCTGACACCAAGGTGTTCGCCCAATTCCGTTTCAATAATACGGAACTCGCCAAATATCAGACTGGACGCAATGGCCTCTTCCACCTGATCATAAACCAGCTGCCACATGCCCCGGCTTTGCAGGGCCTCATCCACCTCGCCTGAAATTTGTAAATCGAGCGCATGAAGGTCACCACGGATAAGGGCCCTATCTGGACCGAGCGCGCCCACCACAAACCCGCGCCCATCGAAACGTGAAATCAATGTCTCATCTTCAAGAATCCGTAGTGCCATTTGCACAGGCGCGCGGCTGGACTGCATCAAATCGGCAATCGGTCCTTCCAGCAAAACAAAGCCTGCAGGCAAGCGATCCGACGTGATGTTGTTGCGCAGCACATCAGCAATCAATTCATAGCGCTTCTGCATCGCCACTTTGTTGCGAGGCTGCTTGTTCATCCTTGTCCTGCCCGCACACGATTGACAAAACGGTCCCAGCTGCGTGCCGCATAATTATGCTCATCCATCACCGTATTCCAAACGGCAATGCGGTTGGCGCGGTCCCAATAGGCCCCGCCGGATCGCCGCGCACCCAGCTTTACGATTGTTTTACCGTTCGGCCCCAGCAGATCAGACTGCGCCTCTTCGCCACCATACCAATAGGCCCACTCCTCGGGCCCTAGCGAAGCCTTCACGGGGTCGAGCACAGACATGTAATAACCTTGCCGCGCCATCACAGCACCGGGCCAGCCAGACAGCCACCAATTCATATATTCGTAAGCCATATCCAGCGTGTCACCGCTCAAACCATGGCGCAAACTCATGCCGCCATGCCAAGCGCGATAGCCTTCAATCGGCACGGCTTCGAGAAAATGTGGGGCTTCACCACTCAGGTCACCATAGGCTGGCGACCACATGCTTTGCACATCAACGTGATTGCCGCGTACCAACTGGCCAGCCTCTTCGGCCGTGCGCCACATGGTGCGAAAGAATCCTTTCTGGCGCTTGTCTTCCAGCAGGTTGATCAACGTATCAATTTCGGTCACCGTCATATTGCCTATGTCGGCAAAGGTAATCTCGCCGCCTGCTTCTGCTGCAAGGGCCGCGTCAAATATCCCGATAGCTGGTTCATCCACCAGCGCCACACGGCCTTTGGCACGCGGGTCCAAAAGCCACGCCCAGCTTTCACTCTGCCGTTGCGAATAGCCAAACACCCGCGCGTCATACCCGAATGAATCAAGATTGTGCACCGTGGGCAACATGCTGATGTAGCGGCCCTGCTCTGACCCCAGCGAATCTCCGGGCTGAACATAAAGCTTCTTCACAGGCGCATCCCCATGTCCGCGCCACGCATAACGGCTGATACCGCCGCGCTTGGTGAGGTCACTCACCTTGTCCCAAGCTGAGATTCGTTCCGTATCAATGGGCTGCAATGAACCCCAAAACCAGACGATATCGAGATTGTGAAAACACTGGTCATAGATATCATATGCCTGCGGACTCAAAGCCGCTTTACCCTGACAACTCACAAAATCCAAAACTTCAAACTCAAGATCAAAGCCAAGATCACGCTGCGCCCGGTCTTTGATCTGATCAAGCAACGACACTGCGGTTCCAAGAACGCGCAACGTGCGACGGCGATGAATGGCAGGAGATTGAACCATGGGGAATGGCTATCATTCAGTAACAACAAGCTCAATCACGAAATTCAATCGCTATTTTTTGCGCGTGATCACGTAAGAGCCAGTCACATCCAACACAGCACTCCAACCCGGCTCAATCACAATCGTCGTTGTAATCTCTTCGATAATTGCCGGCCCGACCATCTTCGTGCCTGCACCAATCTTTTCGCCATCATAGATTGGTGTTTTGGTGGCTTTTCCCGAAGCATCAAAGATCGCCTTGCGATAACCTTTCAAAGCAGCTTTCAAACCAGCACCCTTGCCGTATTTCGGCAGCTTCGGCTTTTGAATACGGCCATAAACCGTGGACTCGATGTTCACCACCTCAACCGCATTGTGCCGCTCAGAGTAAGTGTAAAGCTCCTCATGTCGCTTATGAAAAGCGTCTTTCACCTTCCCAATCGACTTTTCGTTGATCTCGAACGTGCCGATATCAACGGTGCATTCATGCACTTGTCCGACATAGCGCATATCCATCGAACGCTTGACGGCAATCTCCTTTTTGCCAAAGCCATCAGCTTCGAGATGCTTGACGCCTTTCACCTCAACCTCGTTGAACAACTTGTTGATGTTTTTATATGCCGCAGCATTGTCAAGCCGCGCGGGTGACGTGGCCATGTAGTTGTATTTTACGTCAGAGATAATCTGCCCGAAAGCACAAAGGCCGGAGGCAAGCTTGGGCAGAATGATGGTGTTGATACCCATCTCCCGGGCCAACGCACAGATGTGTGCCGCCGTGGCCCCCCCGGCTCCAACCAACACGAAGTCACGCGGATCATAGCCACGCTCCACCGACACACGGCGAATGCCGTTGACCATATTGTTGTTGACGATAGTGTACATGCCATAGGCCGCACGCTCGACCGACAGGCCCATTTGCTCAGCCACTTTCTTGATGGCTTTTCTTGCCTTGTCGAGATCAAGCGGCAGCTTTCCGCCGAGCAACCCTTCGGGGTTGAGATAACCCAGCGCCAAATTGGCGTCTGATGTTGTCGGCTCCGTGCCGCCCGTGCCATAGCAGGCAGGCCCAGGCTCAGAACCCGCTGATTGCGGCCCCACTTGCATGATGCCGAGTGAATCAATCCAGCCGATGGACCCACCTCCCGCCCCTAGTGTTTCCACCTGAATCATAGGAACACCAATACGATAGCGCAAGAAGTCGATGTTCTTGTTGAGGTTGGTTTGGCCATCTTTGGTGAGAGTGATGTCGAACGATGTTCCGCCCATATCGACGGTGATGACGTTCTTTTTCTTGAATGGCGCACAAACATAAAGCCCTGCTTGCGGCGCAGAAGCCGGGCCGGAATTGATGGCATAGACAGAGCGATCCGTCATCACCGTGCCGATTGCCAAACCGCCGTTGGACTGGAAATAACGCACAGGCTGCTTGGCACCGAGAGATTTGAAATATTTATCAACCGCTGCCACATATTTCCGCAACACCGGTGCGAGATAAGCATTCACCACCGCAGTCGATGTGCGCGTATATTCCCGGATCTGCGGATAGAGTTCGCTGCCCACCGTGAGAATGGCATTCGGCATCATCTCCCGCACGATCTCAGCTGCGCGGCGCTCATGCTTGGTGTTGATCACAGACCAGACGAATGAAATCGCCACCGTCTCCACACCCTCCTTTTTGAACAGCTCACAAGCGTCACGAACATCCGCCTCTTCCATCGGCGTGCGGATCGAGCCATCGGAGATCACACGCTCACGCACACCTTTCCGCAAATAACGCGGCACCAGCATTGTTGCCGCCGGATATTCCGGATCATAGCGGAAGCCATCTTCCTTGTGGCCATTGCGAATTTCAATCGAGTCCTCATGTCCTGCCGTACAGATCAAGCCTGTCTTGCCGCCCCGATGTGTGATCAGCGCATTCAAGCCTACCGTCGTGCCATTGATGCAGAGATCACAATTCGACACGATCTCCGTCGCTGATTTTCCGAAATCCTCCGCGATCAGTTTCAATCCATTCTCGATGGCCTTGGTCGGATCAGACGGTGTCGACAACGCCTTGAACAATTTCACTTTGCCAGACTTGCGATCCGCAACCACGAAGTCGGTGAAGGTTCCGCCTGCATCAATGCCCAAACGATAGTCACTGCGCATCTCAGGTCCCCCTCAATGCTGCGGTGGCTCCG
>JANOVS010000240.1:0-18575 GCA_031417515.1 Hyphomicrobiales bacterium
GGCCACCTCCTCCCCGATGAAGAATCGGGTTGGAGGGAAATTCATGCATACCGGCCTCCAACTATACCCTCCTACCCGCGCCTTTCGCGGGGAGGAGGTGGCCGAAGGCCGGAGGTGGGGGACGTGCAATGGCATCAAAAAGCTACTGTTCCTGTCAAACCAACTCCTTCGCCCAATAACAAACCGTCTTGTCCCGCCCTACAAGTTCCTGCGAACCAACAACGGTAAACCCGAGCTTCCGGTGAAAGTCATCCGATGCCGGATTGGGTGGCGTGCTGTTGATTTCGCAAACCAGTCGCAAGCGGTTTTCCACGATTGTCCGTCGTTGCAAATCCTCATACAACGCGCGTGCAATACCCCGGCCCCGCCAAGCACGGCTGACCACCACCCGGTCGATATAGTAAAAGCGTTCGTAGCGTGCTTTCAGCCAGTGGAAATTGGGATTGTCGTAAGTTGCCAGGTCATCAAACCCCACCAGCAAGGCGCCGCCTTTTGGCAGTGCCCTGACATGCGACGCGGCATTCAGCAATTCCTGAAATGCCGCAACCGTCTTGAACGATAATTCCTCCGCATACTGATTATTCAGCAGGCGCAGCGCTGCGATGTCGTCGCCAGAAAATGGCGGCGCAATAAAAGCGAGATCAGTTGACACCCAGCTTCTTTTGCAAATTGGTGCTCGACGTTGTGTACTGGAACAACAATCGCTCACCCGGATTGATCAATCGGAAAGCCTGCTGCGCCATCAGGGCGGCTTCATGGAAGCCGGACAGAATGAGCTTCAATTTGCCGGGATACCAATTGATGTCACCCACGGCAAAAATGCCGGGCTCCGACGTCTCGAATTTTTCTGTATCAACCTTGATCAGGTTTTCATGCAAATTGAGACCCCAGTTCGCCACAGGGCCAAGTTTCATGGTCAGACCAAAAAACGGCAACATGGTATTGCAGGCCACGTCTTCAACACTGCCATCGGAAGTTTTGATGGTTGCCGCAGACAAGCGGCCATTGTCACCCTTGAGACCGGTGACTTGACCAATTTTCAATTGCATTTTTCCAGCCGCCACAAGCTCGCGCATTTTAATCACACTGTCGGGTGCGGCGCGGAAATCATCGCGGCGATGCAACAGCGTCATGTTTCGCACCACGGGTTGCAGATTGTTGGTCCAATCCAAAGCCGAGTCACCACCACCGACAATCAACACATCCTTGCCGCGGAAAGCTTCCATCTTCTTGACGGAGTAATAAACCGAGTTGTTTTCGTAGGCATCAATGCCTGGTATCGGTGGCTTCTTGGGCTGGAACGAACCACCCCCTGCCGCAATCACCACAACCTTGCAAAGAAACGTGATCTCGCCATCAGTCTTCAATTCAAATCGGCCATCCTCGCGCTTGTGAAGCGTTGTCACCATTTGATTGTAGTGAAAAGTGGCATTGAAAGGCTTGGCTTGTTCCAGCAAACGACTGGTAAGATCCGCACCCGTCACCAAAGGTAAGGCCGGAATATCGTAAATCGGTTTTTCCGGATATAGTTCGGCACACTGGCCGCCAGCTCGATCAAGAATGTCGATGACGTGGCACTTGATGTCGAGGAGGCCCAATTCAAAAATCGCGAAGAGCCCACAGGGGCCTGCACCAATGATGACGGCATCGGTTTCAAATAGCTCGGACATCATGTTCCTCAGAATTGCTTTTCAGGAACCCGCACGCGCAGGCCGTCTAGGGCGTCGGATACTTTGATCTGGCATGACAGGCGGCTGGAATCCCGGACGTCAAAGGCAAAATCCAGCATGTCTTCTTCCATCGGATTGCGCGCACCCAATTTGCCTGCCCATTCTGGTTCAACATAGACATGGCATGTGGCACAGGCACAGGCGCCGCCACAGTCGGCATCGATGCCGGGCACCTGGTTTTTGACAGCTGTTTCCATCACAGTCATGCCGGCAATACCGATGGTTTCAATTTCCGTGCCATTGTGTTGTATGAAAGTGATTTTTGCCATTACACGCCCTTTTGCGCCAATTTCCCGATGCCAGATGAACTGGCGAAAGTCGGCGCTTCATAGGAGATGCCAAAGCCTATGGCAACTCAAGTTCAACGGCCAACCAAGGATGCTCAGTCGCCAATGCTCAATGCCGCAGACAAAAAGGCTTCACGGGCCTGATCAAATGCCACAGCCATTTTTTGCCTGTCTTCACCTGAAATCGGCAGAACCTGCTTTTCCCATAGACATGAAAGCGCAACAAACTGCTGCGCTCCCACGGCGGCAGCTGCCCCTTTCAGGGTATGTGTACTGAATCGCCAATCTTCGTTGGTCTCGGGGTTCAAAATGGCACTGCGCGAAATATCAAGCTGGCTGACAAACAGTTTCAGGATTTCGTCCCGCAAGACGCGGTCATAAAATGTGTTCTGGTCCAAACGCTCGGCATCCAAAGGCATGCAATCCAAAGAGACTTTGGGGGCGTGGTAGCTCAACTCATGGGCGTGCATTTCTATTATTCCTCTTCCCGGGATTGCCCTGAACATGCCACAAAACCCATTCAACACCCTGAACAGACGTGGAAAACCGGGAATTTATTGAATCGATTCAATTCGATCCATAATCTTAACCAAACTTTCAATTATCCACGCCTTCCGGCCTCCCAGAGGTTCTATTCACCCTGACAATAAGTTACATTAACCAGGATGGATTCCGTGGGAATGGAGGCACCTTGCAACAGCCCGGCTGTTGCAAGGACATTCCTGGGGATGAGGGATTTGAGCGGCATAGGCTCATATTTTTGAGAAGCGCGGACTAACAATGGCATTGAAAACAACCGACCGAAACCGCCCCAACACTGGTGCTGCCGAAATGAGCGCCATGCAGGCGGCAGGCGACAACATGACACCGGTGCGCAATCGCCCGGCCAATGAAAACGACCCCGGCATTGCCATGATGCTGGCAAAACTGCGCCGTGCGCCTTCCTATGCAGTATTTTACGGGGCTTTCGCAATTTCGTTGATCTGGATTTTTGGCTGGTTCCTGGTTCACTCCAGCGAAATCTTTGTGCCTGCGAACAATGTTGCTCCAACCCTGCCGGAAATGATGCGTGCCGTAGCTGTGCTGGTGATACCCATCACGGTATTCTGGGGCATGGCCTATTTCCAATGGCGGGCCCAGCAGTTGCGCCAGGTCTCGGAAGTGCTGATGCAATCAGCCTTGCGACTGGTTCGTCCCCAGGACATCGCGTCGGAAAATCTCACATCCATCGCCCAAGCGGTGCGCCAGGAAGTTGACCTGCTGGTAGGTGGTGTTGAACATGCCTACAAACGGGCAACCGCTCTCGAAGATATTGTCCACAAGGAAATGTCCGCCGTCGAGCGGGCTTTTGGTGCCAATGAAGACCGTATTCGGGATTTGGTCAGCGGATTGGAAAGCCAGCGGATGGCCTTGCAGCAAACCAGCCAACTGGTTGGTGGCGAAGCAGGCCCCCTGCTGACACGTCTTGAAAGCAATACCCAGAATCTCGGTCAGGTTATCAACCTGGCCATGCAGACGTTTAACCGCCTTGAAAACGGCCTGAAGCAATCCTCCGAAGAATTGGCCCGCACGATTGACGATGTTTCCGCCAGGGCTGCCGTTGCTGGCACAGAAATCGGTGGTCACAGCCAGCAATTCGAACGCATGTCTTCCATGCTGATTGGCGATTTCCATGATTTCTCCTCGCAGTTGAACGGGTATGTCCAGACGCTGAACAATGCTGCCGGCACCCTGAGTTCCGAATCCGTCAAGTTCGGTGGCGAAGTCAAGGGTATGGAAATCAACCTGGTTCAGCTGTTGCGCCAAAGTGCTGACCAGTTGAACACCGCCAACATGGAAGTTGGCAATACCATCCAGCGTCTCAGCACTGCCTCGGCAAGCGATATCCGCAATGCCACGGGTGAATTGCAGCAGACCGTCAGCACCATCGGCGACAACATTACTTACCATCTCCGGGCCACCTCCAATGAAATTGCCGGACTGATTGAAAAATCCGGCGTCGATACGGCCCAGCGGATTGAAGACAGCCGCAGCATTGTGACCATGGGTCTGCAAAGTGTCGCCGGAGAATTCATTGACCGGATTTCCAAGGCCAATACAGATCTTACAGTCTATGTAGATCAGGCAGCCAACCAGATCATGGGCAACTATGAAGCTGCGGCAGGACGACTCTCGAATCGCATTGAAGTGGCAGGCACGCAGATGCTGGCGGGACTCGATCAATCCGGCAACCAGTATTTGATGCAGTTGAATACATCGGGTTCCGATTTTGCAGCACGCATTGAACAGGCTTCCGTCGCCCTCACCGGCGTACTGAAATTCAACGCCGCTGAAGTAACCAATACACTTGCCGCAACTGCTGAAGACCACAACGGCCGTATCTCAGCCACTGCACAACAAGTCTTGTCGGGCATCGATGATTCTGCTCGTATCCTGCTGGCCAATCTCACCAGTGGCGGCGCTGACTATGCGGGCCGCATTGAACAGGTGGGATCCGGTCTTCAGGGCCAACTCAACCAGCACACCACTGTTGTTGTCGACGCTATCCGCAACAACACGATGGAATATACAGGCCAAATCCAGGGTTCTGCCAGCAGCCTGCTTGCCAGCCTCGACCAAACAGCCAAGAACCTGCTTTCGGGGCTCAATTCAGGTAGCGTTGAATTTGTTGGCCGCATCGAACAGGCGGCTTCAGACCTCACGGGGCATATGAGCCAAAACTCCAATGCTATTGTTGGTGTGATCCGTTCAACCGCCGAGGAATATTCCGGCCAGATCGAAGGCTCGGCAACAAATTTGCTTTCGAGCATTGACCTGTCATCGAAAAACCTTCTGGCAGGCATCAACTCGGGCAGTGTTGAGTATGTTGGTCGCATTGAACAAGCCGCATCCGGTCTGACCTCCCATCTCAATCGCAATGCCGATGCCGTAATCGATGTCATCCGCACAACCGCTGGCGAATATTCAGGCCAAATCGAAGGCTCGGCCACCAGCCTGTTGTCGAGCATTGATCAGTCAGCCAAAAATCTTTTGGCAGGCATCAACACAGGCAGCGTTGAATATGTTGGTCGCATTGAACTGGCAGCTTCTGGTCTCACCAGCGGTCTCAACCAGAACTCAACCGCCATTATTGATGTGATCCGTTCAACCGCCGAAGAATACTCTGGACAGATTGAAGGTTCAGCCACCAGCTTGCTGTCCAATATTGACCAATCAGCCAAAAACCTCATCTCAGGACTCAATTTGGGCAGCCTTGAATACGTCGGCCGCATCGAACAGGTGGCCTCAAGCCTTACTGGTCACCTGAGCCAGAATTCCAATGCCATCATCGGAGCAATCCGTTCAACTGCCGAAGAGTATTCCGGCCAGATCGAAGGCTCGGCCACCAGCCTGCTCTCCAGTATTGACCTTTCATCCAAGAGCCTGCTGGAGGGCATCAACACTGGCAGCGTGGAGTATGTGGGTCGCATTGAACAGGCAGCCTCTGGTCTGACCACCCAACTCAACCGCAACGCCAACACCGTCGTTGATCTCATCCGCACCACCGCTGGTGAATATTCAGGTCAGGTCGAAGACTCCGCAGCCAGCCTGTTGTCCGGCCTTGACCAGTCGGCCAAGCACCTGCTGGCCGGTCTCAATACGGGCAGCGTAGAGTATGTCGGTCGCATTGAACAGGCAGCTACCAGTTTGACTGGCCACTTGAGCCAGAACTCAACCGCCATTATCGATGTCATCCGCTCGACTGCGGAGGATTATTCCGGCCAGATCGAAGGCTCGGCAACCCATATGCTGTCCAGCATTGACCAATCTGCGAAAATCCTCTTGGACGGCATCAATGTCGGCAGCGTTTCTTATGTTGGCCGCATTGAACAGGCAGCTTCTGGACTCACCAGCCACCTTAACCAGAACTCCGATGCCATTGTTGATGTGATCCGCTCGACAGCACAGGAATATTCCGGTCAGATCGAAGGCACTGCGGCTTCCCTGCTGTCAGGTATCGACATGTCGGCTCGCAATCTGCTGACAGGCCTCAACTCCGGTGGCGACGACTATGCTTCCCGCATTGAACAAGCAGCGACCGGATTGACCGAACATTTGAATCAACAATCCAGTGCCATCACCAACACCATTCGCTCGACGACTGACAGCCTCACGGCAACTTTTGACCTGTCCTATGGCCGGGCCATCGAAGGCTTCAACGATGCCGCCGCACGCCTGGAATCTTCTGGTGAAACCGTCAACCAGCGCATCAACGCATCGTCAAGCCTGGTCATCAACCAGATGCAATCCGCAGGCTCGACGTTCAATGATTTGATGGTCACGACAAGCGGTGCCATCACCGCCCACCTGCGCGAAACCTCGGATGTCGTCAATCGCCAGATGCAGGACTCCGGCTTAGCCGTTGCCCAAAACATTTCCGCATCCAGCAGCGATGTCACGGATCGACTGATGTCGATCTCCGACAGCTTTGTCGAAAAACTCGGCTCTTCGCGCGATACGATGGTGCAGGTTCTCGAAGCATCGTCGGGAAGCCTGGTGGAACATCTGCAAGGCACTGCAACCCAACTGTTCAACCGCCTCGAACAGGCCTCGACCCATGTGGGCGACCAGATGGAATCGATTGCCTTGCGCGTTAATGAAAGCATCGACGCAACAGCAGGCAATGTTACAACCCGTGTGGGCGATGTGACAGAACGCTTGTCAAAGCAGCTCGATGTTTCATCCGCACAGCTTGGCAGCTTGCTGGAAACCACGGAAAGTCGCCTTGGCGCACAGCTCGATCAGGCGACGACCGAACTCTCAGGTCTCTTCACCGCCAACACCGACCGCATGACCAGCCAATTGGGCAGCACAGCCCGTGAATTGGGCGAGCGTCTCGATATCGCTACAACCCATCTCGACCAGGTTACGGGCGACGTCACCAAGCGCCTGAACACAACCAGCACCAGCCTGATCCAGACCCTTGACGAAGCCACCAGCGAAATCCAGGGCAATCTCGGCCGGGCGCAGAGTGCCTTCACCAGCAACTTGGACCGTGTCCAGGGCGCCTTCTCGGATGGCCTCGGCCAGACCACCATGGAAATCACCGGCCGCTTCGAGCAGGAAACCGGCTTGCTGGTGGACCGCATTGACAAGGCAACCCAGGAACTTTCATCGGCAGCTTCCACCACAGGCAAGGCGCTGGACGATGCCCATCGCAAGTTCTCCGGCCATGTGCAAACCGCCAACACCTATTTTGCCGACCAGATTGGCACAGCCGCAACCGAACTCGACACCAAGCTGGAAGGTATTTCCATGCAGCTGACGGGCAAGCTGGAAGTTACCG
This sequence comes from Hyphomicrobiales bacterium, assembly GCA_031417515.1. Classification (GTDB taxonomy): domain Bacteria; phylum Pseudomonadota; class Alphaproteobacteria; order Rhizobiales; family Aestuariivirgaceae; genus Aestuariivirga. The sequence continues at coordinate 7,344 of JANOVS010000240.1, forward strand.
GCACCCGGATGTCCGATCGGCTTGAAGATGTGACGGCCCTGGTTGACCGCTCGATCAACAAGTTCAACGCTGAAATGGAACAGATGTTGACCAGCCGCCGCGACACCTTGGACGGCTTGGTAAGCGACGCCAGCCGCCGCGCCCAGGAAGTTGATAGTGTCATGACCGGCTACATGAACATGATTGAAGAATCGCTGAACGCCGCCGAACTGCGGGCCCGCGATATCTCGCGCATCGTTGCCGACCAGACCGTACAATCCATGACACGGCTTGAAGACGAACTGAAAAAGCTTGAAGGCAATTCTTCAAACCAGGTCACCCAGGCGGCCCGCGTGCTGCGCGAACAACATGAGCGTGCGCTGTCTTCAATGAATGAAATGCTGTCGTCAACCGCAACCGACTTCCAGCAAACCGCCCAGGACATGCGGGTGACCGCCCAACAAGTGGTCAAGGACATTGATGCCGCCCGCAATGAACTGAAGCGCGCCGTCATCGATTTGCCCGAGGAAACCCGCACCAACGCCGACGCCATGCGCCGGGTTGTTGCCGACCAGATCTCTGCCCTGAATTCGCTCTCTGAAGTGGTGCGCCGTCAATCTGGCTCGCTCGACTTCTCAGGACCGGGTTTCATCGCTCCCCGAGGGTCCGGGCCGGGAAAATCTGAGGGTGCCTCGTTCGCTGCTCCCCTTTCGGGAACGACCGGCACCCGCGAAATCGATACGGAGCGGACGTCGGACACACGCAAGTCCTTGGCCAACCCCATGACCAATACGGGACTGGCTGGCGCGGGAATTGAAGGTGCCATGGCGCAGATCGCTGCAAGTGTGGAGGCTCTGTCAACACGGAACCCTCCTCGCCCGGCACCGCGCCGCAAGCCAACAACACTTGCTGACTTGCCGGCTTCCGTCGCCCGCGAAATCGCTGCCTTCAGCGCCAAGCTGAATGCGGCAGCCCGCGAAGTTGCCGAAGCCATCGACGACGGTTTGCCGCGCGATCTGGAAAAGCGCTACGTTGGCGGTGATACAGAGGTCTATATCAAGCGCCTGCACGAAAGCCGCAACAAGCGGACGGTGGCGGCACTTGTAAACAGGTACGCCGATGAAAGACTGCTGCGCACCCGCATCAATGGCTACATCCGCCTGTTTGAAAAACTCTTGGACGCCCTCGCAGAAGTGCCCAATGGCGCTGACACTTTGGATGCCGTACTGTCGTCACAAAATGGCGAAGTCTACATGATGTTGGCTGAAGCAGCAGGACGTGTGTCTGAGAAGTAAGCCCAACGGCCATTCGAAACAACTCTTTGCATTTAGATAGGCAGGCTCGAGATTTCCCCCGCGTCCCCCACCTCCGTCGCTTCGCGCCACCTCCTCCCCGATGAAGAATCGGGTTGGAGGGTGCAATTGAAGACCGGTATTCATCAAGTGCCCTCCAACCCGATTCTTCATCGGGGAGGAGGTGGCCGACTGCGTCCGCCGAAGCTACTTAGCGAAGGTGGAAGGCCGGAGGTGGGGGATGACACACAACCTCTGCTAACCACAAGTGAGGCGGTCAATTCATGGAGCCGTTGGCACAATGCTGCACCTTGATTGCCAGGAAGAGTCCTGGCCCATCGCCGGGACTTTCACGATTGCGCGCGGCAGCAAGACAGCAGCCAATGTGGTTGTCGCAACAATATCAAACGGCGAACATCAAGGGCACGGTGAAGCCGTGCCCTATGCCCGGTATCATGAAACCGTCGAAGCAACACTTGCAGCCCTGCAAATCGCCAAAGCAGAAATTGAAAATGGCATCAGCCGCAACGCCATTGCAAACTTGGCTTTGCCCTACGCCGCTCGCAATGTCCTCGACTGTGCATTGTGGGATTTGGAGGCCAAACAAAAGCGCCTGCCTGCCTGGCAACTGGCTGGTTTGCCTGAACCCGCTCCTGTCACCACGGCTTACACGCTCAGTCTCGATACCCCTGAGAACATGGCCCGCGCCGCAAGTTCGGCCACCAATCGGCCTCTGCTGAAACTAAAACTGGGACGCGACGGCGATGCGGAACGGTTGCGCGCCGTGCGCCGCGCCGCCCCCAACACGCGTTTGATCGTCGACGCCAATGAGGGATGGACTCCTGAAAACCTGAAAGACATGCTGCGCCATTGCAAAAGTGTTGGCGTTGAACTGGTAGAGCAGCCCCTGCCCGCCGCTGATGATGAAGCACTGCGCGGCCTCTCTCGCGATGTGCTGATTTGCGCCGATGAATCGGTCCATGGCCTCGACAGCTTGCCAGACCTCAAAGACAAATATGACGCCATCAACATCAAGCTCGACAAGACCGGTGGTTTGACACCTGCACTGGCATTGGCCAAAGCCGCTCAATTGGCAAATCTCAAAATCATGGTCGGCTGCATGCTGGCCACATCCCTCGCCATGGCACCAGCGTTCCTGTTGGCGTCATTTGCCGACTATGTGGACCTTGATGGCCCCTTGCTGCTGCAACGCGACCGCGAACCTGCCATCCACTATCAAGGCAGCATCATGCAGCCGCCACCGCCCGCACTCTGGGGCTGAAGCGGAGAAGTGCCATTGTTGCGGCGAATGCAATCAACGACAATCCAGCCATGAAAAAATACGATGCCTGGCCAAATCCGGCATACAGCCAACCCGACATATAGGCCGTGGATGCAATCAGCACGCCACCCGACAGGGCCGAGTAAATCCCCTGCGCCCGGTTGCGCATTGAATTTGGCACCATCAACCGGATGAAGTGCATGGTGCCAAGGTGCAAAGTGGCAAACGACAGGGCATGCAAGGTCTGGATCGCCAGCATGATGGGAAAAGAACTGACAAACCCCATGATGATCCAACGCAGCGCGCCACCTGCAATCCCCAACAGCATCAAACGACCCGGTCCAAAACGGGCCGCCAGCCGCCCCGAAAAGCCCAACAACAACACTTCAGCCAGCACAGCAGATGCCCACAACACGCCAATGCCAAATGAATCGACACCGAGGCGCGCAAAATGCACCGAACCAAAACTGTTCATGAAGCCATGTGAGGCCTGTCCCAATCCGGCAGCCAACATCAGAAGCGGAAAGCTTGAACCAAAGAACAAGTGTCGGGCATTTTCGAGCACGTTGCCTGTCGCTTCAGTTTTCGTCGCATCCGGTTCGTGGGGCAAAAGCAGTGTTGCGACAAACGCCAAACCCTGGGCACCCGCCAAAATCCAAGCCGCATTTGAAGCGTCGAGGACAGTCAGCAGAGCGCCCGCCCCCAGACTGCCTGCCAGAAAACTCAGCGAAGCCCAAAGCCGCAAGCGTCCATAGTCCAGCCCATGGGCCTGGCTGCCATCCACGCTGAAACCTTCCGTCAGGGGAAACACCGGCGCAAACATGAATGACGCAATCAGCACCATGGTCATGATCGGTGTGAAACCATTGCTGATCGCCAGCAACCCATAGGCCATCAGGGAAAAGGCGGCACAGAGCTGGATCACCAGCCGACGGTTGCCAAAATGATCGGCAATCCAGGCAAACAGCGGTGCCCCTAAAATCCGCGTGGCCATGGCAGCAGCAACAATCATGGCAATGCCTTCAATCGGAATGCCTTTCGCCGAAAGCCAAAGCGGCAGAAACGGCAATTGCACGCCGCTGCCCAGCATGAGGAAGGCATAGGTAAAGGAAATCCGTATTCCGAAAATTTTCGCGGTCATGGTGGGGCGATCTAAACCAAAGATTCACCAGTTTAAACGAATATGCCTGCAACTGTGTCATGCGTGCCGTCGCGTTTCTATGTCGGCAAAGCTTCGCAGCCAGTTTGTTTGTGGAGTTTTGCGTATGAGTAGTGGGGCGTTGGCCGAACCCGGCCTGACATTTGATGATATTTTGGGAGCTGTGCAGGAATCAAGCCGCGGGCGATGGTTCCTTGATGAATTCCAAAAGCGCCATGAGGACAAGGGCAGCGCCAAAATCCTGGCGGCCATCAGCAAGATTGAAGCGCGTATCGAAAGCATGGCCCATGTGCATGAGCCTGTTGGAGAACTGACCAAGCTGCGCGGCGCCATCGCCACGGCCCGCCGAGAAATTGCTTTGCAGGAAAACCCGTCGAGTGAACTTTCGGCGGAAGGTCGCATGTTTGCCAAGCTTGCCGAAATGGCCCGCAAGACCTTACCCGCATCAGCTGCCAATGACTCCGTTGGCAATCTGACGACCAGTGTGGTGCGAGCCCTGTCCCTGATCGATGAAATTGATGTCACGCTGAATGGCGGCAGTGCCCCGCCAACAATTGCTGCAGTCAGTTCAGATTCCTATTTCAAGGCAGACTCAGCATTGTTCGAACCCGCCACCAAGCCCATGTGGCCCGTGCTGGTTACATCACCTCCGTCTCCGGCGATTCCGGTTGCTCCAGTCCCCGCGCCCGCCCTGCAGTTGGCCAAGCCAATCGTTGAACCACCAATGATCACAGCCGCAAAAGACGACGACCAGAAGAAGGGGGCAAAACTTGTCATCAATCGGTTGCCTGCCCCAACTTCGCTCGCAGCTCCCGAGGCTGAAAATACTGAGCTTCATGCAACACTCGCCGCACCTCAGCCAAATGTCCTTGATGAAGCAGTCACCAAGCCAGAAGCGCCGACACGATGTAATGTTGAGCCCACAGCTGACGTCATGCTGGAAACCAAGCCAACACCGCGAATTGTCATCGTCCGGCGCAAGCCCGAAGACATGGAAAGTGTGCCGTTGTCAGAGCCAGCCGCTGAATCGGCAGCCTGAAGCAGCGAACGACCGGCTCACCAATCGGTGGTAAGGCCCACCGATATGATGTCGAGATGTTGCTTGAAGCTGGCACTCAAGGCGGGCAGGCCACCGCCAGCTGCAAGATTGATGTCACCATCTTTCATGAACACATGGCTGTAGGCCAAGTGGGCTGTCATGTTGTCTTTGATCTTGTAGCTTCCGCCAACTGACAACCAATACCTGTCATTGTCGGGCAAGCGCGGGGTGCGCGTGGCATCAGGCACCGGCGATTTTTCATAGGCCACACCGGCACGCAACAGCAGGGCGTCGCTATAGGCATATTCTGCGCCTGCAGAAAAATACCAGCCATCTTTCCAGTTTTCGACCGTTCTGCCCACGATGGCGCCTGAAGGGTCGGCAACCAGGGTCAAGTCCTTGAACCTGCTCCAGTTCGTCCATTCAACACCACCAAGTAAAGTCACTTGGTCAGATACCTGTTGGCGGATACCCAGTGTCACCATTTCCGGGCTGTCAAACTCGGCTGTCAAATCACCTGCGTAAACCGGCAAACGAAATCCATCGCCCTTCAGCTTGTGGGAAACCGACGATCTGAATCCAATGCCAATGTCGGTTGTATCCGTAGGCTCCAGCAAGATGCCTGCAGTCATGCCAAAACCGAAACCACCAGCTTCAGCGTCAAGCACCTTCAACGCAGGCGTTCGCGAGGTCAGGTCAACCTGCATGTATTCGATCTGTGCACCCACACCAACGGAAATCCAGTCATTCAGTTGGTAGGCTACATTTGGGGAAAAATTATAGGTCTTGACCGCCGACTTGTCGCCATGAACGCCGCCCGCCCAACCATTGTCGGCATCTGTCGTAAGACCAAAAGGCGCACCAAAAGCACCGCCGACAGTCAAGCGATCTGTGATGCCATAGGACCAATAGGAAGCAGGTACAATTGCCAGTTCACCGATATTGCCGCTGTCAGGCCCGCCCAAGCCAACACCATTCTTGGCGCGTGAATAGGGCGCGATCAACGCTGCATTGCCCTCGGATATAAAGCCAAATTCATTGTGTTGACTCAGGGTTGCCGGATTCCAGAACATGGATGACAAGCCATTGGTGCCTGCAGCCACGCCAGCAAATGAAGCACCTTGGCCTTCTGCTGATTGCTCTCGAATGGAAAATCCGCCTGCCATTGCGGTTGACGAACCTGCAATTGCCGCCACAAAACAAACCACGCCCGTGAATTTATTCATAATGCCCCCATAGACTTCGACTCAACGAAGCTCCCCATGGCATTTTTTGCTCCTGTTTGCCATCCCTTTGCAATGCTTTTTTCTGTCGAGGGTCCGGTCTTAATCCGACCTTTACTTTATCAAATCACTCTGGTGCTCCAAATCTACGTGCGAAAGTCTGCCTCCGTGTCCCCAATCCTGTCCCGTCGTCGAATGTTGTTAGGTCTGGCAACAACTCCTTTGGTCATGGCGACCAGAGCCATGGCACAGCAGACGGAATCAATTGCCGCCTTGGGTCCACGGCTGGAATTGCAGGGCAAGCTGGGCACCCATACGGGTGTTATCGCCGATCAAAACGAATCCGCCATGGTAACTGCGGGCTCTGCGGAAGCCATGCAGGGCGCCATCTCCATGTACGAGGAAATCGTTGCGGCTGGCGGCTGGCGCAAGCTGCCTGCAGGCAAACTTGAAAAAGGCATCAAGTCCCCGAAAGTCATTGCCCTGCGTGAGCGACTGGTGCGCGAGGGCTATCTGGACATTGAAGCCTTGTCCGTCGACGCTCCGCAAACCTATGATGGCCAGTTGATTGGCGCGGTTCGCAGTTTCCAGATCAGCCATGGCATTGCACCATCAGGCAAGATCGATGCCCGCACCCGCACCGCCATGGATATCCCGGCAACCCAGCGCCTGTTCATGCTGCAAGACAACTTGCCCCGTATTGAAAGCTACGCTGCAGGACTGGGCGCCAGGAATATTCTCGTCAATATTCCTTCGGTCCAGCTTGAAACCGTGGAGAATGGCAAGGTCTATGCCCGCCACAACGTGGTGTGCGGCAAACTTGAACGCCCCACACCAACCCTTGCCAGCAAAACCAGCGATGTCACCTTTAACCCCACCTGGAATGCCCCGGCTTCCATCGTGATGCGTGACCTCATCCCGAAATATCTGAAAGATCCGGAATATTTGAACCAGCTCAACATCAAGGTGTTCGATGGTGTGGGGGGACCGGAAATTGAGCCATCCAGCGTTGACTGGTTGAACACCCCACCCGAGCGTTATCACTTCCAGCAACAACCCGGCGACCAGAATGCCCTGGCCACCGTCAAGGTGAATTTTGCCAACAAGTTCATGGTCTATATGCATGATACGCCACACCGGGAACTCTTCGCCCAGAACGCCCGCTACGAAAGCTCGGGCTGTGTGCGCGTTGATCAGGTGCGCCTGTTCATCAACTGGATCATGGCGGGGCAAGATGGTTTCGATGAAGCCCAGTTTGAAATGATCACCGCAAGCCAGGAAACTCATTCTGTGCCGCTGCGCAACCCGGCTGATGTGCGCTTCATGTACCTCACCGCCTGGGCCACTGAAGATGGTCGCGTGAATTTCCGCCCAGACATTTACAAACTCGATGGAACAGGCTTTATCTATGGCCAACCGGAACCCATCGAAACGTTGTAATCATGCGCCTCAAAGGCTTTCACCACCTCACGGCCGTCACTGCAGACGCTGTGCGCAACCATCATTTCTATACGCAAGTGCTTGGCCTTCGCATGGTCAAGAAAACCGTCAACCAGGATGATGTCAAGGCCTATCACCTGTTCTATGCCGATGGCGAAGGCTCCCCCGGCACCGACATCACATTTTTTGATTGGCCCACGGGGCCTGAAAGTCGTGGCACCAATTCGGTTATCTGCACGGGCTTGCGCGTCAAAGGCGATGGCGCATTTGACTGGTGGATGGATCATTTCAAAAAACATAATGTGAAATTCAAAGCACCGCTTTCACGGCTCGGACGGCTCTCTCTCGACTTTGAGGATTTCGAAGGCCAGCGTCTTTGTTTGGTGCAAGATGAAAGTGAAACACCGTTCAAGCTCTGGGCCAAAAGCCCGGTTCCCGCTGAACACCAGATTCGCGGCCTTGGCCCCATCACATTAAGTGTGCCCGACATCACCAACACCGAGATCGTGTTGACCCAAATCATGGGCATGACCAAGCATCTCGAAAACGACGGCCTGCATGCCTATCGCATGGCAGGCGAAGGCCCGGTGGCCGAATTGCATGTGAAAGTCGAACCCCTGCTGCCACCCGCCCGCCAAGGTTCAGGCGCCGTTCACCACGTCGCCTTCAACATTCCCATGGCTGATTACACCGCCTGGGCCGACCGCCTGAAAACCCACCGCGTCCCCAACTCCGGCCCCGTCGACCGTTTCTGGTTCAAAAGCCTCTACTTCCGCGAACCAAACGGCATCCTCTTTGAAATCGCCACCGATGGACCGGGCTTTGCAGCGGATGAGTCGATTGAAACCCTGGGGGAAACCCTGTCGTTACCACCGTTTTTAGAAGCAAGACGGGCGCAGATCGAGGCGGGGTTGAAGAAGTTGTGATTGCATTCCCATTCTCCCTCACGCGAAGCGCGGGGGGTGTCGCAAAGCGACGAGGGAGATAGACGAGGCGCTACCACGACTTCACCCCTACCCGCCTTCGGGGAGGGGCAGGGGTGGGGTGGTTGCGACAAGACATATCTAACGGAGCATCAACGTAACCCACCATACGTCGGAAAACAAAAAGAAGCGTCCCCTTTTCCTTCCCTTTCCCTTCAATCGCCGATGGATTTACTCACCAGACCAAACCGCGGTACCTGGATGAAATTGTGACCATGCAAACCAAAACGCCTGATGGCTTGCAACAGCGCTCCCATCAACGCCAACAGTCCTTATCCCACCGGCATCAAGCTGCAGTTTGATATTCTCGAAGATAATTTCCCGACCGCTCTGCAACACCACAAAGGCTTTGCTGCGTTGAAACGCCACTGCCTTGCCAGATGCTGTTGTCGCGCCAATAATATCTTCGTGCACAGGCAGGCGCGGGTCTACATCGCCCACTGGGAAAATCGGGCCGTTGGCATCACGATTATTGCGAAAATCGAAGTTTCGCCCCAGCGCCAAAGATTCAACGAGCACAGTGGTTTCGGGATGTTGCTTTTTCCAAGAGCCCCAATCTGTTGTAATGACCGTGGCCTGTTGCAACTGCACTTTCTTCTGCGCCAGCGGGCCGGTAACGGCCTTGCCCAGAAACGTATCAAACACCGAATAGGTCGTGATATCGTACATCACCTTGTTGGAACGGATGAGCAGTCCAGATGTGCGCAACACGGGCCGTTCAATATCGCCAGGCAATTGGTCGGTGAAATAGGCCTGCGCTGACCCGCACAAGGTACAATAGGGGATGCCCAAGTGCCGGCCGCCCAGAGTGTCGTTGACCATCTCGCGAACTTCCATGATCTGGCGCGGATAGGCCCTATAGGCACCATTCACTTCGACGCCGAAAACGATCGCCTTGTCGTCAAGCCAGGTTGCCTCCTGCGCGCTGCTAACCCCCGGATTGTCTGCAGCGGGAATGCAATTGCACTCCTGGTCAGTCTTGTCATAGGGGCGATCATCAATCAGCACGCCACCCCAAGACACCATGCGCCAATCGATATCCCCGTCGACGAATACTTTATCCCAGCCCGGAACCATGGTCGTAAAAATGTGTCGCTTGACTGCCAGATAGTCCGGCGGTGCGGGAACGTCCCAGGCCATCAAATGATTTGTCGCTTCTCCCCAGCCATCCTCGGTGCCCAGTTTTTTGCCCAACAAAGTGGCGGCAGCATTGCTCAACTCCACATTGATCTCTTGGCTTGGAACAAAGCGCATCAGATCAGTGATAAGCCACGCGATCCGCAGGTCTTTTGATTGCGCAATCTGGCCTAGCGCTTTGGATTGAATCTGTCCCCACGTCGATTGCGTCAGGGAATCGATGAAGACAACCTTCACGGCCGCCTTCAAATTTTCGGAAAGCGGTCCGTTGGGCACATTCGGGGACTGGCCAAACTGCTGTGCTACATGGTCAGGTAAGGGTTTTTGTTCTTCCGCTCTTGCCAAAACGGAGAATGAAAACAGCAGTGAAATCAACACCGCGAAGAAGAGTACGGGAGGATATGGTTTCAAAAACTGTATCACGTCAGATCTCCTCATTGCATTGAACCCGCAGGCGCGCATGGCCTCGTCAAGAGCCGCGTCTGCGCCAACATAATAGCCGACAACAGAATTTTGTCCGGTCACAATTGAGTAAAGACTTGGTGAACAGGAAACTGGCAACCCGCACATGAACGGGGTCCCCAACAGAAATGCTCCCGGCGCGAATGGGTATGTGATGTTGGTTGAAAATGATTCTAATTAAAGAATTAAAGGGGACGCTTCCCGTTTTGAGAGATTTGACGCGCTGAAACACCCCCTCCCCCTTCGGGTACTCCCCCGGCCCAAGAAGGCCGAGGGAGAAACCTGCCTCATTTTCTCCCTCGGCCGCTTTCTTGGCCGGGGGAGTACGGCGACTACGTCCGCCGTAGCCTTGGCGAAGGAGGAAGCCGGGAGGGGGTGGTTCGGCTTGGTGACGGCTTTGCCTTTAAAATTCGGTGCCACAAATTCGGTGACAGTGCGCTTTGCTTTTCATCAAACCCTCGCACACACTCAGGACACCGCCTTATGCAAAATCGACCCAATTAGTGTCTGATAGGGCATGCCTTCGCTCATGGCCTTAGCTTTCAGTCGCAGTAAATCTTGTCGGGCGATGCGCAGGGTGATTTTCTCGCGCACTGGATTCATCGCTGCGCGCGCCATGGCCTCAATTTCCTTTTTGCGTTTCGGCGTCAACAGGCTGACGAAAACAGCATCGTCAGCTTCCAAAGCTTCAATGATCTGCTTTTCTTCGTCGTCGAGATATGCGCCAACTTTTGGTTCTTTATTCATTCTGCACTCCACTCAAGTATTTACGCGTCAACTTCCGGCTGGGAAAAATGGTTTTCAAAAATATGGTATCACCATCGACCACATAAGGAACGCAATAAAGATAGTGGTTAAACAGCACGACATACTGCCGTTGGTGCGGATATCTGCTGTCGTTCAAGTGCTCAATATCGTCAAGCAAACCACCGCTTTCAATGGCCGACACGATGTCTTCAAAACTTACCGCACGGTTTGGGTGCGCCTTCAAAAGCGCATTCTTTGCTTCGCTCCAAAGCAGTGTTGCCATGCTGTCATTGTACAGACAAAGTATGGCAAGTCAACTCGAAGTGAGCAACAAAAGAGGACGCTTTCATTTTGAGAGATTTGCCTTGTTGAAACACCCCCTCCCCCTTCCACCTTCGCAAGAGCTTCGGCGGACGCAGTCGGGGACACCCCCCGCCCAACAATGCCCAAGGAGAAAGATGCAAACTTTTATACCAACGCCTACATGGG
>JANOVS010000241.1:0-4464 GCA_031417515.1 Hyphomicrobiales bacterium
CCCCCTTCGGGGTACTCCCCCACGCGAAGTGCGTGAGGGAGAAGTTGGATTTTCTCCCTCAGCGAAGCTGGGGGAGTACCCCGAAGGGGGGAGGGGGTGTTTCAACTTGACCGTAACTCGCCCCGCCATTACACCGCCGACTATCATGGCTTTATCTCCTACCACTTCATTCCAAGACCTGATCCTGACGCTGCATAATTACTGGGCGTCAAAGGGGTGTGTCATCTTGCAGCCCTATGACATGGAAGTGGGGGCCGGAACATTCCACCCTGCCACCACATTGCGCTCGGTGGGTACGCGGCCATGGGCTGCGGCTTATGTGCAACCGTCGCGCCGGCCCAAGGATGGGCGCTATGGCGAGAACCCCAATCGCTTGCAGCACTATTACCAATATCAAGTGATCATCAAACCATCACCACCGGATTTGCAGGAACTATATTTGGGATCGCTGGCGGCCATCGGGCTGGACCCGACTTTGCATGACATTCGCTTTGTCGAAGATGATTGGGAAAGCCCGACGCTGGGGGCCTGGGGCCTCGGCTGGGAAGTCTGGTGCGATGGCATGGAAGTGTCGCAGTTCACTTACTTTCAACAAGTCGGCGGGCTGGATTGTTCGCCTGTTTCAGGTGAACTGACCTATGGTCTTGAGCGCTTGGCGATGTATGTGCAGAACGTTGATAATGTTTATGACCTGAATTTCAATGGTCGGGCTAAAGGCGAAGGGCGCATCTCGTATGGTGATGTGTTCTTGCAAGCCGAACAGGAATTTTCACATTATAATTTTGAAGATGCCGACACCGGGATTTTGTTGCGCCAATTCAATGATGCTGAACACGAGTGCAAAGCCCTGATCGACAAAAGCCTGAACGGCACATACACCCTTGCACTTCCGGCCTATGACAAATGTATCAAGGCCTCGCACCTGTTCAACCTGCTCGATGCGCGTGGCATCATCTCCGTGTCCGAGCGGCAAAATTACATCTTTCGCGTCCGCGACCTCGCGAAAGGCTGTTGTGAAGCCTGGTCGAAATCTTCTGGAGGAAGAGCCTGATGTCGAGCCCAACCATTGCTAAAAAATTGCCCATTCCTGTCGATGTTGAAGCCGGCAAGGATTATTTCTGGTGCGCCTGTGGTGAATCCAAAAACCAGCCGTTCTGCGATGGCAGCCACAAGGGCACGGAATTTGAACCGCTGAAGTGGACTGCCACCGAAACCGAGAAAACCTTTTTCTGCGCCTGCAAACACACCGCCAACGCACCCTTCTGTGACGGAACCCATGGCACGCTCTGATGTCTGAACTTCTGCTCGAACTATTTTCCGAAGAAATCCCGGCGCGTCTGCAAGGCAAGGCCGCCGAGGATTTGAAGTCGCTTGTCACCAATGGTTTGGTGGATGCGGGGCTTGTGTATGAAGGTGCACAGGTTCACGCCACGCCGCGCCGCTTGGTGTTGTCGGTTGAGGGCTTGAATGCGAAGGCGGCTGATACGCGGGAAGAACGCAAAGGCCCGAAGGTCGATGCTCCTCAGGCGGCGATTGATGGTTTTTTGCGCTCGACGGGTTTGACGCTGGAACAGTTGACTAAGCAGGAAGACAAGAAGGGCACCTTCTATGTCGCCGTGATCAAAAAAGACGGACGTGCGGCCACTGATGTGATTGCGGCGCTGGTGCCTGAAGTGATCCGCAAATTCCCCTGGGGCAAACCCATGCGCTGGGGTTCAGGTTCGCTCAAATGGGTGCGTCCGTTGCAGAGCATTCTCTGCACCTTTGATGGTGAGGTGGTGCCGTTTGAGGTGGATGGGATTGTATCGGGGAACACAACGAAGGGTCATCGGTTCTTGGCCCCGGCTGTTATCCGTGCTTCGCGCTTTGAGGATTATTCCCTCGCGTTGAATAAGGCACGCGTGATTGTCGATGCTTCGGCGCGGGTGGAACATATCCGGGCGGATGCGAAGGCTCTTGCGTTCGCGCAAGGGCTGGAGATGATCGAGGACGAAGGCTTGCTGCGTGAAGTGGCGGGACTTGTCGAATGGCCCGTGGCGTTGATGGGCTCGTTTGATGAGGCTTATTTGAGTGTGCCGCCCGAGGTGATCATCACCACGATCAAGAACAACCAGAAATGTTTTTGCTTGAAGACGAGTGATGGCAAGCTTGCAAATAAGTATCTGCTGGTCGCCAATATAATCCCTCGTGATGGAGGGGCTGAAATTATTCGCGGCAATAACAAGGTGATTGCGGCGCGGTTGTCGGATGCCAAGTTCTTCTGGGATCAGGATCGCAAGGTGAAGCTTGAGGACCAGTTGGTGAAGCTGGATGCGATTACCTTCCACGCCAAGCTGGGTTCGCAAGGCGAACGCGTCAAACGCATCGAAGCGCTGGCGGGTGAGATTGCAAAGACCATTGGGGCTGATGTGGAGAAGGCGAAGCTGGCGGCAAGCTTGGCCAAGGCTGATCTGGTGTCGGGCATGGTGGGCGAATTCCCCGAGCTTGAGGGCTTGATGGGGCGTTATTATGCGCTGGATCAGGGGCACGATGCCGAGGTGGCTGATGCCATTCGTGACCACTACAAGCCGAAGGGGCCGAGCGACACGATTCCAGTTTCAAAGGTTGGACAAGCCGTGGCGCTGGCGGAAAAGCTGGATACACTTGTGGGCTTCTGGGCGATTGATGAAAAGCCGACGGGATCGAAGGATCCGTTTGCGCTGAGACGAGCGGCGTTGGGTGTAGTGCGCACCGTCTTAGACAAAGGATTAAGGCTACATCTAAGCAAAGGGTTTGTTCGCTCGGAATTGGCACACCATCTCATGCGTCGCGAAGCGAATGAGTCTGGAGCACTTGAGAAATTGAGGGCAATTCATGCCGCAATTGATATTGACAAGTATGATGAAAAAATTTGGCTGGACATTTACCGGAAGGAGTTGCCGGTTGTTGACAGTGATAAGTTCTCGGCAAATCTGTTAAGTGTCGAAAATGATCTCGTTACATTCTTCGCCGACCGCCTGAAGGTCTATCTCAAAGACCAAGGTGTTCGTCACGATCTCATCGATGCTGTCTTCGCGCTCGGTGGGCAGGATGATCTTTTGATGATTGTGCGTCGGGTTGAGGCGTTGTCGAAATTCTTGGATACCGATGATGGCAAGAATCTTCTCGCAGGCGTGAAACGCGCCACCAATATTGTGAAGGCGGAAGAAAAGAAAGACGGCAAGGTGATTTCCGGCAAGGTGGACCAGTCCATTCTCGTCAAGGGCGAGGAAAAGGATTTGCATCGCGCCATCGAAGCGGCTTCGGCGCTGGCGCACAAGGCGCTGGCGGAGGAAGATTTCGAAGCCACCATGCGGGCGATTGCCAAATTGCGTGGGCCGGTGGATGCGTTTCTTGACAATGTAACCGTCAATGATCCGAACCCGGATTACCGGCTGAACCGTTTGCGGCTGCTCAACCGCATTCGTGAAGCGGTAGCTGAGGTGGCGGATTTTTCGAAGATTGAGGGGTAAGTGGCGTCGTGCAGTGCGCCTCACTAACAATGTTGTCATCCCCGCACTTGTTGCGGGGATCCATGGCGGCAACCTGTGCGATGAGGCATCATAATGCTACTCTGCCTGAACAATGGATCCCCGCAACAAGTGCGGGGATGACAAATTTGGTGGGGCGTTTTCCCCATTCGACTTACAATCAGCCCCGGCCATGAAAACCCTCGGCATTGATTTTGGCACGACCAATACGGTTTTGGCCACTCCGACAAATGACGGTGATGCGCGTATCTTGCCTGTGCTTCACCACAAGCAATCGCTCGATGCGTTTCGCACGACTTTGGGGTTTCGGCGTTCGGGTTTGCATGAGCCAAAGGTTGAGGCCGGGCCTTTTGCCATTGACTGGTTTGTTGATGCGCCGGAGGAAACGCGCTTCCTCCAGTCGTTCAAATCCTTTGCGGCGTCAGCCATGTTTCAGGACACGGCGATCTTTGCCAAGCGTTTCAAGTTTGAGGACCTGTTGCAACGCTTCATCGCAACGGCAGCAGGCCATGCGGGGATTGCTGGCCTGCCCAAGCAATTGGTGATTGGCCGGCCGGTGACGTTTGCAGGTTCCAATCCCAACGATGGCCTGGCCCGGCAGCGTTATGAGGCGGCCTTCAAGGCCTTGGGGGTTGAGCAGGTTCACTATGTGCTGGAACCGGTGGCGGCGGCTTTCTTTTTTGCGCAACGCCTGACGCAAGCCGCGACGATTCTGGTGGGGGATTTTGGTGGCGGCACCAGCGACTTTTCGATCATGCGGTTTGAACCGGGCGGAAAAGCTTCCGCCCTTGGCCATGGCGGTGTTGGCATTGCAGGTGACAGTTTTGACTACCGCATCATCGATGCCGTGGTTTCACCCAAACTCGGCAAACATGCGACCTATAAAAGCTGGGACAAGGAATTGCATATCCCCGTGCATTATTTCACCAGCTTCTCGCGCTGGAATGAATTGTGC
>JANOVS010000242.1:0-20463 GCA_031417515.1 Hyphomicrobiales bacterium
CGACACCGAAGAAGTTGGGCCGTATGCCTTTGCTCTGCTTCATGTAGGCTTCGACGAACTTCTTGTTGGCCGGTGAATTGTGGGACGCCGAATACGGGTGCCTACTAAACCAGCTTTAAATGAACTTTATTCTTCTTATCTTGAGAAATTTGGTGACCGCTGTTTAGACGAATTAAAACTAGAAAGCAACTCTATCACTGATAAATCCTTGCCGTTATTAAGGGCAATTGGGCATATGGCTTCGCGCACAGTATCTGGGAATACTGAAAACATTCCACTGACAGCTCGATTAAAAGCCGAAGAAACCGTTCGAAAAACACTTAAATATAAATTTTTCAAAAAAATTATCTTTAATTGGGTATTGATATGGCTTGCGCCAATTGTTTGTTAACGCCTGCCACGCTTGAAAGATCACTCACACCTGCCCGGCTCACAGCCCTGGCCGAACCAAAACTTTGCAACAAGGCTTTCTTGCGTGTCGGGCCGATTCCAGCAATTTAATCCAAAGGATTGATTCCTATGGCTTTACTGCGCTTTGCACGATGTGTTCCGATGGCAAAGCGATGGGCCTCGTCACGCAATCTCTGCACATAATACAACACCGGATCGCGGGCTTCCAGCATGAAAGACGGTTTACCATGTAGGTAGAAATGTTCACGCCCCGCATCCCGGTCCGGCCCTTTGGCTACACCGACAACCGGTACTTCGGTCACGCCCAGTTCCGACAAAACGCCAAGCACCGCCGAGAGTTGCCCTTGCCCGCCATCAATCAACAACAGATCGGGCCAAGCCTCACGGTTGTCGGGAGACTCAGTCAAAAGCCGTGAAAATCGCCGCGTCAACATTTCGCGCATCATGCCAAAATCATCACCTGCCACTTGCTCGTTCTTGATATTGAACTTGCGATATTGCGGTTTCATGAAGCCCTCTGGCCCCGCCACCACCATGCCGCCCACCGCATGGGCACCTTGAATATGCGAGTTGTCGTAAATCTCGATGCGTTGTGGCGGCGCTGCAAGGCCAAAGGCTGCTGCCACACCATCCAGCAATTTGCCTTGCGACGATGTCTCAGCCAGCTTGCGGCCCGCCGCTTCCTTGGCATTCGACTGGGCATGATCGGTGAGGGTTTTTTTCTCGCCGCGCTGCGGTGCGACCACTTCCACTTTGTGGCCCGCATGGGTCGAAAACGCCTCGGCATAGAGGTCCTGTTCGGCAATCTCGTGCGATAACAATATCAACTTCGGAATGGGTCGGTCATCATAAAACTGCCCCAGCACCGCCGCCAGAATTTCAGCTTCGCCCACAGATTTGTCCGTGCGCGGAAAATACGCGTGGTTGCCCCAGTTCTGGCCGGAGCGGAAAAAGAAAACCTGCACGCACGTAATGCCGCCTTCCTGGGCAATGCCAAACACGTCGGCTTCATCCACCCCCTGCGGGTTGATGCCTTGCGTCTGCGTGACAAAACTCATGGCCTGAATACGATCCCGGTATCGCGCCGCCGTTTCAAAATCCAGCGCGTTGGAAGCCTCTTCCATTTTGGCCGCAAGCTCAGCCTTCACTGGCCCGCCGCCTTTTTCCAGGAAAACTTCAGCTTCCTGCACCAGCACCAGATAATCTTCAGGCGAAATATATTTCACGCATGGCGCAGAACAGCGCTTGATCTGGTGCAGCAAACAGGGCCGGGTCCGGTTGTTGAAAAACGAGTCCGTGCAGGTGCGCAGCAGAAAGGCTTTCTGCATGGTGTTGATGGCATGATTGACCGCTCCCGCCGACGCAAAAGGACCATAGTAATTTCCTTGTCGGTTGCGGGCGCCACGATGCTTGGTCAGCTGCGGCGAGGCATGATCCCGCGCAATCAGAATATAGGGGAAACTCTTGTCGTCCCTGAGCATCACGTTGAAGCGCGGCTTCAACTTCTTGATCATGTTGGATTCAAGCAGCAGCGCTTCGGCTTCGGTTCCTGTGACCACAAACTCCATGTTCCGCGTCAGCGAAATCATGTGGGCAATGCGGTTGTTATGCCCCTGCCCCCGCGCATAATTCGAAACCCGGTTCTTGAGGTTCCGCGCCTTGCCCACATAGATGACACCGCCCTCGGCATCGAACATGCGATAGACGCCAGGCTTCAGGGGAAGCCGCGTGACGAAATCCCGGATGATATCAGGGCCGGAAGGGGAAGGTGAATCAGTCATGGCGGGAGTTTAGCGGAAGTCAGGGCTGGAAAACGACAGGTATAGAATAGGTATAGGATAGGTACAGAAAAGGTTCAAAATTATACCTATTGACAAAGGTTCAAAATGCATTCAAAAAACATACAACATTGAATGTATTAGCTAAATAAAATGGAAAAAACATTTAAAATTCAACGGCCAATGGATGTTGCAAGTCCGGCAGACCAGGTAGAAACATCTAACTACAATGGCCTTCTCAAGGCCCGAGAACACTACTATTCTTGGGATGAACTACGGAAAAAAAGCTGGGCGCAGCCTCGGCCAGAGAAAATTTGGAAAACAATAAAAATTCTTCGAAAACACAAGAATGTCGAAACAGACATCATAGACCAAAAATTATTTAACTACAGTTATGACAAAGGCGCACACATTCAGTTCCTCCACGAAGTTGATCTTGAACTCGGTGGAAACTTGCTTGGCATTTCCGATTTCAACGAAGCAGAAAAACGCCAGATCATCCGCCGAAATCTGATTGAAGAGTCAATTGCATCCTCAAAACTTGAAGGTGCCAATACATCCCGCGAAACAGCACGGCAGATGTTGCGAGAAGGTCGCCTGCCCAAAGACAAAAGCGAACGCATGATTGTAAACAATCACGCAGCGATGACTTGGATAGAAGAAACCGCCAAGCATCAAAGTCTAACACTAGACCTACTCTTTGACTTGCATCGACAAGTTACAGCAGGTACGTTGTCCGAAGCAAAACTTGAAGGGCGACTTAGAGACACTTTTGACGCAAAGGGCAACCGTCTCAAAATCTTGCCTTGGGACGAAGTAACTGTTGTTTATGTGGCGCCAGACAGAGAATTTGTTGAAGAGCAGTTACGGCGACTCATTGATTTCGCAAATGACGAAGACGGTTCGAGCTTTATCCATCCCCTGATCAAAGCCATAATGTTGCATTTTTGGATTGGGCTTCTGCATCCATTCGAGGATGGCAACGGTCGTCTCGCACGCATCGTCTTCTATTGGTACATGCTCAGAAAGGGATACTGGGCATTTTCATATTTGTCCCTGTCGGAGCGCATCCTGAAGTCGCCAAAGCAATATGCCATGGCTTACATCAATTCAGAGCAGGATGATTACGATCTCAACTACTTCATTCAATACAATATTGAAAAACTGAAACTTGCGCGACAGCATCTGCAAATCTATTTGAAGTCGAAAATTGCAGAAAATAGGGAACGCGTCGAACTCGTACAGGGTGGAATTGGCCTTAACGCACGTCAAATTAGACTAATGCAATACCTTCATCAAGGCGAGATGAACCACACCAGCGTCGCCGAGCATCACAATATAAATGCCGAAATTGGCTATATCAGCGCCGTAACTGATCTGAAACAGCTTGTCGAAAAATCCTACCTCCGCAAAGTCAAAAATGGCCGCAATGTAATTTATCTGCCAACCGACAAAGTCCAAATCCTCTTCCGCTAACGCCCCCGTTCAATCTCAACACCCACACTGCGGGCATTGGGAATGATGTCAGGCTTTTCCACCCGCACCCTTGCCGCCAACACGCGCTTGTCTTTCAAACAGGACTGGGCGATTTTTTCGCACAGGGTTTCAACCAGATTGATATGTCCCTCGGCCAAAATGCTTTCGACTTTTTTGGCGATGATTTCATAGGAAACCACATGGCTGATTTCATCGCTCATCGGGCCATCAGTTTCGCGCACCGATAGATCAATGTTAACGATAATGCGCTGGGGTTTGATTTTCTCTTGGTCATAGATGCCGATCAGCGCCTGACACTCAAGGTCACGCACAAAGACATGCCGCACCCGCGCCTTGGCGGAGGCGACATGATGGGAAATCATTGGCTTTTTGCTCATTCATTCACCTCTACTATATCTGGCGTTTGCCAGACCAGATGTTGCCCGCCGTCGAGCGCAATCATCTGGCCCGTCAACGCCGGTTGGGACAATATGAATTTTACGGCTTCGCTGATTTCCGCAGGCGACGTGCCGCGCCCCAGCAACGTCAACCGCGCCTGCTTGTCGAACTCGCGCTGATCCATGCGTATCGAAGGCAAGGCAGGACCGGGGCCGATGGCATTGACCCGGATGCGCGGAGCCAAGGCTTGCGCCAGCGTGCGGGTGGCTGTCCACAAGCCGGTTTTGGACATGGTATAAGAGAAGAAACGCGGATTGAGTTTCCACACCCGCTGGTCAATGATGTTGATGATATTGCCGTGAAGGTCGTCAGGCAGAGCCTCGGCAAAGGCCTGGGCCAACATGATGGGGGCCCGCAAATTTGTGTCCTGGTGGGTGGACCAGCTTTCCGGTGAAATGCCACCCACTTCATCCGGTTCAAAAATCGAGGCATTGTTGATGAGTGTCGTCAGCGGACCAAGCCCGTGGGTTACTTCCGCCACCAGCCGCTCCGGCGTTTGCACATCCGCCAGATCACCTTGCACGACAATGGCACGGCGTCCCTTGGCGATGATTTCGCGGGCAACGGTTTCGGCCTCTGGCCGCGATGTGTTGCAATGCACAGCAACGTCATAGCCAGCACCAGCCAGATCAAGCGCCAATTGGCGGCCAATGCGTTTGGCCGATCCCGTGATCAAAACGGTTTTGGGAGTTGCATTCATTTCGGCATCAAGATCACATAATGTTTGCGCAATTTCTTGACTGTCTCCCAGGTGCCCTTGAAACCTGCCGGGATGATAAAGGCATCGCCCTTCTTGAAGCGCCACGATTTGCGGCTACCTTCTTTGCGCAACACAACTTCACCTGACATGATATGGCAGAATTCCCATTCGTCGTAACTGACAATCACTTTTCCCGGCGTTGACTCCCAGATGCCACAATAAAGCCTCTCGTCCTCACCCTGCCAATGGTTCCAGGTCTGGGTCAGCCGCTTGCCGGAAAGCAGCCGAGTGGGATCAGGTTGTCCCTTCTCAACCTTCGGCGCACCGCGACCTGTCGTTACCATGCCCAAGATATCTGGAATATCATTCGCCATATTGGCTCCTCAGATGTTGCAGCAACTCTTCCCTGCCCGGTTTGAAATCACTTGCCAACCACCAGTCTTCAAGATCGCGCAAGATTTTTCCAAGCTGCGGACCAGCGGCAATGCCGAGAACCTTGATATCATCGCCTTTGACCGGGAAGTTTGGCACTGACCAGCGTTTTGGCAGCTGCAAAAGCTGACGCCAATCGGGGCTATCCCGCTTGTCCTTGCTCCGCGCCAGACTGAGGTGGACGGCATCATTGAAAGCTTCTTCTCCCAACTCATATAACACCGCCTTCTGTTCGCGTTCCCGTAAAGCCGGTGAAATATTGGGCAAGCCAGCCATTGTGTTCAACCGCTTGGCCTGCACATTGGAAAGACGCAAGGCATCTTGCAGGTTGCCCGGATCGCGGGCCAGCACAAACAACCTCAGCACGGCATCTGCTGGCAGACGCTGCAAAACCCGCCATTCATCCGTATACAGAATAATAATTCCCAGCACGCCAATGTCTGCCATCAATTTCAGTGTTTGAACGGCACGAGGGGCGGCGAGCAGCTTCAACAATTCTTGCCGGATGCGCTCGACCGACAGTGTTTTCAATCCGCTTTTCAATGCCACACATGCCGCAAGACCAAGCGCATCAGGGGTGCCGACTCCGTATGCTGCATGAAAACGGAAAAACCGCAAAATGCGCAGGTAGTCCTCCTGAATGCGCACATCAGCAGCGCCGACAAACTTAACCTTCCGATTTAATATATCGCGATAACCATTTGTATAATCGTGACATTTTCCACTTTCATCGCAATAGATTGCATTCATTGTAAAGTCACGGCGGCTGGCATCCTCAGCCCAGTCCCTGCTGTATTCCACCATGGCGCGACGTCCATCTGTTGCAACATCACGGCGCAATGTCGTGACTTCGAACACGCCGGATCCATGAGTGATTGTAACAGTGCCATGATCGATGCCCGTGGGATGCACGCCAAAGCCCGCAGCCTTGCAAAGCCGCATCACGGCGTCAGGCAAATGGGTCGTTGCAATATCCACGTCAGCAACCGGAAGCCCCAGCAGGGCATTGCGCACGGCCCCACCCACCACACGCACCTCGCCATCTTCATTGTTCAAAACCGATATCACCTTTTGCAGGTGCTTGTCTTTGAGCCAAGGTTCATTGGCAAGACTTGGCAGCTCAACTTTGCGGGCCATAAAGCATGTCCCCCAAATTCTTGATCATGCCAGCCGTGGCACCCCAGATGTTGCGACCTTCAAAGGGATAGGAATAATAGCGCCAGGTTTTGCCGCCAGATTCGCGAAACAGTGTTTGGCGATTTCTGGCATCCATCAAAAAACCGAGTGGCACCTCGAAAATATCGACCACTTCATCGGCTTGCGGCGTTAATGAAAATCCTTCTTGCAGAATGGCAACAACGGGAGAAATAAAAAATCCGGTTCCCGTCACATAACCTTCAAGATAGCCCAAGGGGCGGATGAACTGGCCTTCAATACCAGTCTCTTCATGGGCCTCGCGCAATGCGGCTTGCAAAGGTGTTTCACCTTCGTCAATGCGCCCGCCCGGAAATGCAATCTGGCCTGCATGGGCTTTCAGTCCGGCATGACGCTGCGTTAACAGCAGATGCAGTTCGCCATCGCGCGGCACCAGCCCCACCAGCACCGCCGCATGTTTGGGCACAACGCCTTCAGCCATGAATTGCGCATTGTTCTGCATTTCACGGTCGCCGCGATTCCACGACAGCGGTGCTTCCTGGCGCAGCTTGCTTGTTGCACGTTCAACAAAATCAGCAACCGCTGGCATCAGGAAATGCCGATCTCGGCCGCAAGTTTCATCGGAAAAAACTCTCCCCCCGACCAGACGCCAAACCATTTACCTTCAACCACACCCAAGCCTGCGAGATCATAGAACAGCGCACGACTCACCAGCGCTTCCAGATTGGCCCTCACCAGCACGTATGGTTTCAAGCCTTGGGTTTCTGCTTCATCAACAAAACGCAAGGGGTGCGCGGCATTGACTGTCACCTGATCGTCGCAATTCGTTTCAAAACTGATGCTTTGGGCCCTTCCCCGGGCGGAAACAGTCATGCGGATGGCGAGAAAAGGCGCATCATCCACCACAATCCCGCATTTTTCCACAGGCGTGACGAGATAGTATTTGCCATCGGCATCCCGTCGCAAAACCTTTGAAAACAAGGTGTAAAGCGGTTTGCGGCCGATTGGCGACTTCATGTAGTGCCAGGTGCCGTCAGCGGCAATCCGCATGTCGATATCACCGCAGAACGGCGGATTCCACAAGTGCACCGGCGGCAAGGCTTTGCCGCCATTATGAATTTCATTTAATCCCGCCAAGGGATTGCTTGCATCGCGACTTGTCGCCATCATTGCGTTCCCAAGTCAGAATCGGGCAAAGCCGCCATGTTTGCGCCATGCTGCGCCATCAGGATTGGTTCGGTTCGAAGAATTGACATAACAAATATATAGTGGAAGAAATCGCAAGAGTCATGGCCAGCAGCACCGTCGCAACAAAATCCGTTAGAGAACTTGAAACAATCACCGAACAATTGGCCCGTGCCCGCGCCAGTTTGAAAGACGTGGTTTATGGCCAGGAAGAGGTGATTGACCTTTGTCTGGTTGCCATTCTGGCGGGCGGCCATGCTTTGCTGGTTGGAGCACCCGGACTCGCCAAAACCAAATTGGTCGCAGCCCTTGGCCGCGTGTTGGGCCTTGATGAAAAGCGCGTGCAATTCACGCCCGACCTGATGCCTGCTGATATCTTGGGTTCAGAAGTATTGGACGAAGATGAAAAGGGCCGCAAATTTTTCCGCTTTGTGCCAGGCCCGGTGTTTTGCCAGTTGCTGATGGCCGATGAAATCAACCGCGCCTCGCCGCGCACCCAATCAGCACTCTTGCAAGCCATGCAGGAACACCATGTAACGATTGCAGGCGCGAGACACGATTTGCCCCACCCCTTCCATGTGCTGGCAACCCAAAACCCGATTGAGCAGGAAGGCACCTATCCCCTGCCGGAAGCCCAGTTGGACCGCTTCATCGTGCAGGTTGACATCACCTATCCGCCGCTTGATGCCGAGCGCCGCATGTTGTTTTCAACCACCGGCAATGAAGAAGCCGAAGCCAAGGTTGTCATGTCAGCAACTGATCTGGTGGCGGCGCAACGCTTGACCCGCACCTTGCCCGTGGGTGAACAGGTTATTGAAGCCATTTTGCGTGTGGTGCGTGCGGCCCGTCCCGGCCCCGATGCCGATGCGCTGATCAATGAATGCATTGCCTGGGGACCATCGCCCCGCGCCAGTCAGGCTTTGATGCTGGGGGCCCGCGCCAAGGCTTTGATTGATGGCCGCCTCACACCTTCCATCGACGATGTGGCAGCCTTGTTGGAACCGGTTTTCAAACACCGCATGGCCTTGAATTTCCAGGCCCGCGCCGATGGCAAAACCATGGCTGACATGATCAGCCATTTGAAAAAACTGCTGGCTTAAACGCATGTTGAAATCAAAGGTCCAGTTGCTGCGTTTGGAGCAAGTCGGTTGACTGTCGCACAAACTTCCCTGCGTCTTCAACAAACCGGCGAAGCGCTGTCTTCGGCGCTGCCGCCTCTTCTGGTGCGGGCAGAAAAAATTGCGGCATCAGTAATCCTTGGTGTGCATGGTCGCAAGACTGCAGGGGCCGGGGAAAGCTTCTGGCAATACCGCCCCTACAGTTTTGGCGACTCCACAGCCCGCGTCGATTGGCACCGCTCCGCCAAGGGCGACAAGGTTTACATCCGGGAAAACGAATGGGAAAGCGCCAACACTTTGTGGGTGTGGGCCAATGCATCGCCCCGCATGCGCTATCAATCCCATCTCGCAACAATCAGCAAAATGGAACGGGCGCAACTCCTCGCCATTGCTGCAGCAAGCCTCGCAGTGCGCGGTCATGAACGGGTGGGAGCCTTGGGATCGCCGCACCGGGCAGGCCATGGCCGCATGGCCTTGCAGCGGCTGGCCGAATGGGTTTCAGCGCCCAGGCCTGAAAATTTGCCGCAAAGCCAGCCCTTGCAAAAACGTGCGGCGGCCCTGCTGATTTCGGATTTCCTTGATCCCCTTGATGAGTTGCGGCAATCCCTGACGCGATTAGCGGCAACCGGCATTCAAGGCCATCTCGTACAAATCAGCGATCCGGCAGAGGAATCGCTGCCGTTTGATGGCCGCATCGAATTCAAGGGACTGGACATGCCAGCTTCCTATCTCGCCCGCAAAACCGAAGACCTGCGGGTGGATTATGCCAAGGCATTTCTCAATCATCGCCAGGCAGTGCGCGATTTGGCCAGTTCCCTCGGCTGGACATTTATTGTCCACCGCACTGACCAGACCCCCGCCCAATGTCTGTTGCCGCTGCATCTGCGGGTGAGTGGCGCATTGAATGCGGCGCGGGTTGCCATGGCGGGTGCTCGACCATGAATGGATTTCTGCAAGCCCTTGGCTTTGGCACCCCGCTGGCCTTATTGGGGCTGATAGCTCTGCCGATCATTTGGTGGTTGCTGCGCTTCACCCCGCCCCGCCCGAGGCAACTGGCATTTCCACCCGTTCGCATTTTGCTGGGACTTCCCAATCAACAGGAAACCCCTGACAAAACACCCTGGTGGCTATTGCTATTGCGATTGGCGCTGGCGGCATTGTTCATTCTCGCCGTTGCGCAACCGTTTCTGCAACCCAAAGGCGGCAGCATTTTGCCAACGGGCCACCGGCTGGTGATTGTTGACGATGGCTGGGCAGCAGCAGCAAATTGGGAAAGGCACAAAGCTTTTCTACAAGACGTTTTGGAACAGGCCAGGCTTGAAGGCAGTGCCGTGACTTTGACTGGCACAGCCCCAACAGCCCTGCCAATCAGCAAAATTGCTGAACCCGCCCGCGATGCCTTGGAGACCGCCCGATTGCTGAAGCCGGTGGCGCAATTCACTGATCGGCAGGCCTTGCTGGCAAAACTGCGCGATGCTGCCGTCAAAGACGTTTCATCAGTTGTTTGGCTGAGCGATGGACTTGAAGCCGCTGGCGGACAAAAATTCGTCGATGGCCTGCGCGAGCTGTTTCCGGCGGCACAATTGCGCGTGACAATTCCAGACACCAAAAATCTGCCCCTCGCGTTGAGCAAGTTGGCTGTGCAGGGAAATGACATCACAACCACAGTGCTAAAGCCCGCTTCACAATCAAGCGTTCCCACAAGTGTTGTCGTGCAGGCGATCAACGGCCGCACG
Source organism: Hyphomicrobiales bacterium (assembly GCA_031417515.1). GTDB lineage: Bacteria > Pseudomonadota > Alphaproteobacteria > Rhizobiales > Aestuariivirgaceae > Aestuariivirga. The sequence continues at coordinate 10,451 of JANOVS010000242.1, forward strand.
CTGCTGGAACTGCCTGTTGAGTTTGCAGGCACAGACGAAAAGCAGGTGGTCATCAACTTGCCCACCACATTGCGCAATGAAATTCAGTCGATTGGCATATCAGGACAAGCCCACGCCGGGGCCCGCCAATTATTCGACGACCGCTGGCGCAAACGCACCATCGCCCTGCAAGGCAACGAAACCCGCGAACAGGCCCAACCACTTCTCTCGCCGCTGCACTATTTGCGCCGCGGCCTTGAACCCTTTGCTGAACTTTATGAACCGCAGACTGATGCTGAACTTTCCAGCCTGATGGATTCTGGATTGTCCATGTTGGTGCTCGCGGACATTGGCCAGTTCCCTGATCAAACCAGAGATCGGCTTGAACAATGGATCAATGGTGGTGGCATTCTCCTGCGTTTTGCTGGCCCCCGCTTGGCTGCGGCGACCGACGATCTTTTGCCAGTGAAATTGCGCGAAGGTGACCGAACTTTGGGCAGCGCCTTGAGTTGGGATGTGCCCCAGGGCCTTGTGGCTTTTCCTGAAGCCAGCCCTTTTGCAGGACTGGTGATCGATCCAAAAATCACGGTGACGCGGCAAGTCCTTGCTGAACCCGACCCTGAAATATCTGACCGCACCTGGGCCAGCCTGACTGATGGTACACCCTTGGTCACCGCCCAAAAGCGCGGCAAGGGCCTGATCGTTCTGTTCCATGTCACATCAAATGCCAACTGGTCGAACCTGCCTTTGTCTGGCCTGTTTCTGGCCATGTTGCAAAAAGTGGCAGGGCTGGATGCCACCGCCGCATCAACCAGCACCGCTGCTGCCGCTGATCCATTTTACGTTCCGCGACTGTTGTTGGCGGGCAACGGAGAATTGGTTTCCGCCGATGGCAATGCACCACCCATTGCGGCCGTCGATATGGAATCTGACAATCCCCTGCCTTTCCAGGCTCCCGGTCTTTACGTGCGACAAGGCCGCGAACGCGCCATCAATCTTGGCGTCGATGCCGGGGACTTGAAAGCCCTGCCCGCCACATTGTCTGGCGCGACTTTGCAAGCTTATGAAGCCCAGCCCCGTCGCAACCTGGCACCGTTAGTTTTTGCTGCTGCTGCAGTTTTGTTCCTGCTTGATTGCTTGGCCACGCTCTTGCTGGGTGGCGGTTTGCGCCGCGCCAGACCTGCCCTTGCAGCATTGGTGTTGCTGGCACTCGTTCCATTGTCACCGCCACCCGCCAATGCGCAAGATTCCCCCGTTGCTGATGCCGACATGCAGGCCGCACTCAACAGCCGCTTGGCCTATGTCAAAACCGGAGACGCCGATATTGACGAAACCAGCCGCACGGGACTGCGCGGCCTGACGATTTTCGTCACCGACAGAACCTCGGCAGTTCTCGCCGAGCCCAATGGCATCGACATTGAAAAAGACGAAATTGTTTTCTACCCCCTGCTCTACTGGCCGGTGCGCGATGCCGAAGTGCCGTTGAGCGATATCGCCCGCACCAAGGTTGCAACTTATCTCAAAAACGGTGGTACGATATTCTTTGATACACGCGATGGCGGTGTCAGCACGTCGGAGGGTGGTGGTGCCATTCGCAACTTGTTGCAAAACCTTGACTTGCCACCGCTTGAGCCAACCCCTGACAAGCATGTCTTGACCCGCAGCTTCTATTTGCTCGACAATTTTCCCGGTCGCTTTGAAGGGCCAAGGCCTTGGGTCGAATCCGAGTCTGACGGCGAAGGTGCCTCTCCCGGCACTGCTGACGGTGTTTCAACCATCATCATCGGCTCCAACGACTACGCCGCGGCCTGGGCCATCGATGATGCGGGTCAGCCCCTTTACGCCGTTGTGCCGGGCACTGACAGGCAAAGGGAGTTTGCCATTCGCACTGGTATCAACGTCGTGATGTATGCCCTGACTGGCAACTACAAAGCCGATCAGGTGCATGTGCCGGCCTTGCTGGAAAGATTGGGACAATGAGCGGCTTCAGCCTGAGCTTTCAGCCGTATTTGTCATGGCCCTTGTTTTGGGGCCTGTGTGGGGTCGCCGGATTGCTGGCACTTGGCCTGGTTTACCTGCGCCGACGCGGCTGGCCTTTGCGGTTGTTTTCATTGGGGCTGGTTTTGGCAGCACTTGCCAATCCGCTGTTTTCAACCGAAGACCGACAGCCGCTCAGTGATATTGTTGCTGTAGTCATTGATGACAGCGACAGCCAGAACATCGGCAAGCGGCGTGAACAAACAGCTTCAGCCCTAGCCGAAGTGGAAAAGCGCCTGGCTGCTTTGGGCAATACGGAAATGCGTTTGGCCCGAACAATCACTGGCACCACCGCCGACAGCGATGGCACCCGGGTTTTTGCGGCTCTTGAAAAACTGGTAGAGCGCATTCCCGCCGAACGCTACGGCGGTGCCATTATCATCAGCGATGGCCAGATTCATGATGTGCCGGCAAAGCTCAGCCCGCTACTTGCCAAAGGTCCGATACAGGCTCTGTTGTCAGGCAGCAAGAAAGAAACAGATCGGCGGGTTGTCATCGATCAGGCACCGCGCTTTGCCATCACCGGTCAGCCTCAGGACGTGACATTCCATATCGAAGATACGCCCGCCACGACGGGTACCATCGCAATCACGCTACGCCTGCCCAACGGTGAAGAAAGCCTGCTGGAACTTGCGCCCAACATGCCACACACCCTGTCAGTCGCCATCGATCACGCAGGACAAAACCTCTTGCAAATCGAAGCTGCACCGCGTGAGAATGAAGTCACCCTGACCAACAACAAGGCGTTGGTGCAGATCAAGGGCATTCGGGATCGCTTGCGGGTTTTGCTGGTGTCAGGCGAGCCCCACCCCGGCGAGCGCACCTGGCGCAACCTGCTGAAATCCGATGCTGCAGTTGATCTCGTGCATTTCACAATTTTGCGCCCCCCTGAAAAACAGGATGGCACCATGACGAAAGAACTTTCGCTCATCGCCTTTCCAACCCGCGAATTGTTCCTCGACAAGATCAAGGGCTTTGATCTGGTGATCTTCGACCGTTACCGCATGCAATCTATTTTACCTGACAGCTATCTGGCCAACGTCAGCAACTATGTGCGCGAAGGTGGGGCCGTGCTGATTTCTTCGGGCCCTGATCTCGCGGCCATCGACGGGCTGTTTTCAACGCCCTTGGCCGACATCATGCCAGCCACCCCAACAGGCGAAATCACCGAACAGGCCTTTAAACCCGAAGTGACGAAAGAAGGATTTCGCCATCCCGTCAGCCAAGGTCTGCAAGGCAGCAACAATGCCACGACCGCACCAACATGGGGTCGCTGGTTCCGGGTGATCAATGCCAACGCCACGCCCGAAGCCAACACGCTGATGGAAGGTCCTGACCAGAAACCATTGCTGGTGCTCGCCCACGTGGGTGAAGGTCGGGTGGCGCAGTTTCTTTCCGATCATGGCTGGCTGTGGGCCAGGGGTTATGAAGGTGGCGGCCCGCAAATCGAATTGCTGCGCCGCCTTGCCCATTGGCTGATGAAAGAACCGGACCTTGAAGAGGAAGCCCTGCTGGCGCGGCAAGAGGGCCAGAACATTCTGATCGAACGCCGCACACTTGCCGACACGGCAGAAATTGTCGAACTCAAAGGTCCCGACGGTAGTTTGCAACAGCTGGAACTGAAAGAAACCACGCCCGGATTATTCGCAGCCCGCGTTCCCATGAAGACTCCCGGTCTCTACACGGCAACTGACGGCAAACTCACGACCCTTGCGGTGATTGGCGCAACCGACGCCAAGGAATCTTCTGATGTCCGGGCCACACCAGAAAAAATTGCCGCAATTGTTGCAGCCTCCCGCAGCGGCGCGTTCTGGATTGAAGACGGTTTACCCCGCTTCACCAAAACCAAACCCAGCAGTTTGATGGCAGGCAGCGGCTGGGCCGGCATCAAGGATAACGGCCAATATCGCGTCACTTCAATTCGCGAGATTCCGTTGTTTGCAACATTGGCCAGTCTGGCCCTCTTGCTGTTGGCCATTACTGGCATGTGGTTCAGGGAAGGCCGGTAGTACACAACAGAGGCCCCCACCTCCGGCCTTCGGCCACCTCCTCCCCGCGAAAAGGCGCGGGTTGGAAGGCAGAAGTTTGAGGTCGGTGCCTAAATTCACCCTCCAACCCGATTCTTCATCGGGGAGGAGGTGGCGCGACGCGCCGGAGGTGGGGGAAGCGTAACAACTTTGTCTACCTTAACCGATGCGCCGCCACGACCAATCCATGGGCAAAATCTAACGCACCGTCCTGCAGCTCCAGATACAGCAATCGCGCTTCATCAAACGGACCAGGAAACAGCAATTTTCCCTTCGGAACATTCTTGAATCCGACGCGTCCGTAATAGGGCGCATCACCCACCAGAATGACCAGCTTGTGACCTTGTAACTTTGCCAATCCAAGCGCGTGCGTCATCAATCCAAGGCCGATGCCCTTGTTCTGACGTTGGGGATGCACCGCAAGCGGCCCCAGCAACAGGGCAGGTATTCCGATCGCACCAATCGCCAGTGGCCAAAAACTGATCGCCCCGACGATCCCTAATTCTTCGTCACGCACCACCCAAGACAGACCATCTACCGCCGTAGCACCTTCCCGCAAGCGGTAGGAGGTTTTGGTCCGACGGGTGGGGCCAAACGACAAATCAAGCAAGTGGTCGATGAGTGGAAAATCCGCAGCGAGTGCAGGCGATGGCGTAAAGTTTTGGGACATGATGCTACCTGAAAACAAAATGTAGGGGGACAACCAACGGGCGGAAAATTCTGCCCGTTATGAAACGGCTTGTCCTCGTCGCAACAGCTGCATGTCGTTGTTCATCATCATGCGCTCCTAGCGGCGAGCTGAGCGTCCGTCAAGCACGGCATCAGTCCGGTCACCAATCGAGTGAAGGTTCAGAGCCGGAAACCAGTTCCTGAATGCGCCGGCGCGATCCACCGTCAACAATGTCGGGCAATGTGTCGGCATTAAAAAACTCCGCCGCAGCAATTTCGAGATTACCCTTGAACGGGCGTTGCACAAACTTCCTGCACACATAAAACAACAGGTGATCGCCAGGGAAATTTGCATGATTGGAATGAATGCCGCGAAATTCCAACGCACCCTCCGGTACAATTGCTGCTTCTTCGACAAGTTCTCGTAAGGCAGCCGTCAAACAGGTCTCCCCCCTCTCCACTCCTCCTCCCGGCAATATCCAACCTTTGAGATAGGTTGGCTTTACCAGCAAGAACCTTTGACGCTCATCGATAACTGCAACTCTTGAACCGAGTGTCATGCCCCGGACTTGCCGCATGATGGGTTTCATGACAGCAAGTTGCAATCTTGTAATCATGCTGCGTTCAGTCTTCAGCGTTTCGGCTTCGATTTTTCTGATGCTTGTATCGGTCATCTATCAGTCCTAAGGGAGTGCGGATTCCAGTCGAGGACTTTTCCGCCAGGTGGGGCAAAACTTCAAAACATTTTTTTAAGACAAAACAACATGAACAATATCATAGTCAAACCTGTGACAGACAAACAGGGCCTGAAAGACTTTCTTCAAGTGCCCCACGTGGTCTACGCCAGCGATCCACATTGGGTTGCGCCGTTGTTTCTCGAACGCCTGGACCATTTGAACCGCAAGAAGAATCCCTACTTCCAGCATGCAGAAGCACAACTGTTTGTGGCCTATATCGGCGCAAGGCCCGTCGGTCGCATATCTGCACAGGATGATAGTCTTCGCCTTGAAATACACTGCGATAACAAAGGCATGTTTGGCTTTCTTGACGCGATTGATGAACCCTTGGTTTATGCAGCGCTGACTTCTGCGGCGCAAGACTGGTTAAAAGCACGCGGTCGCAGTGGCATGTTGGGGCCATTCAATTTTTCCATCAATGATGAAATGGGACTGTTGATTGATGGCTTCGATGCACCACCCAACATGATGATGCCCCATGGCGCACGATATGCAGCCCAGCGCCTCGAAGAACTTGTCTTCACCAAAGCCAAGGATGTCATTGCCTATCATTATACATTCGCTGATCAACCCGCTGTTTTGCACAAGTTGAGAAAACGCATTAATGCCAACAGTGATTTTTCCATCCGCCCAATCAATCTCAAGGACATGAAAAACGAAATCCGTTTGATCCGAGATATTTTCAACGATGCATGGTCAAGCAATTGGGGCTTCGTGCCATGGACAGAAGCCGAGTTGGACAAGCTGGGCAATGATCTCAAACTTCTGGTCAACAACAATTTTGGCTACATTGCGAGTTACAGGGGCGAGCCTGCTGCTTTCGTTGTAACCCTGCCGAACCTGAATGAATATATTGCCGGCATGAATGGCAGGCTGCTGCCGTTCAATTGGGCCAAGCTTGCGGTCAGGGTGTTGCGCAAGAAACCAGATACCTATCGCATGCCGCTGATGGGTGTGCGGCGCAAGTTCCACAACACGCTTGTCGGATCGTCGCTTTCAACATTGGTCATCGATGAAGCCCACAGCTATCACCATAAGCGCGGCGGCAAGTCGGGGGAGTTGTCGTGGATTCTGGAAGACAATTTTCCGGTTCGAAAACTCATCGAAACTTTCGGCGGCATCCCCTATAAAACCTACCGCATCTATGAGAAAAATTTCTGATGGAACACATCATTTGGCGGGCCGTGATTCTGGCTGCTGGCCGTGGCCCGGATGACCCCATGGCAAAAGCCTTTGGCATTGCCCACAAATGCGCCCTGCCGATTGCCGGAAAACCCATGTTGGCTTGGGTCATCGAAGCGCTGTCCGGCACAGCAATTGCCAAGCCATACCAAGTCTCGATAGATGACCAGAATGCCGCCGTGATTGCCGCTGGTGGTATAGCATCACATATTCATGTTCTAAAGTCAGGCAATTCCGCTCCAACCTCAGCCATCGCAGCCATCTTGGAGATTGGCACCTATCCAGTGCTCATCACAACGGGCGATCACCCCCTGTTGACACCTCCAATGATCCGGCATTTTCTTGCAACTGCAGAAACCAGTGGTGCCGATGTGCTGGCAGGATTGGCCACACGGGAAACCATTGCCGCCAGCTATCCTCAAACCAAACGCACCTATTTCAATCTGGGTGGCACGCGGGTTTCAGGCTGCAATTTGTTTGCGGTGATGAATGCCAAGGGCTTGCGCATGCTTGAAGCTTGGCAAGAATTGGAAAAGAATCGCAAGAAGCCGTGGAAACTGGTGGCGGCATTTGGCCTGGCACCGCTGTTCCACTTCGTTGCAGGCACACTCACGCCGGAGCGGGCATTTGGATTGATGTCCAAAAAGCTCGACATAAAGGTGGCACCGGTTTTCATGCCCTTTGCCGAAGCCGCCATCGATGTTGACAAGCCATCCGACCACCAATTGGCCGAACAAATCTTGCAAAGGCGCTTAGCCCCAGCTTGAAACCAAATGCCTGGCCTGCTGCAAATCCACCGGAAAATCCACCTCGGCCCAACGCAGGCCAGTGATGGAAATGGTTGAGACATGCATTTTCTTCGCAAGAGACCCAACCGCCGACGGAAACCAGCGGCGCAGCCCCTGTGGATCACGCAAGGCCAATTCCAACTCCTGGCGATAGGCCTTGATCCCCGTTTCACGGAAAACATAAAACCCGATAGCTTCGGCGTCCACCGTATCAACGGGTAGAGTTTTACCGATTTCAGTCAAGCGCTCGCCATCCAGCATGACTTTCATGTCGTCAGCGTCAAAACCAATTTTTTTGTTGATCGCCACAGATACAGGCACGATGGGTGCCACCAGCAATTTGGCGACGAGATCACCCTGAAAAACATTGTCGCCATTCACCTGGATGAAATCCCGGTCCATGGCATCGCGGGCCAGCCAGCAACTCGCCAGATTGTCAGCGACGGCATAAAACGGATTGAAAACAGTTGCGATTGACACGTTGAGCATTTTGGCAATCACTCCCAAGGCCTGCTCCATCCGCTCAGCGCCGTAGCCCGTAATGACAACAAAATCCTGCAGACCATTGGCAGCAAATGCTTCAATCTGCCTTTGCACCAGGGATTTTCCACCAATATCCAGAAGCGCCTTGGGAACCTCTGCTGTCAACGGCAAAAGCCGCTTGCCTTGGCCTGCGGCCAAAATGATTACACGCACGATGCTTGAATCCGATAGGGAGTGAAGACTAGAAGACGGCTCATTCGCACCCGATTCACTTGAAGTCAACGGAAGACCAGAACGCCGTGTCATTTGCCCTCGCCCACCTGTCCGACGTGCATTTGGGCCCGCTGCCAAAAGGCTCGATATTTGGCCATTTCTCTGGCAAGCGCCTGATCGGTGCCCTGTCTTGGCATTTGCGCCGCAAGCGCATGCACCTGCCCGAAGTTGCCAACGCCATACGCGACGATATCTTGGCCGCCAAACCCAACCATTTGGCTTTCACCGGCGATTTGGTCAACATTGCGGGATGGAACGAGTTTTCTCCGGCTGCGGCTTGGTTGAAGTCACTAGGCTCCCCGACCGAACTTTCCATGACGCCCGGCAATCACGATGCTTACGTCCATGTGCCGGAAGAAAACGGTTTGGCCAATTTCGCACCATGGATGCAAAGTGACAAAATCGCGGGCGACATTGCTTTTCCATTTGTCAGGTTGCGCCGTAACGTCGCCATTATTGGCTGCAACAGCGCCTGCCCTCAACCCTATCGCAAGGCTGGTGGCACATTGGGTTCTGTCCAGCTTCGCGATATTTCCAACCAGTTGGAAATGTTGGGGCAACAAGGTTTCTTCCGTGTGCTGATGATCCACCATCCACCCCTGCCGGGTCTGGCTATCAATCGCAAGGCGTTAACCGATGCTGCTGCATTGCAGGAAGTTCTCGTCGCCCGAGGCTGCGAACTGGTCTTGCATGGCCACAATCATCAAGCGATGGTGAACTGGCTGCAAACCAGTATCGGCCCCTGCCCGGTTGTCGGCGTGCCGTCTGCTTCCATGGCGGGCGATGCAAAACATCAATCTGCGGCTTGGAATCTTTACAATATCCGGCGGCACCAAAATCGCTGGCAAGTGGAAATGACCACGCGCCAATGGAATCGACAGACTGCAAAAGTGGAAACCCAAAGTTCCGCCATGCTTTCGCCCGACTGAGTTGCCAAAGGGACGGTATTGTTTAAGTTCCAATTTTCCAGGAAGCGCATTCACACTATCACAACGTCATCCCCGCGAAAGCGGGGAACCAGACTTTCAACCAATTCGCTGGCGGAAAGTCTGGTTTCCCGCTTTCGCGGGAATGACGGAATTTCAGGAAATATTCCAAACTCACTCTGAACAGTAACAAGACTTCCGCCAGTGCTTATAGACGAGGCCCTGCGACACGTCTAAACCAACACCTTAACCACTCCAAACGGCAACCCATTGCTCAGCACGCTCGACCGATATGTTTTGAAACAAGTCACCCTGCCCCTGGTCTCGACCATGGCCATTGGCTTGCTCATGCTGTTGGCCGAGCGCCTGGTGCGCTTGTTGGATATTACCTTGGGCAAGAAGAACTCGTTCGGTGTTGTGTTCGAAATGCTGGCCTATCTGGTGCCGCATTATCTCGGCACCGCTGTACCTGCTGCGTTGTTTTTGGGCCTGCTGTTTGGCTTTAACAAGCTTTCTAAAAACCACGAGATTGACGCCATGATGGCATCAGGTGTGGGGCTTCACCAACTGCTGCGGCCAGCCCTGTTGCTCACCTTGCTGTTCAGCCTTGCATCACTCGCAATATTTGGCTGGCTTCAGCCCTACACGCGCTATGCCTATCGCTCCGTGTTGTTTGATGTGAAAAACGTTGATGCCTTTTATCTCGCCGAAGAAGGCGTGTTCATGCAGGCCGGCAGCCGCACATTTATTCTGGACAACCTCAACCGCGAAACCAACACCTTCGAGCACATATTCATTTTTGACTATGAAGGCCCAGGGGGTGCGCAAACCTACACGGCGGCGCGCGGCATTCTGGTTCCGGTAAAGGGGCAGTTGCGGCCCGTGTTGCGGCTTGAAAACGGTCATCAGCTT
>JANOVS010000243.1:0-4040 GCA_031417515.1 Hyphomicrobiales bacterium
GGTGCCCGAAGGGCGGAGGTGGGGAGCTGGTTGATCTGTGGCATATAACGGTGACAGTCCACTTTATTATTTCAAAGCGACATCGATACATTGCCACATCGTCGTCATGTGCAGGGCGGGGTATGGATGCCCCCGACTTGCTCTGCTTTCAATCCCCTACGTCGTTTTCCTGATGGTCTCAAAACTATTGTTGGGGGAAGTGAACTTGAAGTTCTGCAGTATTGCATGAACTACCAGAAGTACCGCGCGGTGTCAAGGTTTATTTTCCTATGACGGATACACTTCGATCTGCCGCCCTCAATGCCCGTGGAAATTGCTCGTCGCGGTTTCCAGCGCAATTGAAGCATATGTGATATGTCGGGCGCGGCTCAGGCTAGATAAACTTGCTTCCACAACATCGCGGTTGCTGAGCCAACTGGTCATATCCCTTGGTGCATTCCAAGCCTTGGCATCAAGCGGCGAGATGTCTTCAATGTTGGGTGGAAAAATCGCGGTGATGCGAATGTTTTGCCCGCGCAATTCCTGGCGGAGTGCCTCGGTCATGCCGGTCTGGCCGTGTTTCGAGGCGATGTAGGCAACGGAGGCCCCTTGCAATGGCACGTTCGGCATGCCGCTGATGGAAATCATGTTGACGATATCGGCAGCGTTGGAGGCTTGCAACAAGGGCAGCAGGCCCCGCGTCAGCAACAACGTGCCCGTAACATTGGCGGTGATTGTGTTGGCGATGGCGAGGGCATCATGGGATTGCATCGGGCCGGAAAGCCAGGTGGCGGCATTGTTAATCAGGATATCCAGCGGGCGTTTTTCATCGCGGCATTTCTTGGCATAGAGGGTGGTCTGTGAAATGTCGGCGAGATCGATGATGGCGGTTTGTGGTGCCTTGCCGGTGCGCAGCCGGATGGATTCGGCGAGGGCATAAAGGTTTTCAGGATTGCGCCCGGCTATCGTGACATGAGCTCCCATATCCGCAAGCACCACAGCGAAAGCAGCACCCAGGCCACGGCCCGCTCCGGTGATGAAAACGTGTTTGCCGGAGACAGGATTGTCCATGTGCGCGCCCCTCAATAAGTATCGGCTGAGCGCACCATGGAGGCAAAGGCGGCGATGATCAAGGCGGCAAACACCGTGAGGCCAAGGCCCCATTGCAGGTTGGTGAATTCTGCCACCATGCCGATCAGGGGTGGTCCTGCAAGGAAGCCGGTGTAACCCATGGTCGTGACGGCTGCGATGCCACGGCCCGGTGCATCGGGTTCCAACCTGCCGCCCCCAGCAAAAAGCACCGGCGCTGCATTGCCAATGCCAATGCCAGCAATGGTAAATGCAACGAGGGAAAGCGTAACGGAGGGTGCGATCAAGGCCGCACCGGTTCCCACAGCCGTGATTATCGCACTGACAGCCACCATGGGAACGGCACCAAATCTTTGGCGCAACCAATCGCCGGAAAAGCGGGCCACAGCCATGCCAGCCTGATAGAAGCCGAAGGCCTGGGCCGCCGTTGCCGTGTCAATGGCAAAGCGGCCCTGCAACATCAGGGCACCCCAATCGGCAACGGAGCCTTCAATCATCAGGGCGAGAAAACACAAGGCACCAAGGCCAATCGTGGCTTTGGTGGGCCAGGCGAAATGCGAACCAGAGAGGCCCTTGTCGATGGATGCGGGCAGAAAAAATTTTGCACATAGAAGAATCGCAACAGCTGCAATGCCGGCGATCAGGAACAACTGAAGTGTTGGTCCAACTTGGCCCAGCAACCAGGCACCGCCAATCGTGCCGATGGCGGCACCCACACTAAAGCCACCATGGAAACCGGACATCACAGGTTTTTTCAGCGCCTTCTCCACGGCAAGTCCATGGGCATTCATGGCCACATCCATGCTGCCGACACTGGCCCCCAAGGCAAGACCACCCAGCATGAAGAGGGGCAGGCTGGGTGCCAAAGCAGGTCCAAACAAGAACAGGCAAAACCCCATGCCGGCAACCCATGTCACCCGGGCGCTGCCATAGCGGTTGATCATCGCCCCGGCAATCGGCATGGCAATCACCGCACCTGCCGCGAACGACAAAAGCGCAATGCCGAATAACCCAAGGCCAGTTTCCAAGCGCAATTTGGCCAGCGGAATGTGCGTAACCCAACCGCCGAGCAGCACGCCATGAACAAGGAATACCGCCATGATGGCGTGGCGGGCGTTTTGAGCTGAGGGCATTGGCTTTCCTGGAGATTTTGCGAGGCTTCGCTTTAGGCGGACCAAGCCGCTTCGCCAAACAGATTCTTGCCAGGAATGTTGCATGGCTGCTGACATCAGTTTGCTGGGCAAACTTGCGGTGCAGGAACTCTTGATGTTTATAGAGCCATGGAAAATCCCTCGCCCTCCAAACATGCCGTAACCTTTGTTTTCATCACGGTGTTTTTGGACATGGTGGGATTTGGCTTGATCATGCCCGTGTTGCCAGCGCTGATCCAGGAACTTGGCCACGTGGAAATCGGCACAGCGGCGGCCTTGGGCGGCTGGCTGTTCTTTGCCTTTGCAGCGGCGAGTTTTCTGTTTGCACCCACCATGGGAAATTTGTCTGATGCCCATGGCCGTCGGCCCTTGTTGCTGCTGGCGGTTGGGGGCTTGTTAATCGATTATCTTCTGATGTCGTTTGCGCCAAATCTGTTTTGGCTGTTTGTCGGGCGGGTGTTTGCCGGGCTTTGCGGATCGTCCTATGTCATTGCCAATGCCTATCTTGCCGATATTACAACACGAGACAATCGGGCCAAGGCTTTTGGTTTGATGGGAGCGGCCTTTGGTTTGGGGTTCGTGGTGGGGCCCGCTATCGGCGGATTGTTGGGCGAGTTGGGGCCGAGGGTGCCGTTTTATGTGGCGGCCGGCGTTTCGGCGCTCAATCTGGTCTATGGCTATTTTGTCATTCCTGAAACCTTGCCACCCGAAAAGCGGCGAAGCTTTGATTGGCGGAGGGCCAATCCGTTTGGCACTTTCAAAGTGTTTGCAAGATACAAGGGCGTCTTGCCGATCTGTGTGGTGTTCTTCATCTATTTCTTTGCCTCATCCGTCTATCAGGCGATCTGGCCGTTTTGGGGCATTGCCAAATTTGGCTGGAGCGAATTGATCGTCGGCCTGACGCTGGCGGCTTTCGGCATCATCACAGCGATTTTCCAGGGCGTTTTGTCAGGGCCACTGGTGAAGCGGTTTGGTGAAAACAACATGGTGCTTCTGGGGTTGATTGTTGCTGTTGTTGCGGCGACGGGTTATGGTTTTGCGTCGAGCTTTGCTGTCGTTGTCATGTTCCTCGTCATTCATGGGCCTGAAGGATTTGTGCATCCGATGTTGTCGGCTATCATGTCGAAAGCGGTGCCTGAAGATGCACAAGGTGAACTGCAGGGCGGCATTTCCTCGATCATGAGTATTGCCATGTTGCTGGGTACGGTGTTTTTTGCGCAATTGTTTGGCTATTTCATGCAGCCCGGGGGAACGTGGATTTCGCCTGATGTGAGCTTTTTTGTAGCCGCTGGGATTCTGGCGCTGGCATTGCTGCTATATGCCGTTTGGCATAGGCGTGCCAAAGCTGTTCCCCGACTTGAATCTTAGCGACTTGTTAACTGTGCTTGCTCAGCCTTTCACAACCCTGCTGATTTTGGCGAACTCCCACCAAGGTTTTAACAGGATTTAAGATATTCCTTGTTAGGCCGAATTATTTGGTGGGAGTGGATTGATGCGTGCTGGTTTGCAAACAATGGCGATGCCGCAGGGTGGCTTTGGCTCACTTCTCATGCAAGGCATTCGTGCCCAGGCGATTTTCATTTTTTTCAGCATGGCGTATTTGCTGGCGCTGGTCTTCACTGGCAAAATTTACCCAGACATGGGGCGGCATTCGGCCACGGAACTGGTGCTTGGCATCGTAACCTGTTCCATTCCCATAGCACTTTTTGCCCTCATTCTCTACACATTCGGCAAAATGGTGGTGACAGACAAGCCGGACAAGCCGCTGAAGGTTCTATACCAACGGGTCAAAGCGGTTTTGGTCAATCCCCTACAAATGGC
>JANOVS010000244.1:0-1617 GCA_031417515.1 Hyphomicrobiales bacterium
TCCAGTTGCGAGTGTAGGCGGGGTCGTCGAGCAACCGGTCGATCAGCTTGGTACGCTTGGATTTGTCTTTGTCGGCGAGAAACGCTTCGACATCTTCGACAGAAGGAATGTGGCCGTTGATGTCGAGGCAGACCCGACGCATCCACTCGGAATCGTCGGCGACGGGAGACGGCTCGACTTCGTTGTCCTTGTAGGCATCACGAATCTGCTTGTTGATTTCCTGAATGATCACGTCGGACGAACCGGTCGTGAACGCAGTATCGGCCGCTGAGGCCGCTCCCGTGGCGGTCATCGCCAACCCGGCCGCCGCCATCAACCAAGCTCCCACGGACGAAGCCAAGCTGAATTCTTGTCGGCCTTCCAAACCTCGTCGTCCTCGAAGACGGACTTGTGTCATATAACCTTGCCACCCTTTCCGATTGAATCTGCTTAACGCTGCTCTTGCCCACAACTCGTCGCTGCGGCCCTCAATGACTACGGCATTCGCTGCTGGATGACCTGTCGGAGAGATTAACCACTCCAGCAATCCAAGTGTTCGTGGAAATGTTATCGGAATCTGGTGAACTGGCCAACAGAGCGACGCAAGTCTTTTAGCCGCCAAGCCTCTCCAGTCATTCTCTTGCGAGTTGTAAGGCCGGGGCAAGAGGTTCCGGCTACTTCGACTCCCGCACGCTTGGTAATGGCAACGAAACTTGCAGGATGCGGAACTTTTCCTTGAGGCAGGGTTCAATCCCCATCCCCGATTCGAACTTCAGTCTCACCTCCCAAGAACGACCCACAAGCGGCGGCTCAATCACGCACTTGCCTCAATTCCTCGCCTGTTTTCCAGCCGAGTGCCGATCTTTTGAAGGACCTTTCCATGAGATTCTTAGCTCGCATGTCACGACCTCTGGCTACCAAACTTGTCGCGAGATCACTAGCTCCAGTCCTTGTGGCGACTTTGTCGATTGCAACGATTGTTGGGTTGGCTGAGAGCGACGCCTTTGCCGCCAACAAGCCGGGCGTGTCGAAGTCTCGATCTGTTGAGGTGCCGACCGCAAATGGAGTGGCTGCGAAAGTCGATCAACTCATTTTGTCGGACCTCACCAAAGCGAGTGTCACTCCGACCGGCATCTGTACTGACGAAGACTATTTGCGTCGCGCGTCGCTCGACATCACCGGGCGACTCCCGTCGCCGCGCGATGTGACACTCTTCGTCCTCGACCCCGATTCCGGCAAGCGGACGAAGCTCGTCGAACGGTTGCTCGCTTCGCCCGACTTCGGCAAGAACTGGGCACGTTACTGGCGCGACGTGATCTACATGCCTGCCACCGAACCACGCTCGCGGCTCTCGCAGGCCGACTTCGAAAAATGGCTGGCCGAGCAATGGAACACCAGCGTCGGCTGGAACGCCACGGCCACGTCCGTCATCACGGCAGTGGGAGATGTCTTCGAGAACCCCGAGGCCGCACTCATCTTCGCGCAGAGCGGCGTGAACGAAGATGTGGCTGCCGAGGCATGTCGCATCTTCCTTGGCATTCAGATGCAGTGCGCGAACTGTCACGACCATCCGTCGGACATCTGGAAGCGCGAGCAATTCCACGAGCTGGCCGCTTATTTCCCACGCATCACGCTGAG